>MNVP01000077.1:438-44448 GCA_001871815.1 Candidatus Omnitrophica bacterium CG1_02_40_15
TTAGAAGCTAACCTTTACATCAGCCATGACTGTTGATGCTGCGCTGTCATTTACATTAGAAAATGCATCACCTGGTAAAAAGAATCCTGCTGTTAAACCAAGCTTTACATCTTCTGTGTAGTCATAACCCAATGAAAGATCGACTTCCTGTCCTAAAGTTTTCTTATCTGTCATTATTATTGTGCCATTCATGGTAGACAGATTTGTAAGCTTCTCAGCTAACGCAAAGTTGTAATAATCAACTGCTACTGTCAGATCCTGTATAGGATTAATTGACGCATTCGCAGTGATTATCTCGGAGTTAGAATCGCCGCCTTCATTATTATCATTAAAAATCTGGTTGGCAACGATGCCGTGCGTCTGATCTTCGTACATAGTGTTCCATGCTTTATAGTCGCCCGTATTACCAGCTTTGTCACCTGAACGATAAACATATCCTACGCCTACTTTTGGCGACCACTTGTAATCAATCGCATATGATGCTGCTGCATCAGCTGCCCAAGCAGACCTGTCTTGTGTAGCACTAAAAGTTCCTCTCTGCGCTGCAAATTCTCCATTTAATACTAACTTGGAAATAGGCTCTAAACTGCCTCTTACGCCATATACATCAGTTGTAATTGACTTTGTTGTAGCTGATCTGGCGCGGTTTGAAACTATATAAGCTTCTGCTTCTGAATTATACTTGTCAAACTTATACGCTGCATTGACTCCATACAAGTTTGTGTCGTTATTGGTGTTCCCGCTTCCAATAGTGCCGGGATTAATCACTGCCATAAAAAGATCTACCACTAAAGGATTGTAATCCAACGTTGCTCTTACTGCATCGAAAGATTTTCTTGCAGAAAGATCTTGTGCTGTAATTGTTCCGCTAGCTGCAGATATCGCACTAGTATCATTGGTATCAGGATCTCCGACAACTAAACCACTGCCAAGCCTGATATTCTGCCTACCAATGGTCATTGTAAGAGGCGCGTAAAACATTTCTTTTAGCTTTACATATGCGAGATCAAGGTCTATGTCTGTAGTAGCATTAGTTTCGACATTCCAATCTCTTTCATTTAAAAGCCTTACGCTGGTAGACACGTTGTCAGTAAGATCCGCATCAACCTGAACCCTGGTTGTTGACATAAACCATTTATCGGTATCATCACTACCGTTACCAGCGATGCCGCTACCAAGATTATAGTTGTCCCTCGTAATCATCTTTGAATCAATATCACCGCTGACCTTTACGTTCTGGACTTCTGCGAACGCTGGGACAGCAATGAGAGCTACTATTGCTAGTATACTCATTAATTTTAAGAATCTACTCATTTACTTTTCCTCCTTGGGAAATTTTGTACGGGACGATCACTGATCGTCCCCTACGCTATATTCTAACTAGGTTTTACCTAAATAATTACTTTTCTCTATAGATATATCGCTATATTATTTTGGCTGCTTCTGCTTTAAAGTTTCACCCCCATTCTTCGCACAGATTAAAGCTGCCTATAGCGGTATACGCTTACTTGTAAACGCTTTCCCTTATTAATGAAAAAGTATACCTTATATATATTATGTTGTCAAGTATTTTCGTGCCAGGAACACCATGCTTTGTGCCTGGCACGAAAATCAACCACTACTTATACTCTTTTGAGCTCATTTTTTCAGGCTTTATAGGCCTTGATTTAGGAGAAAGCGCCACTGTTACCATGCTTTTCCCGCCTTGCGGCTGTATAGTAATTATGCAGCTTTCTTCTGAATTTTCGTAGTTCAAAACTTTCCTGTCGTATTCTATGATATTCACCAGAGACCAGTTAAATGACGCCATTTGCGCTTTGTAAAACTCCAGGACTTTCTCAGCGTTTTGGCCGCCGTAATATTTTAATAAGGCGACTCTCGATTTATCATTCTGAAACGCAAAAGATTCTTTGTCTAAAAGTTTAAATCCTGAAGGGACAGGGATGTCTTCAAATTTAAGTAGAGACGCAACAGAAAGCGATACCTTATTTTTTCCCGCATTGCCAGCTGATTCGCTCTGAGGAAATGTAGCGCAGCCAGCAATTAAAACAAGTAACAAGAAACAAGGTACAAAAAACAAAGGCTTTAGACTATGCATACAATCCTCCTAATATTGTTCGAGCGAGGCCAAAATATCTTCTCGACTTCGTTCGAAGAATATTTTGGCAGAGTCGAGAACCCTTCGACTTCGCTCAGGGCAGGCTTCTCGACTCAGCCCTTCGGGCATCGCTCGCCCCGTTCCAAACCTAAGTGGATACTCTTAAAAGATTCGCGTAAGTTTGAAACTGGGCTCGAAGAATATGTTACTACATTACTTTACCGGTGTCAAGCAAGACCAGCTGCTAATTCTTCAGAATTCTTAAAAACCTGCGCGATTTCCTTTTTATCAAGCCCTGCGCCGAGAAGGACTTTTTCTGCAAAGTCTTTTGTAATCAGGTTTTCAGGCGTATGCGAATCTGTATTTAAAACAAGCTTCGCTCCTGACATCCTGGCCATCTTAACAACATGGCCGTTACTAAGCGAATGGCCTTTACGCGCTGTGATTTCAAGGTATATATTTTTACTTGCCGCAAGCTTTGCATCTTCAAGCGTAATCAAGCCCGGATGAGTAAGGATATTAATACCTGAAAGAAGCGATTCTTTATTTGTGCCTTTTATAACCGGCTCGACTATTGTTTCTCCATGCACCAGCACCAGCTTTATGCCGATTGAGCGGACAAACTTTACTGTGCTTTTTATCAGCTCAAGAGGCATGTGCGTAATCTCAACTCCTGGAATCGCTTTTATTTTCCAGTTTTTATTTATATCCTTGCACGCGTTTATGATCCTGGGGATTACAAAATCGACATTGGAAGAATCCACATGATCAGTTATTCCTATAACTTTATAGCCTTTTTCCTGAGCCCTCCTGGCTAATTCAGTAGGCAACAATTCCCCATCGCTCAATAACGTATGTGTATGTAAGTCAATCATTTTCTCTCCCATCCAACAACTTTACATTTCAACAATGTTAAAGTGTCAAGTTGTTTTGACTTTAATGGCGTCCCAGGGGCGATTCGAACGCCCGACCCCAGGTTTAGGAAACCTGTGCTCTATCCATCTGAGCTACTGGGACATGTAAGCCGGTTTAGGACATCATCCCGTGAGCTAACGTCAGGATGATGCCGCGCCGAACAAACACTATTTATTTACAAACAACATAAAATCTTCTATCCAAATCTATTACCAAACTATCGAATCAGTGGAGGCGCGAAACCTGTGCTCTATCCATCTGAGCTATAGGGACATCAATATTGAATCATGGAATAGACCGGGAAATCGCTTAATTTGGAACGGCCCTTTAAATCTTCTAATTCTATTATAAAGGCAAGCTCTATGATTTCGCCTTTTAGTTTTTTTACAAGGCCTACTACTGCGCCAAGCGTCCCGCCTGTCGCAAGCAAATCATCTATCAATAAAACCCTCTCTCCCGGCTTTATCGCATCCTGATGTATCTCAAGCGTATCTTCTCCATATTCCAGGGAATAAGTTGCCCTATATGTCTTATGCGGAAGTTTTCCTTTTTTTCTAACAGGGACGAAACTAGCTCCTAACTTATAAGCCAGGGCTCCGCCAAAGATAAAACCGCGGGATTCCACGGCAAGGACTGCGTCTATTTTCTTGCCAGCATATCTTTTTGCCAGCGTATCAATGACCTCTCTGAATTTTTCTTTGTTGCCGATAAGCGTGGTAATATCCCGAAAGAGAATCCCTTTCTTCGGAAAATCCGGGATGTTGCGAATATATTTTTTTAAATCGCACATAATATCTCCCTATGTTAACTTCTCGACTCTGCTCTCATGATATGCTTTCGTGATCGCTCGAAGAATATTGTTCGAGTGAACCATGCAAGCTCTAAGCCTGAGCCCAATCGAGAACTGTTATTATTAGTATTCTCCCATCTCGCCGGTTTGCTGCATTATAAACATCCGCAATTTTTCCAGCGCTACGCTTTCTATCTGCCTGACCCTTTCTCTTGTGATACCGAACACCTTTGCTGTTTCGCCTAAAGTACGAGTGGCGCCGTCGCTCAATCCAAACCTAAGATCCAAGATCTTTTTTTCGCGCTCATTCATGTGATCCAGCAATTGAACAATTCTTTCGCGGCGAAGGCTGTCAGTAATATTATCCGTGGGAGACAGGTTGGTATTATCCTCAATAAGGTCTATAAACTGCCCTGTGCTTTCGTCGCCGATAGGCGCATCAAGAGAAGATATCCTTGTAGCTGCTTCGCTTATCTCCCGTATCTTCCTCATAGGAAGTTTCATCAGCTTAGCGACTTCTTTTACCTTGGGCTTCCTGCCGTATTTCTGAGTCAACTGTTCAGTTATTCTTTTCCATCTGTTGATTATCTCTGTCATATAAACAGGTATCCTTATGGTCTTACCCTGGTTCGCAATGGCTCTTGTGATGTATTGTTTAATCCACCAAGCTGCGTAAGTAGAAAACCTGTAGCCTTTGTAAGGGTTATATTTCTTAACTGCCTTCATAAGGCCGAGATTCCCTTCCTCTATAAGGTCCATTATTGGGACGCCTAATTTCGCATACCTCTTGGCAATGCTCACCACAAGCCTCAGATTAGACTGTATCATTCTTTTCTGGGCGTGAACATTGCCAGCCCTTATCTTTTTCGCAAGGGATATCTCTTCGCCAGCGCTCAAAAGAGGCGTGTCTTTTATTGCTCTGAGGTATAATTTTATAGTGTCCATTTTTAAACCTGCTTATAGCAATGTCGGTTAAAGGTTTAAAGTGAAAGGTGTTTTCCTTAAACCTCACACCTTTAACCTTTCACCAACATCGCTGTTTTCTATTTTCTTACCGCCGCCTGAGCCGCCGCAAGCCTGGCAATCGGAACCCTGAAAGGCGAACAGCTTACATAGTTCATCCCAACCCTGTGGCAAAACTCGACTGATTTAGGCTCTCCGCCATGCTCTCCGCATATGCCTATCTTTAAATCTTTTCTGGTTTTTCTTCCGCGTTCAATAGCTATCTTTATAAGTTCTCCGACTCCATCCTGGTCAATTGTCTGGAATGGATCGACAGGCAGGATATTCTTCTCAAGATAATCCGTCAAGAATCCGCCCATGTCATCCCTTGAGAAACCAAAACTCATCTGCGTGAGGTCGTTAGTGCCGAAAGAAAAAAATTCAGCCTCTTCGGCAATGCGTCCAGCCATAAGAGCCGCCCTGGGGATTTCAATCATTGTGCCGAACATGTAAGGTATCTTCTTTACTTTATATTTGGCGACTACCTCTTCATAAACCTGCTCTACGATTTTTCTCTGATTTACAAGTTCCGCTTTATCGCACACAACAGGGATCATTATCTCAGGATAAATCTTTTTGCCTGATTGGATGAGTTCGCACGCTGATTCAAGTATCGCGCGGACCTGCATCTCTGTCACTTCAGGATAAGTGACCCCAAGCCTGACTCCGCGATGCCCCATCATTGGATTTGATTCGCGTAAGTTCGCTGCCCTTTTCTCCAATTCCTCCATTGAGATATTCAGGCTCTCTGCAAGTTCTTTTAATTTTGATTCTTCGTGCGGCGCAAACTCATGAAGAGGCGGATCCAGGAGCCTTATGGTTACGGGATATCCGTCCATTGCCTCAAGGGTACCTTTTATGTCGCTCTTTACGTGCACAAATAGTTCAGCTAAAGCTGCCTTTCTTTCTTCCGCCGTTTTGGAAACTATCATCTTCCTTAATTTAAAAAGTGGCTCCTCTGAACCCTTGCCGTAAAACATATGTTCTGTCCTGAAAAGGCCTATGCCTTCTGCCCCGAACATGCGCGCCTTTTTCGCGTCGCTAGGCGTTTCAGCGTTGGTCCTGATTTTCAATTTTCTGACAGAGTCGCATATTTTAAGGAATTTATTAAACATCTCGTTTTCTTCCGTCGCATCCATCATCGGAAGTTTTCCTTCATACACATAGCCTTTTGTGCCGTTAAGCGTAACCCAGTCGCCTTCCTTGAAAGTTTTTCCTCCGGCGGAAAATTGTTTTGCCGCTGAATTGATTGTTA
The DNA here is from genome assembly GCA_001871815.1 of Candidatus Omnitrophica bacterium CG1_02_40_15. Classification (GTDB taxonomy): domain Bacteria; phylum Omnitrophota; class Gorgyraeia; order Gorgyraeales; family Gorgyraeaceae; genus UBA10183. The sequence continues at coordinate 6,499 of MNVP01000077.1, forward strand.
TGCCGCCACATCCTACGATGCAGCATTTTCCCCAGCCGCGCGCTACAAGAGCTGCGTGAGATGTCATGCCCCCTCTCACTGTAAGTATCGCCTCAGAAGCCCTCATGCCTTCAACGTCTTCGGGATTTGTTTCTTCGCGGATAAGGATCGTAGGTTTACTTTCCTTTTTCCACTTCACAGATTCTTCTGCCGTGAAAACTATCTGGCCGGCCGCGCCTCCGGGGCCCGCGGGCAAACCCTTGGCAACAGGCTTAACCAACTTCTCTGTCTTAGGGTCGATTATAGGATGCAATAATTCATCCAGCTGATCCGGAGTGACTCTCATGACAGCGATTTTCGCGTCTATAAGCTTTTCTTTCACCATATCCACTGCCATTCTTACAGCAGCAGGGCCGTTTCTTTTGCCTGAACGGCACTGAAGCATGTAAAGCTTTCCTTTTTCAATAGTGAATTCAATGTCCTGCATGTCTTTGTAATGTTTCTCCAGCCTCTCCCTTATATCGCAAATTTCCTTATAAATTACCGGCATGAATTTTTCGAGCGTTATAAGTTCTTTATTGTGCTCGCTCATTGAATATGAATTTATAGGGGCTGGCGTCCTGATGCCAGCCACAACGTCTTCGCCCTGAGCATTTACAAGGTACTCGCCGTAAAAACCATTTTCTCCATTGCCTGGATTTCTTGTAAACGCAACGCCTGTTGCAGAGTCATTGCCCATATTCCCGAAGACCATTGTCTGCACATTCACGGCAGTGCCCCACTCATCCGGAATATTTTCAATCTTCCTGTAAGAAATAGCTCTTTTGCCGTTCCACGACGCAAATACAGCGCTTATCCCTCCCCAGAGCTGTTCGTAAGGATCGTCCGGAAACTCTTTCTTGAGCGCCTCTTTTATTTTTTTCTTAAACTCCGCGCAAAGCTTCTTCAAATCCTCAGCGCTCAGATCAGTGTCGCTCTTCGCGCCATTTTTATTTTTTACGCCGCTCATGATTTTTTCAAGCTGCTTGCGTATGCCCATGTCGCCTTCAGGCTCGATACCGGCTGCCTTTTCCATCACAACGTCGGAATACATCATTATGAGGCGCCTGTAAGCATCATAAACAAATCTCTCGTTTTTAGTCTGATTTATAAGGCCCTGGATTGTTTTTTCAGTAAGGCCCACGTTTAAAACCGTTTCCATCATGCCAGGCATGGATTTGCGCGCGCCTGAACGGACAGAAACCAGAAGCGGGTTCTGGACATCGCCAAAACCTTTTTCCATCAGCTTCTCGACCTTTGCCAGATTCTTCTGAACATCTTCCTTGAGAATTTTTGGGTATTTGCCTTTATTCTCATAATAGTACGCGCAAACTTCTGTTGTTATCGTAAATCCAGGAGGTACAGGCAGCCTCAGATCCTTGTGCCCTGCCATTTCCGCTAAATTCGCGCCCTTGCCTCCTAAAAGATTTTTCATGCCTTCATTTCCGTCTGCTTTTCCGCCGCCAAAGAAGTAAACCATTTTGTTCATCTTTAAAAGACCCCTTTCTAGTATCGCTGAACCACGCGGGAGCAGTTGCTCGTTTCACTCGCAATTGACGCAGAACTACGCTGAAACTAAATTCTAACTTCCGCGTTTTTCCGCGCGTGCCCAGTACCCTTGTGGTACTGGGTCTGTTCCGAACAAAGTGAGGAACAGCTTCCGCGTAGTCCCGCGATTACCTAATAATTATTTGTGGTAATAAAGCTAGATCCGCTACATCATTTGTGTAGAGTTTATTAATGGCCTGCATCATTGCAAGCCTATTCCCGCGGAGAGCGCTGTCTTCTGTATTCACAAGCACGTTATCGAAAAACCTATGCAAGGCCTCAAAAAACGCCTCTCCGTATGCCTTAGTAGCCTCTTTGTATCTCTCTTCCTTTATCAAATTCTTTATTGCAACGTTATTGGCTGTGTACGCCATCCAAACCTCTTTTTCCAGATCTTCCTTAAATAATTCCTCTTTGACGTCATTTATCTGTAGGGGGCGATCATTGATCGCCCCTACAGCGCCTTTTAAAATATTAGAAGTCCTTTCGCAAACCTTGGCTGCTTTTAAAAAATATTTCTCAGCGCTTATTTCAGATAAAGCCTCTACCCTTTTGAATACGCTTACTATATCATTACAGCCGGATTTAAGAACCGCCTGCTTCAACTCTATAGGCCTGGTGTCAGGTGCCAGAAACTCAAGCCTTTCCTTTATATAATTAAGTACCTTTTTTTCCAATTCTTCCTGCGATATTTTAAGTTTACCTTTATATACCTCTATCGCTTTTTTAATCAGGCCGGAAAGTTCCAATCTGATGGACTTATGGTTTAAAATCTGGATCAGGCCCTGGGAATTCCTTCTGATGCCAAACGGGTCAAAACTTCCTTTTGGCTCTATCCCGCTGCCTAAAAAGCCGACTATATTATCAACCCTGTCGCTTATCGCAAGTATTGCGCCTTCTATTGTTTCAGGGAGGCTATCATCCATGCCTTTGGGAAGATAATGCTCTTTTATGGCTATTGCTACAGATTTCTTTTCTCCGCTTTTAAGGGCGTATTCCATTCCCATTACGCCCTGCAGGCTTGGAAATTCTCCCACCATTTGCGTGACAAGGTCTGATTTGCATAAATACGCCGCTCTTTTTATGTCTTCCTTATTCGCAGTGTCTATACCTATCCTTTCAGAGATAAACGACGAGAGCTCTTCCAGCCTTTGAATTTTTTCGAACATATTACCTAAATCTTTTTGAAAAATCAAGTCTTTTAATTTAGGGGTTTGGTCTGAAAGCGGCTTCTTTATGTCCTCGTTATAGAAAAACAGGCTGTCCTTAAGCCTGGCTTCTAAAATATTAGCGTATTGCTTCTTCATCTTCGCCATACTTCTGCCTTTACCGTCAATTACAGCGATAAATTTATTGATCAATTTGTTGTTTTTGGAAAGCGTGAATACCCTCTGATGTTTGGACATGCTGGCAGCTAAAACATCCTTCGGGATCGCTAAATATTTCTTGTCGAAATCCCCTATTATTAATACCGGAGACTTGACCAGAAAATTTGTTTCCTCAAGAAGATTTTTGTCGGCATATTCATCCAGGCCGAGTTTCTTTTGGACAGCTTTAATCATATGCTCTATTTCTATTTTTCTCTTATCCTGGTCCAGCATATATGCGTTTTCAAGTTTTTTAAGATATGCGCCTGCTGACGCGCCTTTAATAAATTTGGCTGGCACGTTTCCCAGTTTAATCTTCACATTTTCCTTATCCAATAAAACCGCAATAGATTCTATCGGCCTTGCGAATCTCACGCCAGAATCATCCCATTTCATTGTCTTCGGAAAACCAATTGATTTTACAATTTCAGGCATCAGGCCTCGAAGAACCTCTTTTGCAGGCTTTGACTTTATTTTCTTAACAATAAATACATATTCGCCTTTTGGCATTTGTTTTATCTTTAAATCCTTAATATCTACTCCCTGATTCTTTGCAAAGCCTATGCCCTGAGGAGTAGGATTGCCATTTTCATCAAATGCTATTTTCTTAGGCGGGCCTATTATCTCCTGAGAAAGTTCTTTTTGTCTTAATTGCATGTCTTTTACATAACATAAAAGAGTTGCGGCTGTCCCAAACACTCTGACCTCTCCATGCTCTATGCGCTCTCTGCTAAGCTTCTCAATAAATGCTTCCTTCAATTGAGCCAAAGCAGGCCTCACATAGCTAGCCGGCAACTCTTCAACATTGATCTCTAACAAAAAATCGCTGACATTTCTCTTCATAATCCTATTTGTCCCTGAACAACTTTACACTTTAACAATGTTAGTTTGTAAAGTTGCTGGGGGCGGTTAAATAGAGTTCGGCGCAACGTTTGGCAAGGCCGCGGACCCTGGCTATATAGCGGGGCCTCTCGTTCTGGCTTATTGCGCCCCTCGCGTCCAGAACATTGAACGCGTGAGATGCCTTCAAGACAAAGCTATACGCAGGATACACAAGGCCCAAATCTACCAATCTATTTGCCTCTTTTTCAAAATATTCAAACATCTTTGAATACATCTCTATGCTGGCTTCTTCAAAATTATACTTTGAATATTCTATCTCATGCTGCTTGTGAATATCTCCGTAAGTAACGCCATTATGCCATTCCAGGTCAAACAAATTAAATCTTTCCTGGATAAACATGCATATACGCTCAAGGCCATATGTAATTTCGCACGGCACAAGATCCAGTTCTATGCCTGCCACCTGCTGGAAATATGTAAACTGTGTAATCTCTAAGCTGTCCAGCCATACTTCCCAGCCAAGGCCTGACGCCCCCAGAGTAGGAGATTCCCAGTCATCTTCCACAAACCTCGCTTCGTGGGCTTTCAAATCTATGCCGAGCGCCTTAAGGCTATCAAGATAAATCTTTCTTATATCAGGCGCTGTTGGTTTTATGATCACCTGATACTGGTAATAATGCTGAAGCCTGAGAGGATTATCCGCATATCTTCCGTCACAAGGCCGCCTTGAAGGCTGGATATAAGCCGCGCGCCATTTCTCTTTTCCAAGCGATTTAAAAAATGTGGCTGGATGAAAAGTGCCTGCGCCAACCTCTATATCAAGCGGCGCTACGATAAGGCATCCTTTGTCAGACCAGAACTTGTTCAACTTCTCAACGACTTCCTGAAACGATAGCTTTCTCATCTTTTAGCGTTTAGCGTATAGCGTTTAGCGTATAGTTTTTGTATCCGCTATACGCTCTACGCTATGCGCTAAGCTTTAGTTTTTTTAATTATTATTTAAAAACCTAACCGTTTTTAATGGCCTGTCCAAATTCTCTTCTATTATTTTAGCCGTGATCCCCTTTATCTCGCTATCCACATCTTTTGTTAATTTCATATTAGAAGCGGCCTTCCAAGATTCTTTTTCAAGATGCATTACGCTGGACATTGCGCCTTTTGTGAGTTTGAAATACCCAGCGCCAGGCCAAAAGCCCAGAGCCATCAATAATTTTATTTCAAAAAATCTGGTTATGCTTTTAGCCTCTTTGCCGCTATCCAGAGACTTGAAACTATTATAGAGGTTCTCGAATACCTCTTCTGATTTTCCTTCAGGCTCAGTAAACACATCCGTCAGTTCCAGCATGTAATAGGCTGACGAAGCCCTGCCCCATTCCTTGAGTATATTAAGGAATACCTCCTGCGCCTCGCACTGCGATATTATAGAAACGCCTCCGGTTCTTTTTTCGTAAAAAACTATCTGGTCCAGGCTGAAAAATATAGGGTTTGCGTCGCTCCTCGGCCTCGAACCCCTGGCGCCTTTTATGATGCCGTTTATTTTTCCGAATCCTTTTGTAAAAAAAGTCAGGATAAGGCTAGTTTCCCTGAAATCCTTCTTTCTTAAAAGTATCGCTTCTGTTTTCTGTATTGCCATGATCGGCTTTTGGCGGCGTAACCATCCCGCCTGAAATAATCATTTTCATGCCGTCTGCCACAGACATATCCAGATAAATTATATCTTCCTGCGGCACAAGCACCAGCATGCCTGAAGTAGGATTCGGCGTAGTGGGCACAAAAACATTTATGACGTTTTCTTTTGTCTTTTCCTGCGCCTCGCCCCTAGCTTCTGAAGTAATAAATCCTATAGCATAAACCCCATTCTTAGGATATTGCACTAAAACAACTTTTTTAAAAATAGATTCCTGATTAGATAAAAAAGCGGCTGACATCTCTTTCAGGCCTTTGTAAATAGTGCTGATCATCGGAACCTTATACAAAACATTTTCCCCGAAACCAAATATATTCCTAAACAGTATAATCTTTGCGGCAAACCCGGTCAGCGTCAGAAGCGCCAGTAAAATAAAAAATATCGCGAGTTTCGTAAAAAATTCTACAGATGCCCTATCCGGCAGCCATATCTGAAATATTTTCATTATAGGCTCTAATAATAAAAGATTAAGCCTGCTTATAATGAAATATAACACCCAAAAGGTTAGCGCTACAGGTATTATTATCAACAACCCTGTAAAAAAATTAGACCTGATTTTATGCCGCATAGACTGATTCCTTAACCATCCCGCCCTTTTGATAATCACGCTTAAATATATTTTCAAAAGGGCGGGGTCAACGGTGATTATACATCTGAAAAATAAACACTGTCACTATAACTCCGACCAAAGCGCCTATAAAAACTTCCATAAGATTATGGACATTGGCGCTTATCCTGCTTCTGGCTACAAGAAGCGCCAGCACGAACACGAGGAATATAACCAAGCTGCTCGGATAAAGAAGCGAGATTATGGCCCATATCGAAAAGGCTATCGCGGCGTGGCCGCTCGGCATGCCTCCTCTTAAAGGAGTGCCCTTTTGCAAAATAAGTTTGCTCAAAACCACTATAACAAGAATAATAATCAATATTATTAATGTTATATTCCAGCTGGATCCCCTTATTTTTGCAATATTATCTTCTATCCTGATCCCCGCCCTGCTGGCAAATAAAATATAACCGACTACTGCGGCAGTTATTGCGCTTAATAAAACTGCTCCCGCGCCTATATCCTTCACTATCCTCGCGAGAGGATGGTATTCCTGGCTCACCATATCCACTGTGTACTCAACAGCTGTATTAAACATTTCCGAAAAAAGGACAAATGCTATTATAATGCACAGCGCAATTAATTCCATATAAGTGAAATTCAGGAGTATGCCCAGAAAGATGGCGAAGAGCCCCATTAAAAAATGAAGCCTCATGTTGCGCTGGCTCTTAAAAACATACACAAAACCTTCTATGGCTGCATTAAAACTTTCTACTAAACTCTGCTGTTTCATAAAATGTGGTTTATGGCGCTTCGGTAGGGACAGCACAATGTGCTGTCCCTACAAAAACTTATTCTAGGCCTTTAAGTAATTTTAATATTTCCTGTTCTTTCGCTTTCATCTTTTTTCTCGCCCTTGGCTTTTCGTCGCCATAACCTAATAAATGCAGGATGCCATGCACAAAGTAAAGGTTAAATTCCTCTTGAAAATTCTTTTTTCGCTTCTTGGCTTCCCTCTTAGCTGTTTCCACGGATATCACTACATCTCCAAGTATAGAACCTGAAAGCCTTCTGGAGTCGCGCATGGGAAATGCCAGGACATCCGTAGCAAAATCCTTTTGCCTATATTTCCAATTCAGGTTCCTGATATACATGTCATTTACAAGAACCAGGCTCAACTCAGCGTCATCCTCAGCCATTGCTTTCAATGCATGCCTCGCACACTCTATTATTTTATTTTTATCAATCTTTTCTATATTCTGTAAATTCTGTATGTCTATTTTCATATAACAGCTGTAAGCTTTAAGTTATAAGTTTTAAGCTTAAAGCTTATGGCTTATAACTTAAAACTAAATTTTTTATTTCTTTTTTCCTGTATCCTCGGGGTACTCGACACGGCTATGATAAGTACCAGTAAGGATATGCGTAAAAACCTCTGCTATTCTTTCGAGATCTTTAAGGGTTAATTCGCATTCGTCCAGTTGAGCGTCTATAAATTTATTATTTATAACTTTCTTCACAAGGCCTTGTATACTAGAAAGCGTTGGATCATCGAGCGCGCGCGAAGCAGCCTCCACTGAATCAGCCAGAAGCACGCACGCAGCCTCCTTTGTCTGAGGCCTTGGGCCAGGGTATCTGAAACCCTCTTCGAACACTTCCTCATCCTCTGTCTTTTCAAGCGCCCTTTTAAAGAAATAAAAAACAAGGCCTGTGCCGTGATGCTGCCTTATTATATCCACTATCTTTTTATTTAAACCATACCGCTCGGCCAGCTCAACGCCGTTTTTAACATGGTTGGTGATTATAAGGCTGCTCATTGTCGGAGAAAGTTTGTCGTGCATTGATCCGCCAGTCTGATTTTCGCTGAAATACTCTGCCTTCTCAATCTTTCCTATGTCATGAAAATATGCGCTCACGCGAGCCAGAAGAGCGTTTGCGCCTATTGTCTCGCACGCCGTCTCTGCAAGGTTCCCGACCACAAGGCTGTGATGATATGTGCCAGGCGCTTTTATAACCATTTCCTTTAAAATAGGATGATTTAAATCAGCTATTTCCAGAAGGCTTATATTTGTGATTGTTTTAGATGCTATTTCAAAAATAGGCAAAACTCCTGTGACTATTATTGCTGACATCACTCCGTTGGCAAGCCCTATAAACGCCTCAATTATATAGGTGTGAAAATCCAATGAATTTATAAGGCCTATCCCTATAAAATATGCCATGTTGGCAAGCCCTACTACAAATCCTGCTGTTATAAGCTGCGATCTTCTTCTCGCATCTCTAACTGCAAAAATCCCAACCATTCCGCCCACAACAGATGCTGCCGCTATATCCAGCCTGCCTCCTGAAATCATGCCTATAATTATGCTTAAAAAACACGTGGTTATTATCGCCAGCCTGTTATTCAACAATAGCGCTATAAGCATTGAAGCAGCTGACGCAGGGATCAGACTGCTGGGCCAGGGAGATATTACAATAAACTTTGCCGCAATAGTCATAAGAATGCATATTGAAGCCAGAAGTATGAGTTCTTTATTGCCCACTATCAAATCAGGCTCATAGAATTCAATATAAATGACAAGGAGCAGCATGAATAAGGCTATTATTAAAGCAATGCCGAAAAATGCCACTACTTTAAGCGGATACGGCTCGCGCTGTTCAATTGCTTCAAGTTTTGCCATGTGGCCTTTTGATACGCGCTCTCCTTTATTAAGTATCAACTCATTCTTCTTAACCTCTATTATATTATTTATGCCGTCCTTTATTTTAAAATCAAAAGGCGCGTATATTGATTTAAGCACTATGTCGCCTTCGTGGAATTCTGTCTTAAAGAGGCTGGTATCCCATTCCGCTGCTGCCACCATGATCAAACACGTAACAATAGCTATAAAAATATGGGGTATCTTATTATGAACTTCGTTAATCCTCTGCTTTTTATTTAGAGTTTTTTTCAGATGCATAGTCACCTTTGAATTTACACCCGCCACAGAACTTTGGCGGGTGTAAATTAGCTAAGGAATTTATGATCACTCTTTTGGTATCGCCAATTTCTGGCCTGGCCTTATCCTGTCAGGGCTCTTGAGAACATGCTTATTTGCGTCGTATATGCTCTTCCATTTCTGAGTAGTTCCAAAAAACTTTTCAGATATCTTTTGAAGCGTGTCGCCTTTTTGAACAACATAATATTGCTTCTCGTTTCCGTTGCCGGAAGACAAAGCCTCGGTTCCTATATTACTGGAAGGCTCGCTATAAACTATCTGCGGCATTCTCACAGAGCCTGATCCGCTGCTAATCCTTGCAGTGGAAACCTGTTCTTTTCCGCTTCTAGACACATAAATCTCTTTCTCGGGAACCATACTTCCCTGCATATACCCTCTATTTCCATACAGATCTTTGTCTTTATTTTTAGTTTTTTCTTCTGTTGACGCCCTATAAGCTGAAGGGACCTCTACCTCTACATTATAAATTGTCCTTGTCTTTCTTGCCTGCTCTCTGTCTTCAATTGCAGGAGGGGCCCCCATAATAACGCCTCTGTTGCCGTATATCTCCTGATCAACCCTGTCCATTTCAGTAGTATAAGTTCTGACTACACAGCCGGACGCAAAAAACATAACTAACAATAAACAACAAATTATAAGCTTATTCATAAACCCTCCCAAATTTTGTGAAACAAAATTTGATCCCGAGCAGCCATTATTTTTCATCGGACTGCGAGGGACCTTTATTTTTTATCATTATCCCAAGTTCCTTCAACTGTTTCTCATCTACTGACGATGGCGCTCCTGTCAATGGGCAAACTGCCTTTTGTGTTTTTGGAAAAGCTATCACGTCTCTTATCGTATCTGTGCCTGCCATCAATGCTATGAGCCTATCCAAGCCAAGCGCAATGCCTCCGTGCGGAGGCGCGCCATATTCAAACGCCTCCAGTAAAAATCCAAAACGCTCTTTTGCCTCGTCTATGCTCAGGCCTATGCGGTTGAATATCTTTTCCTGCAAATCTCTTTTGTGAATCCTTATACTGCCCGAGGCTATTTCAACGCCGTTTATAACAAGGTCGTAAGCCCTGGATCTGACCTTAGCAGGATCTTTTTCTATTAGATCAATATCTTCCAGCAAAGGATAAGTAAAAGGGTGATGCTCCATATCCCATTTTTTCTCTTCTTTGCTATATTTAAATAATGGAAAACTCGTGACCCATAAGAACTGAAACCCGATCTTATGTTCTCTTATATCAGGTTTATCTGAATTGTATTTTCCCATTGCTTCTTTATAGGACATCCTTGGAAACGGGATCTTTAGCTCCAGGCCTATGGATTCCTTGAATACATATTTAAGCAGACGCTCTATTGTTCCAAATATCTCTTCTTCATCTGTAAAAGAAAGCTCCATATCAAGCTGGGTAAATTCAGGCTGCCTGTCTGAGCGCAAGTCTTCATCCCTGAAACACTTGGCTATCTGAAAATATTTCTCCAGCCCTGAAACCATTAATAGTTGCTTGAATAACTGCGGGGATTGCGGAAGCGCAAAAAATTTTCCATTATTCAGCCTGGATGGAACCAGAAAATCCCTGGCTCCCTCAGGGGTGGATTTTGTAAGCACAGGCGTTTCCACTTCTACAAAGCCTTTTTTATCCAAAAAATCCCTTATTGATTTTATTATCCTATGCCGCAAAATGAGTTTCTTTTGGACTTCAGGCCTTCTCAAATCAATATACCTGTATCTAAGCCTTACATCTTCTGAAATTTCATTCACGTTGTCTAGTTCAAAAGGGGGTGTTAAGGATGGGTTTATTATTTCCAGTTCAGCAGCGCTGAGTTCAATCTGGCCTGTGGGGATATCCGAATTTTCTGTGCCTTTTGGCCTTTGCTGCACAATACCTCTTACTGCTATAACATATTCGCTGCGAAGCTCTTCAGCTTCTTTCATTTTGAAAAATACTACCTGCGTTATGCCATATCTATCGCGTATATCTATAAAAACTAATTTGCCGTGATCCCGCCTTTTATGCACCCAGCCCATAAGCGCCGCTTTCTTGCCTATATCCCCGATTGTCAATTCTCCGCATGTGTGCGTCCGTTTCATTTGCTTATCCTCTTTTGCAATTACTTCTCGACTCTGCTCCTTAGATACGCTTTCGTGACCGCTCGAAGAATATTTGGGAACTTTATTAATATTGTTCGAGCGAGGCCGAAGGCCAAGTCGAGAACTATCTCAGCATAGTTCCGCGATTAAATTAACTAGTTCCACTTCTTTCTGGCTGCTGTTCTCCATATCCCTAATAACGACTCTTTTATTTTTGAACTCTTCCTCTCCAAGAATAACAACAAATTTAGCGCCCAGCTTTTCCGCCTTTCTCATCTGCGCTTTTAAACTTTTTGTATCATAATCTATTTCGCCTGAAATTCCAGCGTTACGCAGAGAATCTAATAATTTAAATGCTTCATTATAAAGCATATCTCCCGCAATCGCCACAAAAACATCAACCCTTGAACTTTTAACCTTAAACTTTAAACCGTCACCGAGAGCCAGTACCAACCTCTCCATCCCAAACGCAAATCCTATCGCGGGCGTATCTTTTCCTCCCAGCTCTTTGACCAGGTTATTATATCTTCCGCCTGCGCATATAGCGTCTTTTGCGCCAAGAGATTCCTGCGTTATTTCAAATACAGTCCTGGTGTAATAGTCAAGGCCCCTGACTATTTTATTATCCATTGTATATTCAACTCCTATGGCGTTCAGGCCGACTTTAACTTTCTCAAAATGCTCGGCGCAATCGCTGCATAATGCGCTTTCAACCTTAACGTTCTGCGCAATAGCTTTACAGGAATCTTCTTTGCAATCAAATATCCTGAGCACATTTTTATCAAAGCGATTTTTGCAAGTCTCGCATAATTTTTCAAGATAAGGCCTGAAACTCTCTTTGTGTTTTTCCATAATTCTAATCTTATCTTTCTGGCAGCCCAGGCTGTTCAATTTTACATGAAATTTTTCAACGCCCAGTCGCTCGAGAAATCTGGCGCTAAGCGCAATGACCTCTGCGTCAATAAACGGATTATCCGAACCTATCGCCTCAACCCCTATCTGATAAAACTGCCTCTGCCTGCCCTGCTGAGGCCTTTCGCTCCTGAACATCGGGCCTATATAAAATAATTTAGCAACCCCTCCGGCCTGAAACAAAGAGTTTTCTATATACGCGCGCGCAATAGAGGCTGTGGCCTCTGGCCTGAGAGCGATTATCCTGTTGCCTCTGTCAGAAAAAATATACATCTCTTTCTGGACAATATCAGTTGCATCGCCTATGCTTCTTATAAATAAAGACGCCTCTTCTATTATAGGCGTCCTTATCTCTTTATATCCATATATATTAAATATATCCCTGCCAATAACTTCTATACGCTGCCATAAGCTTATTTCATCAGGCAGGATATCTTTTGTACCGCGGAGAGCTTTTATCATATAAACTCCTAAAACCGGCATCCGAAACAATCACTCACACCTCTTCTGTCATTTTACCTTTGCTTTCATTACCAAGCCTGGTTTAAATACAGCTACTCTTTTAGGCTGGACAGGCACCTGCGCGCCTGTCCTTGGGTTGCGGCCCATGCGGCCTTTTCTTGATTTTGTTTTAAACACCCCAAAATTCCTGAGTTCTATTTTTTCGCCTCTAGCCAAGGTGTCAATTATAACATCGAATATCATCTGCACAACTTTTTTAACATCTATCTGCTTGATATTGGTGTCAGTTGCAATCTTTATTACAATGTCTTTTTTGGTCATGCTTTTAGCCATGCCTAACCCCCTTTTTTTTGTTATAATATTTCACTCATGGAAAGTGGTAAGGAACGGTTTCAAACCGTTCCTTACATTATGCAACTTTAGGCAACATCCATGATGTAACCCCTTATAAATACAATGGGTAGTGTAACAGGTTGAACTGCTATTGTCAAATGAATTCCAACAACTCAAGAAAAATCTGCCCGCTAAAGAACACAGCGGGCAGAAACTTTAACAGATTTTCCGCAAAAATGACCAGATTATGCTAAAACTGACTTGTTTACAGCTAGGAATCTTGGCATTCCACCTTGGCAAGATACAGGACGATTGGTAGTTAAGTTCGTAGGCCCTTTCAGACTGAGATACTGTCTTGACGGGAAAATACCATATGTTTTCCGGCTTTTTAGAAAATGTAAAATCGATATCTAATTCCTTGCCTGAATCCTTTATTGAGAATGAGCTAGTTTCGGAAACCGAACCTTTTTCATTGAGGTTGCTTAGGATCTTATCGCCCGTAGAATAATTATATCTGTCTGAATTTAAATAAGGCATTGTCAGGTTAAATTCCACTCCAAAAATCGCATCAATCGTGCCCTTGCTTAAATTTTTTAAACTATACTCGATTTCTATCTGCGACTTACCTTTTAATTTTATCCCCTTAATAATAGCTATAGTTTTACCGCCCACTTTGCCTTTTCTTGTAAGCGTAATCTTATCCAATTCTATTTTAGCTTTATAACTGGCATTTACAAAATCGCCAAGCTCTTCATATTTCAAATCTATAAAATCGTCTATTGTAACGTTTTCGGAAATAAAATGATCTACAAGGCACCCTTTTATATATTTATCGTACACAAATTTGTCTTTTAATCCAGGATCAACAGCCTTTATGTCTTCATGGATTGTGCGTACAACATTAGGATCGCTTGACTGGCCCATCTTTGCGAGTATTTTCTTATGATATTCCTCTTCATGCCTTGCAAGGCTATTAACCAGATTAATGGATAATGGTTTATAATCTAATTCTCTTATAATTCCGCCTCTTTGGGGATCGATATAAATTGAAAAATTATTGCTTTCAATAATAAAAGACTTGGTCTTATCTTTATATAAATCAACCTTTTTTATATCTTCCCAATCTTTTTTATCTTTATGCAGCATTTCGTCTGCTATTTTGTCAGCATTTATAAGATGTTCGTAAATCGCTTTTCTAAGATGGTAAAGATAAAGCCCGCCGAATACGCCGTGCCAGTAAGCGCAGTTGCACTGGCCTTTGTATAATTCGCGTAGAGCTAACTTTTTACGCTCTATGCTCCATGCTCCATGCTCTATGCCATTAATTTTTTCGCTCACATAATGCATTTTACTCGCCATATGATTGGTTTCCGGGTATTTCTTAAGAAAATTCATCCAGGATCCGTGCGACCACTCCATCATCTCCTGGTATGACGCCTCTGGAATCTTTATTTTTTTTGTAGGGACAGAACAATGTTCTGTCCCTACAAGATAATCTGAGAACTTAATTGTTTCCAACCAGTCCTTATTCTTCATGAGCTCTTCAAAAAACTTATTAAGCCAGCCTTGTTTATAAACCCAATCATGAGTAAAAGGCCACTCCCCGAATTTTTCGGCATCATCGCCATATGTAAGTAGGGGGCGGTCATTGACCGCTCCTACTTGCTTGAAATAATTTATTAACTCATGAGGCATCTTAAAAGGTATCATATAACGAAGTTTTTTGCTGGAAGGGAATATAGCTATTTCCTTTCCTTTCTCTCCTGTTGTAAAATATCCAAACAGCTCATCTTCTTTTAAACCGGCCATTATAAAATGTTCATCATCCAGTATTGAATATTTCATGCCGGCCCTATTAAAATCTTTGCTGAGCTCAGGCGACCAGACCCTTTCAGGGGTCCACATGCCCTGAACTTTTTGCTTGAATCTTTTTTTAATATACTCTGTCATCATCTTTATCTGGCCAGCTCTATCTTTCTCCGGTATGCTTATAAAAATAGGCTCGTAATACCCTCCGCCTATAATCTCCACCTGGCCTCTATCTACCATCGCTTTAACCCTGTCTAAAAAATCAGGGTGATTGTCTTCGAAATAATCCAGAAGGCATCCGGAAAAATGAAACGCCATTTTTATATCTGGATATCTTTCGAATACGTCCAGGAAACTTTTGTAGCAATTTTGATAAGCCCTTTCTACAATGTTATCAAAATTACCTATAGGCTGGTGAAAATGTAGACACATCCCAAAATATATTTTATTCATATTGCTATCTACCTTTATCGCGTTACTAATCGCGGAAACACGCGGAACATAACGCAGAACTACGCAGAAATTAAACTCTAATTTCCGCGTTTTTCCGCGTCTGGCCGAAAGCCAGCTTCCGCGTAGTTCCGCGATTCTTCACAGGTTTTTATATAACTTCAGATATTGTTCTGCTGATGATTCCCATGAATAATCGCAAGATACGCAGTTTTTAAGGAGCGTGTTCCAGAGTCTTTTATTCTTAAACACAGCCACTGCTTCTTTAATGGCGCTTAGAAACGCCTCATTGGTAGCATCTTTAAATTTAAACCCATTCCCTTTTTTAGTAGCAGGATTGAAATTCTGAATCGTATCGTCCATGCCTCCTACGGCCCTTACTACAGGAACTGTAGCATATTTAAGGCTATACATCTGGTTTAATCCGCACGGCTCATATCTGGAAGGCATTAAAAACATATCAGCGCCTGCTTCTATCTTATGAGACAGCGCGTTATCAAATTTTATGCTCACGCCGACTTTGCCTTTATATTCTTTAGCCAGGCCCTGAAATATATTATTATATTTCTCATCGCCAAATCCAAGTATAACAAAATCGCTATCCTTTAAAATATCCTTCATTATATTTACAACCAGGTCTATGCCCTTTTGCTCTGCAAGCCTTGTTATCATAGCTATAATAGGCCTTTTGGCGCTATATTTTATTTCAAATGCCTTGGCCAGGTCTTTTTTGCATTCAATCTTGCCGCTAAGGTCATTTTCATCAAATTTTTTAGCTATAAATTTATCATTAGCCGGGTTCCACACAGAATAATCCACCCCGTTTATTATTCCATAAAGATTTTTTTCTTTTACCCTTAATAACCCATCCAAACCGCATCCAAACTCAGGAGTAAGTATTTCCCTGCTATAGCCTTTACTCACAGTGCTTATAGCGTCCGAAAAAACTATACCTGATTTCATAAAACTCAATTTATCCCAGAATTCAACTCCGGATGTGGTAAATAAATCCCAGGAAATATCCAAATACGGCACTACATCTTTAACGAAAAGCCCCTGGTAAACCATGTTATGTATTGTAAAAAGAATCTTTGTCTTATTGAACATGGCGTCATTCTGATGATGGGTTTTAATATATAGAGGCACTAGGCCTGACTGCCAGTCATTACAATGCAATACATCCTGCTTGCCTATATAAGGTATGGATGCCAGTATTGCTTTTGCGTAAAAACTAAACCTGAATGCATTATCCTGATAATCTGCTTGAGGCGTGCCGTATAAAAATTCCCTGTCATAATATTCATTTTTCTCTATAAAATATACATCCACTCCATTATGCTTTAACAAAAGAAGATTAAAAAGCTCTTCTCTATTATTTATCCTTAAAGATATATTCTTTTTAAACACAGCCGGCTTAAAGCCGTTTTTCTTGACTAACTGATAATAAGGAAGAATAGCGCTCGCCTTATGGCCTTTTCTAGCGATTGCTTCAGGCAAAGCTCCCGCTACGTCTGCCAGCCCGCCTGTTTTAGCAAAAGGAAAAACCTCCGGGGAAACAAATAAAATATTCATATCTATCCTTTCATAAATAGCTGTAAGTTTTAAGCTGTAAGCTATAAGTTTTTCTTACAGCTTATGGCTTATAGCTTAAAGCTGTCTTTTTATTGAGTTTTAAGTTAATATCTCGTCTCTAATCTTCCCCGCAATATACCTTGCCGCAATCACTTTTTTGTAGAGCTTTTTCTTTTCGGAATCTCTGCAGCCTGAACTGGCTACTGCAAGATATGCGTTCAATATTGCTTCTTCCTGTAAAATAAGGCCTTTATTTATAAGATTTTCGTTCCACATCTTGCCTTTATTAGCCCACCAGAACTGGCAGCTGTGTAAAGCCATATCCAATGTCTCACGGCCTGTATTAAAAAAGGCTTCGCTTTTTTCACTATCTTTTTTATTCTGCGCCTGTTGTAATATTTCAAAACATATATCTATATGCTCCCATTGCAATCTATGAATATTATTATGAGGCGTATTCCATAATGGATAATAATTTCCTGCCATGATTTCTTCGTTAGTGGTGCTCCAGGAAGAAGGTTTAGGAGGCTTTGTCTTTACTGAAGGAAACCTTTCCAGTAGATAACTGATATTTACCGCCTTTATATCGTCAGAATCCTTTATAATCTCATAAAGAGCTGCCAGAAATATATTTTCCCAGCCATGTATATGATGGCCAAATGTCTCCGCGTCCATTGCTGTTACTATATAACTATCTTCTTTTCCCTTAGCAAGCTCTTTAATCCTTGATGCAAATCCCATGGCATCAATATTCTTAAAACTGACCATATTGCTGATTATATCGTCTCTGAAAAATGTCTTCATGGAGGCTGAGCCGAGTTTAAAAGTTGGCGCATAATCCATAGGCCATTTACCCTGGCATGCAATACCACTCACTATAACCCATTCATAACCCATGCCTCTTACAATAGAGGCTGTTTCATCAGAGTAACACATCTCTGGCAGAAAAAATCCTTTTGGCCTATAACTATCTTTAAAAAAATAGAGGTTTGTCTCTTTATTTAATTCTATCTGACGCCTGGCTTCTTTTTTAGGTATCAAAGGCAGTATTGCGTGGAATTTTGCAGATTCAACAAACTCAACCTGGCCTCGCTCTCCAAGCTCTCTGAGGCCCGTTACAATATCCCCATAACCATGGATACTCAGCATTTCAGTAAGCACCCCGCACATATTTACAGTAACTCTGGATTCAGGATGCTCTTCAAATACCTTTACTAACGGCCTATAGGATTCTTCGCAAATCTTTCTAAGGACATTATGGGACTGCGTCGGAGGCTGGTAAAAATGTAGAAGCGGCGCCCAGTATATCATTTTACTCCAAGATCTTCCTTTACTAACCTTTCAGCATTAAGCCAGTCTTCCAGGTCATTGCCAGATTGACATCCTCTTTTTTCATAAATTTCGTACGCCTTTTTCTGGACAAGCTGCATAAATTCTTCGCGGCTGGCACGATTTTCATTATTATCCAGCGATAAGACTTTCTTCAGTTTCTTTATCATCTTTCCTCCTTGTGTTTGTAGGGGGCGGTTTCAAACCGTCCCCTACCCATTTATTATTTCCATCCCCCTGCGGCAGATCTCTTTTGCGTAATCTGTCCATACGCCAGCGCCCCAATAACGGAAACAGCTAGTCTCGGACAACAATAAATAAAAAAGCGCTTTTTTGTATGTAGGGGCGGCCAGTGACCGCCCCCTACTCAATTCATCATCAAATTTCTTATGAAATGCTGCGCTAAACTTGGTTATAGGGTCCATTATATCTTCGTAACCCTTTACCCAATCCTTATCATTTGTCCATGATGCCTTTTCTAGGCTGAAACCTGGGTATTTTTGTTTCACTTTTTCAATAGCCCTGTCAGCTGCGCCATGAGAATATTCCTTTAAAAATTCCCAGATCTTACTCTGAGAAACAGGTTCTACAGGCATAAATGATTTTTCGTCCAAGCCAGCTTGCTTTACTAACTTAAGATACTCTGTTCCATTCATGCCGACTGTGCCATCACAGCCTGTTTCTCGAAAAGCCTTCTTATACGCTTCTGGAAATTCATTCATCATTACTCCGCCGTTTTCCCCGTCTCCTATTTGAGCTACAAAACTCGGGATGTCCAGCCCGCAGTATTTCTCATGGCCTAAAGTCTTGGCTTCGTAATATGGCTGCATCTGGCCAATGAGTTTATTATCAGACCCTTGAGTCTTTATAATAACTGTTATCTCAGCCTTTTCTCCCAGAGAATTTTTAGCGACTAATTTATGCGGGAAATGCGGCCTTCTTATAGAGCTCCCGTCCATGTTTTCTATTGTGTGCTCCTGTACCATCAGCCACCTGTACCCGCGCTCTTTCAAAACCTTTACATACTCAAAACACACATCAGGATGTATGGGGAGATGCATCTCGGGGCTAGAAAACCCTTTAACATTTTTAAGGGCTTTTTGGCCAAATATTGACGCAAAATAATCCTGCCATTCTTTTATATGAAGTTTTATATCTGGAACAGGTGTAGAACTAACTACAGAATGCGACCACATTGTCCCGAGCCATTCCACATATCCAGAATATTTTTTATCACAGGTAACGAGCTTGAGATTATCCAAAACCCTTTCTTCGCCCATATCCTTAAGGCCCCAGAGAAGATTCCCGGAATAATCCAGCATGATCCTTGGATTTTTACCTTCGCCTGAAAGTTCTCTTACGAAATCAGCTATCCTTGAATAACAATTCAAAAATACAGGCGCATTGTGATTGTCTCCGACATTCTGATGCTCCATCATATACTGCAAATTAGAAATCAGCTTCGCTGTCCTAATATCAGAGCCGCCTGCTGGAATTATTGGCTGATGCATATGAAGCGCTATACCAAAACATGACTTTATTTTCATTTTAGTTCACTTTCTTCTCGACGCTGCTCTTATGGCATACTCTCGTGTCCGCCCGAAGAATATTGCAGATGACTTCTTATATCTCCTATCTTTAATATTGTTCGAGCAGACAACTCGACTATACACATAAGCTCAGTCGAGAACTATAATATTTAGCGCAATCCATATCAGAAAAAATATTATCCCTTGATTCAACCTCTTTAAGCCATTCTTTATCAATAGAACCGTTCAGCATATCCTTGTAAATATGCGTAAATCTATTTATATGAAGCTTCACCCTTTTATTAGCATATTCTACCATTGTGCCTGTTTTCATTATAAATGGCCAATCGCTTGCCTGCGCAAGGAGAAGCTCTCTCGCAGCCTGATTCAATGCAAGCGCCGCCAGGCCAAATTTGTCTTTCTCTATGCAATTAGAAAACTTTTCAGCCAATTCTTTCATCCTTTCGCCTGCGGCATGCAGATGCCTGTAGATCCAGTCATTGCTTCCTTCCAGCCAGACCTCATTATAACCTTTATAACCCCATGTAGATGTTGAGGGGACAGACATCTGGTTAACAGGATATTCCCTTAGATAATCTGACGGTGTAGCAAGCTTTACTGTTTTTTGGTCATACGCAATTTTACGTATCAAAAAATCAATCCACATCGGGCCTTCAAACCACCAGTGCCCGAACAATTCCGCGTCATAAGGAGAAATAATCATAGGCTTTCTATCCATATGATACGCAACATGCTCTATCTGTTTTTCGCGGTTAAACATAAAGTTCCCTGCGTGCGTAGCCGCTTTTTCCTTTGCCCATTCAGGCACATACGGCTCCTTATGATCGGTATCCCCTGTTATCCTCCAGTATTTAAGCCCTGTATTTATCCTGAATCCGATTGGATGAATATACGGTTTTATATACTCATACTCCAATTCATGGCCTATATCCTTATAATATTCCCTATAATCAGGGTCTCCGGGATAACCTTCTTTTGAGCTCCAGACCTGCTTGGAAGATTCCCAGTCTCTTCCGAATGCAGCAACTCCTGTTGGGCAGTATAAAGGCGCGTATACGCTATACTTTGGCGCTGGATCTGCGTTTACAATTCCATGCGAATCTACAAAGAAATATTTAATCCCAGAGTCTGCTAAAAGATTGTCAATGCCTGGGGCATATCCGCATTCAGGAAGCCAGAACCCAACAGGATCCCTGCCGAATGTTTTTCTGTAATGGCCCACGCCAATTTTTACCTGGGCATCCGCATCAGTTGGATTTACGCTTAATATAGGAAGGAACCCGTGAGTGGCGCATGAAGCAAGTATCTCAACGCATCCAATATCCTGGAATCTTTTAAATGCGGATACCAGGTCTTTTTTGCATCTATCTACAAATATCTCTTTTGCCTCCACGAACTTCCTGTAATACATCAGGGCTAAACCGTGAAATTTAGGGTCATAGCCTGTGCGCTGCACCTCTTTGTCAGCAAGTTCTATTAATTTATCAATATGCCTTATATATCTATTTTGAAGGAGTTCGTCCTGAAGCATAGACGCCAAGGTAGGCGTCAGAGACATTGTTATGCGGAAATCCACATGGTCTTCGATTAATTTTTCAAAAACCTGTATAAAAGGTATATAAGTTTCTGTTATGGCTTCATAGAGCCAGTTCTCCTCAAGAAAATCCTCCTCTTCAGGATGCCTGACAAATGGAAGATGCGCATGTAACACTAAACAAAGATAACCTTTATGCATAATAAGTATCCTAACAAAGTCCTATCCTAATATTCTTCGAGCGATCATGATACTATATCATGAGAGCACAGTCGAGAAGCCTACCCTGAGCTTGTCGAAAGGTTCTCGACTCTGCTCTCATATTTGGTTCCCATGTCCGCTCGAACAATATTGTATGGGTTATTTTGGAACTGTATTGCGCTCGACTTTTGTTGTTATTCTCTTTGTTTCTACTTTATCATTCGAAGTTGCAGTAAAAGGCAGATCTATTTTCCCATCAGGAAGCGCAAGCCTCATGCTGAAAGTTCCGTCCGGCCTGAGATCTACTTTTTTATCCCCAAGCCTCACCTCTGCATCAGGCTCTGTGCGGCCATAAACAATAAGTTCTGCCCCTATTTCAAAAAAGAATTTGCGTTTTTTATCCGGCTGGATAAATTCGCTTGCGCCGCCTTGAAGATTTTCGCTTCCACCTAGATATGTAAATTCAGAGGCGCCAATCATAACTTTCCTGCCAAATTTAGCTCCTTCGAGCCTCTTAAAATAAAGCAGGCCTTTCCATTCGCTTTCTGACATCCTGGAATACAAATATTTATATATGCGTTTTCTGGAAATACGCGAAAATAACCTATTTCTTAATAAAGGAGAAAATTTACTGTAATACGCTCTTAAATCTGCCTGGCTAAGATAAATCTTTCTTCTTCTGGATACAGTAGGGAACGGCCGCGGCCGTTCCCTACTAAACCTGCCTGCTGTATCATATTGAACAGCGTTTTCGCCTCTATTGAATGTAGGGGACGGCCGCGACCGTCCCCTACCTGCTTTTTCAATAGCAATCTCATCGCTAATATCCATCCATATCTCTTCAAATCTGTTTGACGAACTGGAGCGGGGGGTATGCACAAAGTTAGACCTGGCCATTGGAAAAAATCTTCCGGAAGTATGGACTATGCCTATCTCTCCGCAATACGACACATTGTCATTCCAAAGGCTTATATACCAATTATTGGAATAACGGCCTACTTCTATATCAAACCAATGATTGGCATTAAAACCATTAAAATCTTTATATGTTATATCATACATGCGCACGATAAATTTGGCGCCGTCCAGGTTGCCGCCCAATTGTTTCTTCACATTTTCTATTGAACTCTCGGCAATTTCCCAGTAAGCGTATATCCAGAAAGGATCCTTTGGTATCAACGTAATCCTTGTTATAGTATCGTAAGAAGGAAGTTCGTATTCATTTATCGTTATATTTGGCGCGCTTTTATATTCTTTTATTGCGCAGGATGGCTCTATCACGGCAACAGAAAGCTTTCTACGGACTGCTTTTCTTTTTACAGCCTTTACAATAGCCTCTCTTCCATCTTTATAAATGCGCTCTATGGAATTTCTTTTTTTAATTTTTGGTTTTTTAACGGCCATAAATGTCCAGTACCTGGTCAGCTACAACATCCCATGAAAAAGCGGTTTCAACTGCGATCCTGCCGTTAGCGCCCATCCATCTGGCGTGGTCAAAATCTGAAAATGCAGCGCCTATGCCCCATGCTATTGATTCAGGATTTGGATAAACCTTTAAACCTGTTATGTCATGCCATATTATTTCTCCTGGCCCGCCGTTTGAAGTAGCTATCACAGGTTTTCCAGCGCTCCATGCTTCTAATAAAACTATCCCAAAAGGTTCGTTTCTCGAAGGTATACACACAACGTCTGTTGCCTTGTAAAGATCAGAAAGCTTCCATCCATTATTAAAGCCTATAAACCTTGTAGCGTGATGAACACCAATCTCTTTTGCCCTATCCTCCACGCCCCAGCGCATCTCTCCGTCTCCCACAAAAACAAACTTTGCGTTATTGTAATATTTAAGTATGTGCGGGATAGCCTCTATTAAAAGGTCCGGGCCTTTTTGATAAACAATCCTGCCGACAAAAAGCGCCATTGGGTCCATTGGCCCTATTCCATAATAACGCCGGACTGCTCCAGCGTCTATCCACCCGTCAAAATTTCTGTAATTGACTCCATTATATACTACGTCCGCTTTCCAATCAGGCACATTATACATCCACTGTATTTCCCCTTTAAGGGCCCGGGATACAGCTATTACATGGTCAGCGCAGTATGTGCCATGCCTTTCATGGTCCCTTATCCTGGCGGAATTGCCATTATGAAAATTATTCCCGCACCTGCCATATTCAGTTGAGTGCATGGTAAGAACAGCCTTGCTTGGCCTGGCCTGTTTTATCCAAACCATTGCGTTTGAGGTCAGCCAGTCATGGCTATGAATCACGTCAAAAGGGCCCGTGACGCTTTCTGTCTGGAAAAATGCATCCACAAAAGAGCGGCACATATTATTTATTTCTTCTACAAAATCCGGGCTCTGGTGAAAATGGCACCTATGATAATGCACACCGTCAATGCGTTCATACCATGCCTGATTGGGGTTACCAGCTCGCGTAAAAACATGGACCTCATTGCCCTTGCGCTCAAGGCCGCATGCAAGTTCTGTAACATGCACGCCTACCCCGCCCACGCAAATAGAATGCATGGATTCCCACGAAAATATGGCTATCCGCATATTTTTTCAGCTTTAAGCTATAAGCTTTAAGCTATAAGCTTTTTCTTACAGCTTACAGCTTAAAACTTACAGCTGAATTTGTGTTTTATAATTCTATTACTGAATTTTCTGAGCCGAAAGTGTTTACTGTGAAAAGATTATTTAAAGGGTCTCTCTGCCATTGGCCGTCAATCAAATATTTATACTCATAACGTCCAGGATTAAGAGTCAAATCTCTTGCCCATACTCCATCTTTAGATTTCTTAAGACTGCTGCTGGACGCATCCCATGAATTGAAATCTCCTGCCAGGCGCACATCATTTGCAGTTGGCGCGCTTATCTTAAAAACCACCCTTTTTTTTGAACATTTCTTAATAGCCATTTCCCCCTCCTTTTTTTATCGCGTGACACCAATCACGTGAACCCAAATGATACCAGAAAGCCCAGCATTTGTAAATAGGTATAAGTACCTATTTTAGGGAACTTTTTTCCCTACACAAGATATAGTGGTTATTATATAGTAGTTATACCTTCTTTGAGCGCGTATCTAATGAGGTCTGCCTGGCGGTGTATTCCAAGTTTCTGCATTATATTATTTCTGTGGGCAAGCGCGGTCTTTAAAGAAATCTTAAGCTGTGCCGCAACTTCCTTATTTATATAGCCTTCTGCTATAAGCTGGAGAACTTCTCTTTCTCTCCCAGTAAGACTGACTATCTTTTTTTCTCCTATCTTCTGGCCTCTTGAATCAATGTAATCCTGTATTACAAATGTGGATATTCTGGGACTAAGAAAATATTCATTCTTGTAAACTGCTCGTATGGCCTGAATGATCTCATCAGCTGCTGAATCTTTTAACACATACCCTTTTATCCCCAAGCTTAAAGCCCTTTCTATAAATGCCCTGTTATCATGCATGCTTAGTATAATCACCTTATTCCTTGGGTTAATCTGCATTATCTGGCTGGATGCCTCAAGGCCATTTAATATAGGCATGGTTATATCAATTATAAATATATCCGCTGAATCATTCTTTGCGATATCCACAACCTCTTTACCATTTGACGCCTCTTTGATAACCTTTATATCTTGTTCCTGAGATATCACAGCGCTTAAACCCTGCCTTACTATCGCATGGTCATCCGCTAAAACCACATCTATAGCCATAATTATTCCTTTGCCATTGTAGGGAACGGTCGCGACCGTTCCCTACGCTTCTTCAATAATTTGGAAAGTTGCATTTATCTTTGTCCCGTTTTTAGATTTAGACTGCAGTAAAAACTTTCCATTCAATAAATCCACCCGCTCTCTCATCCCGCGTAAACCAAGCTTATCCGCATTTACCTCTTTGAAAAATGCCTCTGCGTCAAACCCTATTCCATCGTCTTCTATTGTAAAACTTATTTCTCCTTCTTTAAGCAACAAATCTATCTTTACATTTTTTGCCTTTGCGTGCTTTACAATATTATTAAATGCCTCTTGTATGACCCTGTACAGGGTAATCGCCACCTCTTCTTTTATATGAATATCGCCTATATTTTCCTTGAATTTTATATTTAAAGGATACGACTTTGTGTAATGCGAGAAAAGTTCGCGCAAGACTGACGGAAGGCCAAGCATGCCTAACTCTGCAGGCCTCAGGTCTATAAAAAGCGCTCTGATTTTATCTGCCGTATTAGCTAAGATTATCTTTGCGTCTTTTATTACGTGGAGGGCTCTATCGAGATTATGTTTCGTTATCTCTTTTTCAATTATGCTCAATGCTGAGCCAAGAGATACTGAAAACTGGCCTATCTCGTCATGAAGATCCCGGGATATCCTGTGCCTTTCCTCTTCCTGGATAGCTAGTATCTTCTTTGAAAATTCCCTTGCCTCAGCATCTTCCATAAAATTTATTTAACAAGGTCCAGCAGGATTAGGGCATCCGCCAGCAGTGCATGCTGGGCACAGATAATCAGGGGACTGTGCATATGCTGGAACATCGCCTTTAAACTTATCATTTAAAACTTCGCTTTTAACAATTGGCTTCACATAACGCTTCTTGGCTTGTTTTTCTATCTTCCTTGTCATTTTGCGCCTCCTTTCTTGTTTTGAAAATCAAATCAGATTTATTTTCATTTATATATTTATCTGTAAAATATGATGATTCGCACATAGCTTTTACTGGTTTAAGAGCCCTGTTTTCAAGGAGCTGGGCAGCCGGGCATATTGAACATACTGCTATCAGCTTACATTTATTACACTTATAAATATCCTTGAGTTTAATTTCCCGCCATTGTTTTAACACGCTTGAATTATGCCACAAATCTTTAAAAGAAGCCTTAAGTAAACTGCCTGCGCTTACCTGAGATAAGATACAAGGCATTAGCTCGCCATACGGGTTTATTCCAAAAGTATTATGCGCGGCGCTGCAAGCGCTTAGTTCAAGCATGTCACCTTTGCCTCTGGCAAATTTATTATTTTTCATTTTCGTAAACGCGCCATCTTTGTTCATAAACGCCATATAATTAGAAAAATCTTTCCCGGAGATACTCATATGTCTATTTTTTTTACTTCCATCTCTCATAGGAATTATTATATGGCCAAAAAAACAATTCGTTACATCAAGCCCTTCTGCGAGTTTTTGTATCTCTCTATAAAAATTGAAAGTATCTTTAAAAAGGGTTACCTTAAGAATAACCGGGATCTTATAACTGCGTAAAAATCGTATAGCGTTAATCAAGGCGTTAAAAGACCCTTTTACGCCTGTAATTTTATCATGCAGATCAGGGGTGGGGCCGTAAATACTCATATCTACGCTTCTTATATTATACCTTTTCAGCCTTTTTGCCGTTTGTGAATACTGATATGAGAAATTTTTCACGATGGCTAGCCTCAAAAATATCAAATATATCCCGGCGCATAAACATTTCTCCGCCTGTAAAAGATATAACAAAAGTTCCGTTATGGGCGATATCTTTCAAAATATTTTTTATTTGTCCGGCATTAAGAGGCTGGGAACAATGATCAGCATTAAAACAGTGGCGGCATCGCAAATTGCACTTATATGTCAGCTCAAATATGCATCTTATCGGGAAATTCTGCTTGTCGCATTTTTCCATCAAACTTCTATATATAGTGTCCGGCGCGTTTCTCATATTATTTTATGAATAACAGTTTGGCATTGCTCATTTCTTTTATAAAAGATTCCATATCCCTTTTCACTATTGAGCGTTCTATCTTATAATCTCTATAAACAGATGATAAAATACTCTCTATTGAAACTCATCTGGCGCAGCTCTTCCAAATCAGCGCAGCGGTTTCATTTAAATGGTGAAACCTGTCATCAAAACTAGAATAGATAAAACATTCCCCATCTAAACTCCTGAATGGGACAGATGAATTCCGCTTGATAAGTGTTTTATGCTCCATGCGTGCATATCCTGTCTAAATACAATGTTTTATTTTTTGAAAACCCCAGGATAAAACTTGGAATTGTCTTAGCAATCCCGCAACAGTTCTTGAATATTTCGTTTCTATTTGGGTGAGGATATCCTATGCCTAATCCATGCGCATTCTGTATTAATTTTTTCAAAGCCATTTGCATGGGCGCTGGATTGATTGTATTGTTGAAACGATTTTTTCTAAGAGAGAATATATTTTCAGCCCGGACCTTCACGTTGCAATTTAATCCTTGATAAAAAGGCGGCCGTAAAGGCGCGCTGTAAAGGCAGTAATTGGCCCCGCCATCCTGCCTTAATAAAGCCAAATCATCATGTAAAATTGTATAAGCCGGCGGAAGGACCTTCACTACTGTTGATTTTCCATCGCCAGATGAGCCTATGAATAATATGCCCTTATCTTTGAACATAACGCTTGAGGCATGTATAGCAATGCCATTATAGAACGGCAAAATAAATTTATAAATTTCTCTTAGCGAAAAATGAATAAAATTAACCATCTTTTTACCGCCGCTATTTAAAAAAATACAGCCTGTTTTAACCCTCATGTCAAAAAAACATTCCCCTTTCAATCCTACATTTGAATAATATAACGAAGTTGCGTTGCTACAGTGCGCGCTTTTATCCCGCGTTAATTTCTTTTTTGTCTGGCTAATATTAAGGTATATAACGTCTTTACGTAAATTAGAATCGCAAAATCCTTCAAAATGCGTTTTCAGTCTTTGAAATATGCCATATTTTTCGCAGGTTATAACGCAGGATATCTCCGCTATATTCAAAGAAAATTTAAGCTTCATAATGCCAAGTCGTCCTGTTTTTCTTAGAATGATGCACTTCTTATATATAGTTTATCATAAAAATACAGCGAAAGAAATATATTTCTTAGTAACTATATGCCTTGCTTAAGGATGTATTCGCATAGGTCCATAACGCGGCAGGAATAACCCCACTCGTTGTCATACCAGCTTAACACCTTTACCAGGCGTTTATCAATCACATAAGTTAAGCCTGCATCAACTATGGAAGAGCGCGGATTTCCGTTGAAATCCTTTGATACAAGAGGCTTGTCGCAATACTCTAAAATTCCGTTAAGCTTCCCTTCAGCTGCTTCTTTAAAAGCCATATTAACTTCTTCTTTAGTGGTATCTTTTTCAACTTCCACTACAAGGTCAACAAGAGAGACGTTCGGTGTAGGTACCCTTATAGCAAGGCCGTCAAGCTTGCCTCTTAATTCAGGAAGCACAAGACTCACTGCCTTTGCAGCGCCTGTAGTTGTAGGTATCATTGAAAGGCAGGCTGCCCTTGCCCTTCTTAAATCCTTATGCACAAGGTCAAGGATCCTCTGGTCATTTGTGTAAGAATGAATCGTGGTCATTAAACCTCTTTTTATTCCAAACTTTTCTATTAAAACCTTTGCAACCGGAGCTAAACAATTTGTTGTGCAGCTTGCGTTTGAAACTACGCTATGCTTTGAAGGGTCGTATACCTTCTCATTAACACCCATAACAATTGTAAGGTCTTCATTCTTCGCAGGGGCTGTGATTATGACCTTTTTTGCGCCTGCCTGGATATGCTTCACCGCCTTTTCTTTTTCCGTAAATACGCCTGAAGATTCCACTACTATCTGGACTCCCAGGCTTGCCCAGGGGATCTCTGCGGGGTCCTTATAGCTCAATACCTTTATTTCCTTGCCGTTTACAACCAGGGCATTTTCCTTTGCCTCAATGTTTACCTTTAATTCTCCCAGTATAGAATCGTATTTCAAAAGATGCGCAAGAGTAGCTGTAGGCGTTGGCAAATCGTTCACTGCCACAAAATCTATATTGCGGTTCTCAATCGCTGCCCTGAAAACATTCCTGCCTATTCTTCCAAAACCATTGATGCCAACCTTTACTCCCATGTTATTCCCTCCCAAATTTTGCGAAGCCCCGCCCTTTTGGCGACTCTTCTTAGCATGCCCGCCCAAAACGGCGGGACGAAGCAAATTTGATCCTGAGGCAGCGTTAAAAAATATGAGCAAAGCGAATATTTTAGCTGCCGAAGGACCTTTACTCCAATTTAACTTATTTTATTTTCTCTACTCTTAATGTAAATGACACTTTACTTTGTTGCGCACGCTTCTCTTAAGCACTTACCAGTTATTTCAGGCGATGTAGGATTTATATAGAGGCCTGAACCCCATTCAAAACCAGCTATATTTGTCAATTTAGGCATTATCTCAAGATGCCAGTGAAATTCTTCATAAACCCCGTCTCTAATAGGCGCAGTGTGAATTATAAAATTATACGCCGGGTCATTTAGCCTTGATTTCAACCTCGCAAGGATTTCTTTTAATGCGCCTGCCATATCATAAATCGCGGAATCATCTATTGATTTAAATTCAGGACTATGAGATTTTGGCAATAACCATACCTCGAATGGAAAGCGAGACACAAAAGGGCAAAATGCGATAAAATATTTATTTTCAAATACTATCCTCTCCTTTTCCTGCTGCTCCTGAGCCAGCATATCGCAGAAAACGCATCTCTCCCTGTATTTAAAATAATTCTGGGCGCCTTTTAGCTCTTCTTTAACCCTCTTTGGCACAATCGGTAGTGCCACAAGCTGAGTATGCGAATGTTCAAGCGACGCGCCCGCAGATTCCCCGTGATTTTTAAAAAGTAAAATATACCTGAATCTTGTGTCATTTTCCAGATCTATGGTCCTGGATTTATACTTTAATATTACATTCCTTATCTCATCCTGCGTCAGGTCAGATAAGTTTTTATAATGATCTGGATTTTCAATTATTACCTCGTGCGCGCCAATACCATTTGACATGTCATACATACCTATGCCGCGCTTGTCCAATTCGCCCTCTATCTTTAATGCAGGAAATTTATTAGAAACAACTCTGACTGTCCAGCCTGAGGTGTCGGGCTTTGTCTTAGAGTCTCTAATAACCTCTATCTCAGGAGGCGTCATCTTTTCGTTTCCCGGACAAAAAGGACATGTTCCGCCTTTTTTAGTCTGCGGCTTTATATCAAATTCATCGCATCTTTTTGGATGCGAGACAGCTATTTCCACCCATCTTCCTGTTACTGGATCGCGTCTTAATTGAGACATGTTATAATCCTTTGAAAAAAATATTTGTCGGTGAAAAGTTAAAGGTTGAAGGTTTAGAACAAAAAATCTTATACCTTTCACTTTAAACCTTTCACCAAATTATATACTAATCTTTATATGCTGACCTCTTGTAAATATTTCGTCGCTTCTTCCGGAGGAGTAGGATTTATATAAAATCCTGAACCCCACTCAAAACCAGCCACCTGAGTAACTCTAGGCATAACCTCTATATGCCAGTGATAATCTTCTTCTATTGTATGCCAGTAACCTGGCCTCTTTGTCCGCCTGAAAGGGGCTGTATGCAGCATATAATTATACGGCGGATCATTCAATACCCTTGAAAGCTTGGCAAATACTGTCTTTAAAACATTTGCCAGATCTTTTATTTCATCACCCTGTATATTCATAAAATCTGTCCTGTGGATTTTAGGCATTATCCATATCTCAAAAGGAAACCTTGAGGCAAAAGGCGCGATTGCCACAATGGTTTTTGTCTCCATTATGATCCTTGCGCCTGTTTCTATTTCCTGGCGTATAATGTCGCAGAAAATACACCTTTCTTTATATTCGAAATAAAACATGGAACCCCTGAGTTCCTCTTTGACTCTTGTAGGCGTAACAGGCGTTGCGATAAGCTGAGACCTCATGTGTTTTGTTTTGCGGCTGCCGCCTGCCTTTAACCCATGATTCTTAAATAAAAGGCAATATTTAAAACGAATGTCTTTTTCGAGTTCGCTGATGCGGTAGATAGAAGCATTAATTACATCTTGTATTTCAAGCTCTGATAACTGATATATATCAGTAAGGTGATTAGGGGACTCTACCAGCACTTCATGGGCGCCTATATTGTTCATAACATCATACATCCCGACTCCGCGCCTCTCAAGCTCCCCTTCTATCTTGAATTTCGGAGCTATGCTGGGAACAACCCTCACGCTCCAACCTGGAGTATCTTTTTTTGTGCCTGGTTTTCTTATTGCAAATATTTCCGTAGGCGTCTTCTTCTCATGGCCTTCGCAAAAAGGGCATTCCATCTCAGGCTCATCCGCATGCTTGATATTAAAATCGTTCGGCCTTTTAGCCCTCTCAGTAGATATTATAACCCATCTTCCTATTACAGGATCTCGTCTTAATTCTGGCATATGGGATGAATTATATCATAAAAAATTATCCACGCAAGGAAAATTTTTGTGCCCAACTATAAATTCTTTCGTAGTCATTCTTCGCGAACCCTCTAATTGAAGCTCTTCTATTTTTAAAGCCCCTTTTCCTGTTTTAACCAGTATGCCATTTTTATTAATTTCCAATATGGCGCCGGGCTCACTTTTGGCCCACCTGTCAGGTGAACCAGATGGCTCATCTGACAGGTGGACAGGTATTGCCTTATATATTTTAAGTATTTTTTTATCCAAATGCGTAAAACACCCCGGCCATGGCGCAAAAGCCCTGATTCTATTGCAAATTTCATCAGCGCTATTAGCCCAGTTAATCAGGCCATCTTCTTTTTTTAATTTAGGCGCATAAGTTGCCTTATTATGATCCTGCACTATAAATTTAACCTCATTGTCCCTTATTAACCTTATGGCATCCAATAAAATATTTGCGCCTTTTATGGAAAGTTTTTCCGATAATGTAACAGCATTATCCTGTTCACTTACAGGCAATATTTTTTTAAGAATGACATCCCCTTCATCCAGTTTTTCATTCATGCGCATAATGGTTACGCCTGTCTCTTTTTCTCCGTTCGCAATAGCCCAGTTTATAGGGGCTGCCCCTCTATATTTTGGTAGAAGCGAGGCATGGATATTCAGGCAATATAATTTTGGTAAACTCAATACTGGTTTCGAAAGCATCTGGCCAAAGCTTACTACGATAAATAAATCCGCGTTAAACTTTTTCAGGAATTCTATGGATTCCTTAGAATTTACTTTGACAGGTTGAAATATCTTAATCCCGAGTTCTCCGGCTTTTAATTTTACCGCTGTAGGCGCTATTTTAAGAGACCTGCCCTTTTGCCTGTCTGGCTGTGTAATAACCAGAACAATATTCTCGTTCTTAGCAAGTTCCCCTAATATAGGTACAGCAAAATTTGAGCTGCCGAAAAATACTATTTTCATAATTTAGCTATAAGTTATAAGCTTTAAGTTTTAAGCATTTAACATCCATAAATCTTACAGCTTATAGCTTAAAGCTTACAGCTGTATTACAACTCCATGCAGACCTTTGCGCCAAACTGCTTGATAATCTTCTTGCGCCTCAAGAATCCAATTCTATCTATAAAAAGTATTCCGTCCAGATGATCCGTTTCGTGCTGTATTATCCTGGCAAGAAGGCCTTCTGCGTTTATCTTAAACATATCTCCGTCAAGATTAAGCGCCTCTACTGTAATAAACTCAGGCCTTACAACATCGCTGGAAACGCCTGGCAAACTCAAACAGCCTTCGCAAAACTTTACCTTTCCTTTTTTCTGGGTTATCTTAGGATTAATTAAGGTCAGGGCAATCTTATTGTCTCCAACCATATCTTCTACGACTATAATGCGCTTACTAATGCCTACCTGAGGAGCTGCCAGGCCAACCCCACTAGCAGAGCGCATTGTCTCTATCATATCATAAGCGAGCTTGCGCTCATCATTGCCTGCTTTTTCCGCCTGCCTGGCTTTTTTCCGCAACACCGGATCTGGATATATTTTTATTTCTAATAGCATAGAAATTATTTTAGCATATATCTCATATTTTAATCTATAAGAAAATTAAATAACTATCTATACAAGATCTTTCGTCGCTCCACTCCTCAAGATCAATAAAATCTACTTCAGCAGATTTTATTGACAATCATATAACCTTAATGTAGAATTATATCATATGGATGAAAAAGAATTAAAAGAATACTATGCTAAGGGTATGCTGGCATTTGAAAAAGAGAATTACGATTATGCCATTGAGATATTTTCTCAGATGATATCAGCCCAATACGACAACATGGAAGCCAGGCACTATCTGCACCTTTCGCTTCAAAAAAAAGCGAAAGGCTCCAAGCTTTCTATCGCCAGTTCAGTAAATAAATTTTTTATTTCAATGCAGGCTAAAGGCATGTTGAAAAAAGGCAACATACCAGGGTGCCTTGAGTTACTTGAAAAGATAATAGCGTCTAACCCCAACGATTTTGAAACATTAAAAAATATCGCTGATATATTTTATAAAAAAGGGATGCTGCTCCACGCAATAAATAATCTGGAAGAGGCGAAATTGGCGAATCCAAAAGATATGGACACACTTAAAAAACTTGGAGAGCTATACGTGAAAAAAGAAGACTATCGCAATGCTAAAGCAACTTACGAATCAGCGCTTAAAATAAACCCCAACGACACAGAAGTCCTGAAATCTTTCAAGAACCTTGATGCCCTCGGAACTCTCAAACGCGAATTCGGAAGCTAAGACGGGTCCACATCCACTGTTATAATAATCCCTGAGCTTTTATTTTTATTCAGCGCTTTCTTCAAAATAGAAGTAATAGCCTCTGATGTTTCTGACCTTAAAAATATGCTCCACCTGTACATGCCTTTCATCTTTGAAATCGGAGCAGGCGCAGGCCCTAGGATTTCTATATTTTTAGCTTTACTTTCTTTTTCAAGGTTATTTTTTAAATTATCGCTTGCCTTAAAAACCCTTTCTTCCTTCCTGCCTCTGAGGGTCAAGCTGACCATATGACAGAATGGCGGAAGATATAACTCTTTTCGGAGCGATATTTCCTTGTCGTAAAACGTATTGTAATCATGTGTCTTTGCAGCCTGGATTGAATAATGCTGAGGCGTATAGCTTTGCATTATAACTCTTCCTCCCAGATCGCTCCTTCCAGCGCGGCCCGCGACTTGCGTCAATAAATTAAATGTGCGCTCAGCTGACCTGAAATCAGGAAGATTTAAAGCTGTGTCAGCCGATATAACTCCGACAAGCGTAACCTTTGGAAAATCCAGGCCTTTGGCTATCATCTGAGTGCCTATTAGAATATCTAGATGAGCGTCTTTAAACTTTGAAAGTATCTTATTGTGCGCGCCGCGCTTATGGGTAGCATCAGTATCCATGCGCGCTATAGAAGCTTGCGGGAAAAGCCTGTGGGCTTCGCTTTCAACCTTTTCTGTGCCAAGGCCCCAATATTTCAAATAGCTAGCGTTACATTCAGGACAGATTTCAGGAGGAGCCATATTAAAATTACAATGGTGGCACACAAGTTTTTTCTTATCAAAATGATATGTAAGAGTGACGCTGCAGCGTTTGCATTTAATGACATAACCGCAACGCCTACAATTTATAAATGTTGAAAAACCGCGCCTGTTTAAAAAAAGTATGACCTGTTTTTTTTCAGCTATATCCTTTTCTATCCATTCTCTTAGTTTCTGTGAAAATATAGGGATCTTTTTGGCTCTTGTCATCTCCTCCCGCATATCTACTATATCTACTGCCGGTAAAAGCCTGGAATCTACCCTTTCAGGGAGTTCTATAAGAATATATTTTCCATTTTTAGCTGCATAAAAAGATTCTAATGACGGAGTAGCGCTTCCTAGTATTACAATAGCCTTTGAAAGCTCTGCTCTTTTTATTGCCACGTCCCTTGCATTATACCTGGGCACATCCTCCTGCTTATAAGATGCCTCGTGTTCCTCGTCTACAACTATCAGCCCTAAATTTTTAAGAGGCGCAAATACAGCTGAGCGCGCGCCTATAACGATCTGTGCCGCGCCTGAATTTATCCTACGCCATTCAGAGATACGTTTTGACCCAAGAAGCCTTGAATGCAGCACTGCTATTTTATCCCCGAATCTTGCTTTGAAACGCGCTACGGTCTGCGGCGTAAGCGAAATCTCAGGGACAAGTATTATGCTGGAAAGCCCGAGCTCTAAGGCGCGGGCTATTGATTGAAGATAAACCTCTGTTTTTCCGCTTCCTGTTACGCCATGTAGAAGAAAAACCCTGTGAATCCTGGCATTTATTGAATCCATTATGCAATCGAGCGCAAGCTTTTGTTTTTCGTTAGGCGTAAGATGTTTATCAGAGCCATCTATAAATTCAAACTCCTTTTCTTCTTCATCGCGCTTTTCTTTTCTTTGTCCCGCTCTTTCTTTGGAAAGGGCGGGGCTTTGTCTTTTCCCAGAAGCGCCTTTTTTAAGAACGCCGGGAATAGCTGCTGAGATCGCCTCTCCCCAAGAAGAATAATAATACGTTGAAATCCATTTTGTAAGCTCCAGCATCTTGGAATCTACGCACAGGGTTTTATCAACAATACTATTTATAGGCTTAATTTTTTCTATGCCACATTTATCAGAAAGCCCCACCACATAACCCGTAACTACCTTGTTTCCAAAAGGCGCCTCTACTATACTCCCTATCTTAATATCTTCTTTGAGAGATTCCGGGATAGAATATGTAAAAGGCCTTTCTATTGGCCGGTTAATAACTATATCTGCGAATTTATATACCATGATATTTTGGGCGGCATAATATGCCGCCCCTACATTATTTGTAGGGGCCGATTATTAATCGGCCCTATATATTTCCATTATCTTTTTCATGTCTTGCCACACCAACTTCTTATCCCCAGGATTACGCAGAAGATATGCGGGGTGATACGTAGGCATGAATTTTATTCCTCTATATTCGCGCCAGTTGCCTCTGAGCTTACTTATAGGCGCCTCTGTCCTGAGAAGGGCCTGGCTGGCAAATTTTCCAAGCCCGCATATTATCTTTGGCTTTATCATGTCTATCTGAGCGTAAAGATAATCTATGCATACAGAGATTTCTTCTGGCAATGGATTTCTATTTTGCGGCGGCCGGCATTTTAAAATATTACAAATATAAACATCGTCTCTTTTAATGCCCATTGCCTCTATTATTTTTGTGAGAAGCATACCGGCCTCTCCTACAAAAGGCATACCTTGTATATCTTCGTCACGGCCAGGCGCCTCTCCGACAAATACGAGCTTTGCGTTTATATTGCCTGAACCAAATACACTATTTGTCCGCATCTTTCCCAACGGACATTTCTGGCAATTCGATACCTGGTTTTTAACCAAAGACAGCTGGACATCCTTTGGCTTGGATGAAAAAAGGTATTCGGATATACCGCTTTCCCTTTCCATCTCAAAATAGCTTCGTATGGATTTTAAGATATTCTGCATATTACTTCGTTCCGCGTAGTTCCGCGATTATCATGGCCTTGGATGATACTTCTGATGAATCGATTTTAACCTGTCTTTACTCACATGCGTATAGATCTGCGTTGTAGAAATATCAGCATGCCCGAGCATCTCCTGCACTATTCTCAGGTCAGCGCCTCTCTCAAGTATATGCGTTGCAAAAGAATGCCTTAAACTATGAGGTGTAACCTTTTTTTTAATCCTGGCTGCCTTTGTATATCTTTTTATAATCTTCCAGAATGTCTGGCGCGACATAGGCTTAGATAACCTGGTTAAAAATAAATAATTTGAAATACTCCTTTTTAAAAATTGCGGCCTGGATTTTTCCAGATACCTCTCTAAACTTTCTTTTGCCTTTTTGCCAAAGGGCACTATTCTTTCCTTTGAGCCTTTTCCAAAGCATTTTGCAAAACCAACCCCCATATTAATATCATCCATTTTAAGGTTTACAAGCTCTGAAACTCTCATCCCTGTAGCATAAATGAGCTCCATGCAAGCCTTATCTCTCATCTCCATAATATCCCTGACATTCGGGGCATTCAACAAAGCCTCAACCTCGTTCACGCTCAGGGTAAATGGAAGCCTTTTCCATAATTTAGGGGACTCTATAATAGTTACTGTATTTTCTTTGATTATATTTTCCTTTAAAAGAAATTTAAAAAAACTCTTTATACACGCAAGTTCTCTTGAAATAGAATTAGAACCAAGCCCTCTATCCTTTTCTACCATCATAAATGAATTTACCATTTGCCTTTGGACTTTATCTATGGAATCTATCTTTTTTGATTTTAAATAATCAACGAATTTACAAAGATCCCTTTTATAGGAACTGACCGTATTATTCGCCATTCCCCTTTCAACAGATATATAGCTTAGGAACTGTTCGATTAATTCTCTCATATAATAAATGGGTTATTTTGCTTCTCATTTCCTATCGTTGAACTCGGCCCGTGTCCGGGATAAATAACGCAATCATCTCCCAGCGTGAATAATTTTTCTTTTATAGAGCTTGCTATATCTTCCTCTGAGCCATACGCAAAATCAGTCCTGCCTATACCCTGGCAAAAAAGTGTATCTCCCGTGAAAATAACCTCGGCAGCTTTCAAGCAAATAGAGCCTGGTGTATGCCCAGGGGTATGAATAACCTCAAGGCTATATTTACCTATATTTAGCATATCTCCATCTTCTAATAATCTGGAAGCAGTTTTTGTTTTAAGAAAAAATCCAAATGCGCCTGACAGGTTTTTGGAAGGGTCTGTTAAAAAATCTGCATCTAAGCGATGTATCCATACAGGAATATTGAATTCCTTATTTGCTCCTATGTGATCTCCGTGGCCATGAGTATTGATAACAGCCTTTGGTTTCAAGCTATATTTATCTATAACGCTTTTTATAGATTTATAATCTCCGCCCGGGTCTATTATAAAAATCTCTTTTG
>MNVP01000065.1 GCA_001871815.1 Candidatus Omnitrophica bacterium CG1_02_40_15
CTGCCCCGTACCCTTGTGGTACGGGGCCTGTTTTTGGCTACTGGATATGGACTCCCGAGAGTGGGAAATGGGAGAATCCCAAGTATGCTGCTAAGGATACCCCTGAGGATCAGATTGCATATGCGAAGAAGTCTTATGAGGGAAAGAATCTTAAAGATGCGCTCAGAGAATTTAAGAAATTATTGAAATACTATCCTCTTTCTAAAGAAGCGCCTACTGCGCAGTATTACGTAGGACGAATCATGGAAGACCTGGATAATTCATATGAAGCATTTAAGGCGTATCAAAAGGTAATAGACACTTATCCTTATACTGAATTGGTGGATGACGTAATAGAGAGGGAATATAAAATAGCTGACGCATTTTTTTCAGGGAAGAAGATAAAGATTATAGGCAAATGGCAGATGCCTGCAAAGGACAAGGCAATAGAAATATTCAAGGCAGTTTCTGATAATGCGCCATATGGTAAATACGCAGACCTTGCGAAATTCAAAGCAGGGTTATCTTATAAAGATATCCAGGATTATAACGGCGCAATACTTATGTTTAAGGATTTAATAGACAGGTATCCTAACAGTTCTGTTATTGATAAGGCAAGATTTCAGCTTGCAGAGTGTTCAAAGCTTCTGGCAGTAAAACCAGCCTATGACCAGACTCCTACTAATTTGGCGCGCAAGGAATTTGAGGATTTTTTAAAGAAACATCCTGATAGCGTTATGGCGCAGGATGCCAAGCAGATTGTGAATAAGCTTAAATCAAGGGAAGCTGAAAATGCTTATGAGACAGGCAAATTTTATGAAGCAAGGCGCGCGCCAGCAAGCGCAATAATATATTATAAAGACATAGTTCAGAATTATTCTGAAACAGAATGGGCGAAGAAAGCGCAGGAAAGGCTGAATGAACTTGAGAAGAAATAATAAAATATTGTTCGAGCGAGCGAAGCGAGTCGAGAACCGCATAGGATACTTCTCGACTCAGCTACTTTGTAGCTTCGCTCGAAGAATATTGTTATGTTGCTCTTATCTGCTCCGTACCCTTGTGGTATGGGGTGCGCTTATGTTCTTATGCGCTTTAAACGGCTGTGGGTATACTACGAAGACAATCCTGCCTGATAATGTAAAGACAGTCCACGTGGATACATTCAGAAATAATATCGATATAACTAAAGAGGTTAGCGCAAAAGATAAATATGAAGTCTATAGGCCTAATCTTGAGGTGGATTTAAGAGATGCGATTATGACCAGGGTTTTTCTGGATGGAAATCTAAAGGCAGCGGACAAAGATTCTGCAGACGCAGTGCTTGAAGGGCAGATTGTGCAGTATAGAAAAGATCCATTGAGATATCAAAATGAGGTTGTACAGGAATACAGGATCAGCCTTATGTGCGATGTCAAGTTGACAAATCAAAAGGACTCAAAGGTTTTATTTGAAGAATCGAATATTACGGGAGACGCTACATACTTTACAACAGGAACTCTTCAGGTAACCGAGGCAACTGCTTTAAATAATGCAATGTCAGATCTTGCAAGAAGGATTATTAATAAGATTGTGGAGAACTGGTAGTTTTTGCGTAGTTAATATATATGTTGGTGAAAGGTTTAAGGTGAAAGGTGAAAGACAATCAAAACTTTTCACCTCATACCTTAAACCAACAAATATTTTTTTTGCACTTATAAAATGCCCACCAAAGAGCTTACCTCGTATCTTTTCTTAGGAGAAGAAGATTTTTTAAAAGAGCTGGAGCTTAAGAAATTAAAGTCCAGATTTCTGGAAAATACCACCAGGGATTTGAATTACAATGTATTTTACGCGAAAGACAAGGACTTTAAGCTGAAAGAGATGCTGGATATCCTGAATACGGCGTCTTTTATGTCTCCCAAGAGGTTTGTGATTTTAAAGGATGCTGATAGTCTTTCGGATAGCGATAAAGAATCAGTGCTTTTTTATCTCAAGAACCCTAAAGACAGCTCTGTTTTCATAATAGATTCAAAGGCAGTAAAAATAAAGGAAGGGTTTATCTTGGAGGCGTCAAAGCTTGCAAAGCTTGTGCGCTCAGCCAGGCTTACTGATTCTGAGATCAATATTTGGATTTCGAGGCGGGTGAAAACAGCTGGCAAGAAGATAGGCGCTGACGCCGTAAATTTGATAAAAGAAAATCTTCCGAATGATTTGCGTATACTTTCTTCCAGCGTGGACAATCTTATCCTATACGCAGGCAAAAGGCCTGATATAACAAGGCATGATGTGGAAAAGGTTATATATGTCGCGCCTCTTAAAACCAGTTTCGACCTTCTGGACGCCATAGAGAAAAAAGACGTAAAGAGAGCCTTGAATATTTTTACAAGTATCCAAAAATATAAGAAGAGAGAAACAGAGCTTTTATTGGGCCTTTTATCCTGGCAGTTCAGGATGTTATTGAGGGTAAAGGAACTTCTCAAGATAAGAAATAAACTGGAGATACAAAAAGAGTTGAATTTGTATAATACAAAGTTTGACCAGATGTCCCGTTACGCAACAAGATTTAAGAGGCAGGAGATAATAAGGCTTTTAGGCGAGATACTGAAGGCAGATAGCGATATTAAAACAGGGGAAGCGTTGCCTAAGTTTACGCTGGAGAGATTGATACTCAAGATGTGTTCTTGAAATCTGTAGGGAACGGTCGCGACCGTTCCCTACGCTGAAGGTTTATTTGACACAGGCTGTAATTTTTTCATTAGACGGGCAATTTTGCGCGAAGCGGTGTTTCTGTGGATAATACCTTTTGATTTTGCCTT
Source organism: Candidatus Omnitrophica bacterium CG1_02_40_15 (assembly GCA_001871815.1). GTDB lineage: Bacteria > Omnitrophota > Gorgyraeia > Gorgyraeales > Gorgyraeaceae > UBA10183. The sequence goes on from MNVP01000065.1 coordinate 2,775, forward strand.
ATCAAACTGCGATATAAGATAATTAAGCTGGATTTTGGCTTCTTCCATTTTTTTAGATGAGATGAGTTCTATAAATTTTTTTGTCTCTGTCTTCAGCTCGGATTTCGCAGACTGATTGCGCAAAGCCTTTTTTGCGCTTTTCTTTATATCTTTATAAGATGCGTGTAATATTGGCATAAATTGCTCCTTTTTTTGTGATAAATAAAATAACATAGACCTTGCATCATGTCAAGGATATTAGTTAGCGGGATAGCGGATAGTTTGTTTTTCCTATACGCTATCCGCTCTACGCTAAACGCTAGATAATTATGTCAAAACAACATATCATAAAATCAGCCGGGATAATAGGGTTTGCTACAGTCATAAGCAGGGTGCTGGGCTTTGTGAGGGATATTATTATTGCCAGATTCTTCGGCACAGCCAGGTATGCTGAAGCATTTGTAGTGGCGTTTCGCATACCGAATATGCTTAGAGATTTAATAGGAGAGGGAGCTACAAATGCGGCGTTTGTGCCTGTTCTGAGCGAGTATATGGTAAAGAAAAAAGAAGAATTCTGGGAATTGGCAAACATCATATTGAATCTTCTGCTAATAATACTTTCAGTTATAACTATTGCGGGCGTTCTGGCATCGCCTATAATCGTGAGATTAATAGCCCCTGGTTTTTTAAATGACCCTGAAAAGTTCGCAATAACAGTCAAGCTGACGCGCCTGATGTTTCCTTATATACTTCTTATAGGCCTGGCTGCCTATGCAATGGGAGTATTGAATTCCCTGAAGCATTTTTCAACGCCTGCATTCGGGCCGTGCTTCTTAAATATAGCGATAATAATATGCGCGATTATTTGGGGCGAAAGCGTTATGGGCCTTGCGAGCGGTGTTTTGATAGGCGGGGTTCTGCAACTTGCCATACAGATGCCTGTATTCTATAGAAAAGGGTTCAGATTTTCTTGGACTAAAAAATTAAACCACCCTGCTGCAAATAAAATATGGATTTTATTATTGCCCCGCATTCTAGGTTCATGCGTATATCAGGTAAATCTGTTTATAAATACTATCTTAGCTTCTCTATCCAGTATCGTTGGAGTTGGAGGAGTTGCCGCGCTTTATTACGCAAACAGAATTTTTCAATTTCCTCTGGCTATATTCGGCATTGCAATAGCCCAGGCAGCTTTGCCCACTATGTCAAGAGAGGCATTGGAAAAAGAACCTGGTAATTTAAAACATACGCTATCCTTTTCTTTGAGGGCTATAAATTTTATCATTGTTCCTGCTTCAATAGGCCTTATAGTGCTAGCAGTCCCTATAACACAGACTTTGTTTGAAAGAGGCAAGTTTGACCACTATTCCACCCTTATTACCGCTAATGCGCTTATATTTTATTCCATAGGGCTTTTTAGTTACTCAGGGATAAAGATTCTTGTCAGCTGCTTTTATTCTTTGAAAGATACATTAAGCCCTGTAAAAATTGCAGGCGCGTCTCTCTTTTTGAATATAATATTAAATATGGCTTTGATGTTTCCGTTAAAGATAGGCGGCCTTGCGCTTAGCGCTTCAATCTCAGGGATTTTTAATTTTCTGGCGCTTTTTTTCATATTAAGGAAAAAGATAGGATCTCTGGATGGGCATAGAATATTGAATTCATTTTTAAAGGTATTAGCGGCTAGCCTGGCCATGGCTGTAATAATTTATATATGCGCGTTTAAAATAGGCCTGAATCTTTTTGTTGTGATATTGATAGCTATGGCGAATTATATTGTGGCCACATTTATTTTTGATGTAAAAGAGACGAAGGAATTTTTGTCATGGATGTTAAAGAAAAGATAAAAGATATTCCGCATCTCCCAGGCGTTTATATCATGAAAGATTCATTAGGCGAAACGCTTTATATAGGCAAGGCCAAGGATCTTTCAAAAAGGGTGTCCAGCTATTTTCAGGACAAAAGGCCAAAGACGCTAAAACTTATGTCGCTGGTGGAAAAGATAAAAGAACTGGATTATGTGATTACTGGCTCTGAAGAAGAGGCGCTTATATATGAAGCAAGCCTGATAAAAGAAAAAAAGCCAAAATATAATGTTGAATTAAAAGACGATAAGAGCTTTCCCTTTTTAAAGATTACATTAAATGAGAAATTTCCAAGGCTTATTATCACAAGAAAAAAACTCGATGATGGTTCCAGGTATTTTGGGCCTTATACAAAAGTTAAACTTTTAAGAAACGCTATCACTATATTAAAAAATATATTTCCCCTTAGAATTTGTAAGAAAATTCCTCGTGAATCGTGTCTGGCGTATCATATAGGGCAGTGCCTGGGGCCATGCGTAAAAAGAATAGATGAAAAATCATATAATGAAATAGTTGAACAATTGATTCTGTTTCTGGAGGGCAAAAAAACAAGATTAGTCCAGGGATTGACAGATAAAATGAAAGAATGCGCAGATAAGAAAAATTTTGAGCAGGCGGCAATTATCCGCAACAGGCTTTCAGCCTTGATAGAGGTGTCTGACAGAAAGACAGCTGATTATAGCTCATGGGGGAATATCGCTTTAAAATTAAAGAAAATACTGAGGCTTCCCAGCTTGCCTTTGAAGATAGAGGCATTTGACGTATCAAACATATCAGGCAAAGAGGCCACGGGGTCAATGGTTTATTTTAATAACGGACTACCTGATAAATCAAACTACAGAAAATTCAGGATAAAGAATGTAAAAGGCATTGATGATTATGCCATGATGAAAGAGATTGTAACCAGAAGGTATAAAAGGCTGAAAGAAGAGAATAAAAAATTTCCAGATCTTATTATAATAGACGGCGGAAAAGGCCATCTAAGGGCAGCCTACGAGGAACTTTTGAAATTAAGTCTCGGTTATATTCCGGCGATAGGCATCGCTAAGCAGGAAGAAAAGATTTATATGCTTGGTTCCCAAGAGCCATTGGATATAAACAGGGATTCAGAGATTCTACATTTTATACAAAGCATAAGGGACGAAGCGCACAGATTTGCGTTAAAATATCATCATAAACTTAGAAAAGCTGTAAGCTTTAAGCTGTAAGTTTTAAGCTATTACAAAATCCATGGCTTTTATTTTTTGCTTAAAGCTTATAGCTTATAACTTAAAGCTGTATATGAAACAATTGACTTTATTTCAGAAAAAGGTATATACTGTTGTAAAGAAAATACCTCTTGGAGAGGTAAGGACCTATGCCTGGGTGGCTAAAATGGCAGGAAAGCCTGCTGCTGCCAGGGCAGTAGGCAATGCGCTTAATAAAAACCCTTTTCCTATAATAGTCCCGTGCCACAGAGTTGTGCCTAAAGACGGATCTATTGGCGAATATGCATTCGGCAAAGATTTAAAAAAGAAATTGTTAGAGATAGAAGTAGGGACAGGACAATGTCCTGTCCCTACTGTTAATAAAGGTTTATATGTTAAATGACATTAAAATAAAATTAAAAGATGTGGAAATCAAGTTATCCAATCTAAAGCTGTATCTAAGTGTAGATAAGAATAAAACCCGGCTGGAAGAATTAGAATTACAGCTTGCAAACCCTGGTTTCTGGGACGACCAGGAGAAGTCCATGCCTATTATCCAGGAATTAAAGATAGCGCGTTCAATATTGGATCCTTATTTTGAAGCAAGAAAAGAATTTGATGAGCTTGGAGAATTAGCTGTCATACTGGATGAGCAGGATATGGGGTCAATGAAAGAGGTTTCAGAATCGCTGAATCAACTTGCTAAGAAATTGGAAAGCCTGGAATTCAGAAGCCTTTTAAACGGCGAAAACGATATTAATAATGCTATTCTGAGTATTCATTCTGGAGCAGGTGGCACAGAATCCTGCGACTGGGCTAGTATGCTTTTAAGGATGTATTCAATGTGGGCTGAGAAAAAAGGATATAAGGTTGAAATGATTGATATGCTGCAGGGAGAAGGAGCTGGCCTTAAAAGCGCAGATATTATTATAACAGGTTCTTATGCATATAGTTATCTTAAGTCAGAAAAAGGAGTTCATCGCTTGGTGAGGATTTCTCCTTTTGACTCAAATAAAAGGCGGCATACGTCTTTTGCATCCGTGGATGTTATACCTGAGGTTGCAGATGATATAAAGATAGATATAAATGAAGCTGATTTAAAGATAGATACATACAGGGCTGGAGGCGCAGGCGGCCAGAATGTAAACAAGGTGGAAACAGCTGTCAGGATTACTCATGTTCCTACAGGTATTATTGTGCAGTGCCAGAAAGAAAGGTCTCAGTTTAAAAATAAAACTACTGCAATGAAGATATTAAAAGCAAAACTCTATGAACGGGAGATTGAAGAGAAGAAAAAAGAGTTGGAAAAAGAGTATGCCAAAAAGCAGAAAATAGAATGGGGCAGCCAGATTCGCTCATATGTCATGCATCCATATTCAATGGTAAAGGATCACAGGACTGATCATGAGACATCTAATGTGAATGCAGTCATGGACGGTGGGCTGGATGAATTTATGGAGACATTCTTGAAATGGAAGGCAAAGAAGTAGCCATAAGCTTTAAGCCGTAAGCTGTAAGCATAATTTTAAAAGACTTTTCTTTTTTTAATTTTTAGCTTATAACTTATAGCTTACAGCTTATAGCTGAAAAATATGTTCAATTGGATATTAAGCAAGATTATTGGAACGCAGAATGAAAGGGAAATCAAGAGGCTGAGGCCCTTGGTGGATAAAATAAATTCTTTTGAGCCGGAGATCCAGAAGCTTTCCAATGCAGAGCTTCGCGAAAAGACAGGCCAATTCCGCAAGAGGCTTTTAGATGGCGAGGCTTTGGATGATATTTTGCCAGAGGCTTTCAGCGTAGTGCGCGAGGCCAGTAAGCGCGCTGTAAACATGAGGCATTTTGATGTCCAGCTTATCGGCGGGATTGTGCTTCATCAGGGAAAGATCAGCGAGATGTCAACAGGCGAGGGAAAGACGCTTGTGGCGACTTTGCCTGCTTATTTGAATGCCTTGAGCGGTAAGGGAGTTCATATCATAACAGTAAATGATTATCTTGCGCGAAGAGACAGGGAATGGATGGGGCCTATATATGAATTCTTGGGCCTTACAGTTGGCGTTATCCAGCATGATATGGATCCAGAGTTAAGACAGATAGCTTATGGAAGCGATATTACTTACGGAACAAATAATGAATATGGTTTTGATTATCTTAGGGACAACATGGTTGTCAGAAAAGAAGATATGGTCCAGCGCGAATTGAATTATGCGATTGTAGATGAAGTTGACAGTATTCTTATAGATGAGGCTCGTACCCCGCTTATTATTTCAGGGCCTTCAGATGAGGCTACTGATAAATATTATAAATGCGATAAGATAGTTCCTAGATTAAAAGGAAAGATTATCTTAGAAAAGGATGAGATTGACGCAAAGTTTAAAGGCATAGATTTGTCTAAGGGTTATGATTACATAGTTGATGAAAAGGCAAACACAGCTCATCTTACAGAAGACGGGGAAATAAAAGCTGCTGAGATGCTTGGTATAAGCAATATGCATGATATCTCTACAATGGAATACAGGCACCATGTGATACAGGCGTTAAAAGCTCGCAGCATTCTTTTTCAAAAGGACGTGGATTATGTTGTAAAAGATGGCGAGGTCATTATTGTAGATGAATTTACAGGCCGTTTGATGCCAGGAAGAAGGTGGTCAGACGGGCTGCATCAGGCAATAGAGGCGAAAGAAGGCCTTAAGATAGAAAGAGAAAATCAGACGCTCGCCACAATCACATTCCAGAATTATTTCAGGATGTATAAAAAACTGGCTGGCATGACAGGCACTGCAATGACAGAAGCTAATGAATTCAGCCATATTTATAAATTAGACACAGTCTCGATACCTACGAACAGGCCTTTAATAAGAGTCAATCATCCGGATATAATTTATAAAACAGAAAAAGAGAAATTCAACGCAGTGTGTAATGAGATAGAGGAACTATATAAAAAAGGGAGGCCTGTCTTGGTAGGCACTATCACAATAGAAAAGTCAGAACGATTAAGTTCGATTTTGAAAAGGCGCGGCATCCCGCACAATGTTTTAAATGCAAAGTATCATGAAATGGAAGCGACTATTGTGGCTCAGGCAGGAAGGTTAAATGGGGTTACGATTGCTACAAATATGGCTGGCAGAGGCACAGATATTTTACTCGGCGGCAATCCGGAATTTATGGTTAATGACTGGCTGAAGGCAAAAGGCATGGGCCCTAAAGATGTGAGCCAGGAAGAACGCGAGAAGTGGCTTATCGAGGCAAAGGAAAAGGTAAAGGATGAGCATGAGAAGGTTGTAGGTTTAGGCGGATTGCATATCATAGGCACTGAGCGCCATGAATCCCGGCGCATAGATAATCAGCTGCGCGGCCGTTCAGGGAGGCAGGGCGACCCTGGCTCATCAAGGTTTTACATATCTTTAGAAGATGACTTGATGCGGCTTTTTGGTTCAGACAGAATCTCTTCTATTTACGAAAGGCTTGGGATAGAAGAAGGGCAGGATATACAGCACCCGCTTATATCGAGAGCCATAGAAGTTGCTCAGAAAAGAGTGGAACAGCATAATTTTGATATACGTAAGCATGTGCTTGAATATGACAATGTAATGAATAAGCAAAGAGAAGTTATATATGAAGAGAGAAAGAAAATTCTCATAGGGGAGAACGTCAGAGAGCATATTTACGAGATTATAGAAGAAGTATTAGACGATGCAATAATAATGTATATGAATCCAGAAGTGCACAAGGCTGATTGGAAATACGCGGAATTCAATGAATGGCTCTGGTCAAAGTTTAACATAAGGATTCAGAATATAGAAGAGATGGTTGAAGGCAAAGACGCGGAAGGCATCCTGGATTACTTAGTCGAAATAATAAAATCAGCGTATATGGACAAAGAAAAAAATATGCCTCAGGGATTGATGCAGCATCTTGAAAAGATGATAATGCTTCAGGTTATTGATACTAAATGGAAAGACCATCTTTACGCAATGGATAATCTGAGGGAAGGCATAGGCCTTCGGGCATATGGCCAGCGCGACCCGCTTGTAGAATACCAGCATGAAGGTTATGACATGTTTATGGCAATGATAGAGAGCGTAAAACATGAAACAATAGAATTTTTATTCAAGGTGCAGGCAGTAAAAGAAGAAGGTTCCATAAGAGGAGTATTTCAATCTCTACAGCAGGAATTTGTAAAGACAGATGCAGTTTCTATGTCCAAGATTCCGGCGCCTCAGGCGCAAAAAAGAGAAAAATTTCAGGAAAAGCTTCCAGAAGACCCCGTACCACAAGGGTACGGGGCAGGCAGACCTTCAGTAGAACAATATAAACGCTCAGAACCAAAAGTCGGCCGCAATGACCCATGCCCCTGCGGAAGCGGAAAAAAATATAAAAAATGCTGTGGAAAATGAAACAGCTTTAAGCTGTAAGTTTTAAGTTATAAGCTAAAAATAAAATCCATTCGTTTTTTATAGCTTAAAGCTTATAGCTTACGGCTTATAGCTTAAGATATGTTACTTTCAATACTTTCTGCGATAGTATTAATATTATCCTTCCCTAATTTTAATCTAAGTTTCTTGGCTTTTTTCGGTTTTATCCCGCTTTTCTTTGCAATTGAAGACAAATCCCCTAAAAATGCATTTCTAATTTTCTATATTACAGGATTTATTTTTTGTATAGGAGTTTTATACTGGCTTTATCACGTAACTTTTATAGGCTTAATCATTCTATGTCTATATCTAGCGTTATATTTCGGTATTTTTGGGCTTCTTTTTTCTCTATACGCTAAACGCTCTACGCTCTACGCTATGCCTCTGGTCTGGATAATTCTAGAATACATTCAGGCGCATCTTTTCATAATGGGTTTTGGCTGGCTATCATTAGGTTATTCGCAGTATAAAAATCTGCCCCTAATTCAGATAGCTGATTTTTCAGGAGTATATGGAGTTTCGTTTGTGGTGATGATGGTAAATGTGGCTATTTGGCATGTCATTGCGAGGATGTTTGTTAAATGTCATTGCGAGGAGCGAAGCGACGAAGCAATCCTTTTTTTGAGATTGCTTCGCTTCGCTCGCAATGACAAAAGAGAAATATTACTCCTCGCAATGACAAGTTTAGTTTTGATTGCAGGTTATACTTATGGATTTTTCAGACTAAATGAAAGACATGGCTCAAACTCTATAAAAATTTCAGTTATCCAGGGCAATATTCCTCAGGAACTTAAATGGGATCCAGCGGCTCAAGATATGATAATTGAAAAATACACTGCTCTTACAAAGATGGCCAGCCTTGATATCCCTGGTCTAATAGTCTGGCCAGAGACGTCTTTTCCTGGTTTTTTTGAAATAGATGAAGAAATTACCAATAAGGTTTTGAATCTGGCAAAGGATATAAAGATTCCGATTTTAATAGGAGCTAATACAGAAAGGCCCTCATCCTTCCCTCTCCCTGAAGGGGAGAGGGTTAGGGTGAGGGGATATTTCAATAGCGCAGCGTTTATTTCCAGCCAGGGCAAGTTTATAGATAAATATGATAAGATTCATCTTGTTCCATTTGGCGAATACGTGCCATTCTCAAATAAATTTCCAGCATTACATAAATTAGTGCTAGGCGAAATCGGGGAATTTACCCCAGGCAAGGATTTTAAAACGTTTAATCTCAAACCACGAACGACGAACGACGAACGACGAATGACAAACGACGAAACCAGATTTGGTGTCTTAATTTGCTTCGAAGACATCTTCCCGGAACTTTCCAGAAAGTTTGTTAAAAGCGGCGCAAAATTCCTAATTGTTATCACAAATGATGCATGGTATGGCAAAAGCGGGGCAGCATACCAGCATACAGCGAATTCAGTTTTCCGCGCAATAGAGAATCGCACGCCTATTGTCCGCTGTGCCAACACAGGCTATTCCTGCTTTATAGATTCAAGAGGCAGAATCTACGATAGCGTGGAAGAAAAAGGTTCACATCTTTTTGTTACAGGCTACAAGACATCAGAAGTTAAATTTTGATAGTAAAAAAATCTCTTGCGCCGCAAAAGTCTGTGCGGCATCAAGCAGAAAATGAAGCCCACCCTGACTAACATCTTGTGGGTGAAATACTTAGCCCGCCATTGTTTCTGTGGCGGGCTAATGTATAACCGCCAGTTGGCATTTTTTGCTTGAAAAAATATAACTTTATGATATAATTAGTTTTAAATGTAGGGGACGGTCGCGACCGTCCCCTACAAAGAATAATTCCTGCAAAGCTCATGCTTGTAGGGACAGGACAGTATCCTGTCCCTCCCTAAATATAAGAGCAAAGC
>MNVP01000072.1 GCA_001871815.1 Candidatus Omnitrophica bacterium CG1_02_40_15
AATGGGTATGATGTTACTGTTTCAGCAAGGCCGGAATCTATTGAGAAACTAGCCATGGTAGGTTCTAAGAAAGATAGCGTTAAGGTAATGGAAGGAACTGTTTTTTCAATAGATAATTTAAAACAGTTAATAGCGTTGAATAACACAATATTCCAGATGGCTGGAATGGTAAGTTTGAATATAGATAAAAGGGATTACGGCAGGGCATTGGCAGTCAATGGGTTTTCCCAGGGGTTAATAACAGGCTTGATAAAAAGAGCAAATAGAGAAGGCAAGGTAAGGTTAGTATATCCTTCTACGCAGCGGGTAACTTTGATTTCTGATAGAAAAGATGTGAATGATTGGGTGTATAGAGCTGTAACTGAATTTGATTCAATCTTTGATGGTTTAGCCGGAGCTAATAATGATGTAAGTGAGCAAGTGATAGGATTTGCAGATAGATTTATAGCAGAAAATCCAATACCGGAAGGAATGAATATTTATGAACTTTCAAAACTTGTGGCTGAACAGTTCATAGAACGCCTTAATAATTCAATAATAGCTAGGATCTCGAATCCTATTGGCGAAGGTTATGATTTATCGCGCGCAACGCCTCGTTCTATTCTTACGTTAATCGCAGGAGGCATGAGAGAAGAGAAGAATTGGGTTATCTCGCCTATTTACGTTGACGATATGAACATGATATTTATACAGCTGGCTAGATTAGACGAAATGCATCTGGGCCGATATGGCATGTGCGATATCAGGACAGATACGGAGATGACTACACAACAGGCAATTCGAACCATTGCCGGCGAAATCGGAATTACACAAGGTAGAGTTAATGTTGTTGGGCCTAGCATAGAGTCCCAAATAGGGGCAAATTCGATAAAAGCCCGAGAATTGTTAGGCAGGCATTTTATTCCTTTTGAAAGCAACGCATTAGGTCAGCTTATTGCTTATGTGGCAAGACAGAGCGGAGCCGGCGCGATACGCGACAACGCCACTTTGTTATCAGGGATGAATCCTCCGTGCCTTATAGTTTTTGACATAGGAGGCACTACGACAAGGGTTGGGGTTTCTACTCCAGAAGGTGAATTAATCGGAGATGTTCTTAGGTTTACAACGCCTAGTTTCAAGACATTTCCTGGGAAAAAAGTAGAGGAACTGCAAGAGTTGCTTCTGGACAGAGTCCGCGAATATGTAAATCTGCTTCAAACAAGATATCCCGAGTTAAAACTTCAGGATATAGCAATCAGCTTTGCAGGGACAGTTGAAGACGGAGGAATGATTGGGATGGCATATTCGCTTTGGGGTGGATTCAGGGGCTATCCGCTGCAGAAGAATCTGGAAGAAAAAATTCCTGGTTCGCGTTTCTATATCACAAACGATGTAGTTAGCGCTTCCTGGAGATATGGCATTCTTGAGCGATATAAAGGATATAGGAAAATTTGTGTACTGACCATAAGCACAGGAGTAGGATATAAAATATTTGACATAAGGCATCCAGATCTTGACGACCATCATGTTGCGTCATTAGGCCATGTCAAGATAGACGAATCGCCAGATGCGCTTATGTGCGATTGCGGAGAACGAGGCCACTTAGCTGCTTATGCATCCGGACGGGATGCGGAGAGAAGGATGCGGATGAAAGCAGTTAGTGATTTAGGCGGATTCAGGTCTTCGTATCTTTATGATAAAGCAAGAAAAAAACTTATTAATATGCCGCTTGAAAAACGGAAGGAAATACTAAATGACAGAGTTACTGTAGATATCCTTGCAAAACTTACCGCTGAAACACGGGAACATGTCATCAGGTTGTTGTCATTAGATACTGTATCCGGTGAATATGAGACTTTGTATAGCGCTGAAGAAAAAGATATAGCGCTCGCTATTATTTTAGAGAATTCAGAATTTTCAGAGGCGATAAATAAGAACGATCCTTTTAGTCTTACGCTTCTTGACGAGATTACGCTGATTTTTGCGGGAGAGCTAATGAAAATCGCTGAAAGCGGGGTTGAAAAGTTTGTGATTATGGGAGGGTTTGCAGGGGCTATTAAAGAGAATTTCGAGAAATACCTGCTGGGCCATATGAAACGCATAGGGCTTTACACCAGAGATAATGAGTATATAGAAAACCTTATTGATTGGGCAGAAGGGGATGATAACGATGGCCTCATCGGGGTTAGTAATATGGTCAGGCTGGATTATGCACAGAAACAAAAGGGTTTAAAGGAGAAGATAAAAGCAACTGTGCGCTTGTCAGAAGCCATTGAAATAAAAAATGCTGTGATAGAACAGTTAAGGGAAAATAGAAAAAATCTTGGGCTTCCCTCCTTGACACAAGAAGAGGAAATCCTGCTTAACAGGGCGTTTTTGGTGAGTTATAACGCGCATACCCTATTGCCTGATAAGCCGCAGTTACGATATGACGGAGAGCTGTTTGTGTATCATGTTCTTGATGTGGCCCGATATCTCGTAGAAAAGGCAGGCGTAGTAGATGTGAAACTAATAGCTGCAACTTTTCTGCATGATGTTGTTGAGCATACACCTCTTACGGCTGAACAAGTAGAGGCTAACTTTGGGAGGGAAATTCTAAACATAATCCTGGATCTTAGTCAGGATAGTAAGATACAGCATATGGATTCAAACCAGCTGAGACAATATGGTTTTGATGTAGAAAATATTGCAGAACTTCTCGGCATAGATGATATTGAAAACCCTGGCGCCATACAAAGGATAGCTGGTGTTGCAATGAAGATAGAGCATTTTGACAGGTTACTGAATAGGCCTCTCGATAAAAGGAGCAGATTGCTCAAGGTTGTGGATAATATAATTAATTATTCATCTATTGACCACCTGCCTTTAAGCAGGGTAAAGAAAAGAGAGGTGGCAGAGCTGGAGATTTTTAGATATCTTTCAAACTCAATAGAAATGCCAGATGTTGTGAAAAAAGATATGGATTACTATGTAAACAAGTTGCTGGAAATGCCTTATCTTGGAGATTCAGCAAAGGCATTTGTGGATGGCCAGGAAGCTGATTTTAGAAAGAGTAGAGAAAAAGTAGATACTTCAGGTTTGAATTTAGAACAGATTAGAGTTATGCAGCAGTATTTTCCAGGATATGGTGCTTCTAGAGAGGCTTGTCAGCCATTTTTTATTCCTACAGGCATAGTTTTTGGGTTTCCATTGGCAGATGAGATTGTTGCCACGCTTGACGATATGCAGGGCATTATTTGTGATTTTTTTGGAGAGACTACATCTGATCCTTTAAAAGCCCGTGTATTCTATAAAAATAATCTTGAAAAAAGCCATATAACTTTGATTGGTTACGGCCATTATTCAGAGTCAATGTTACAAGGCGGGTATCATGAAGCTATGCCAGAAGAGGTCATAGATAATGTAAGAGGCATTCTGGCACAATATCCAGGCATTAATATTATCTTTAAAGGTATGCAGATAATGCCTGACGGCACTATTATAGCCAAGGCTCTTGTAAGAAGTGACGAGGTATTCAGGATGAGGAAAAGATTATTAAAAACATTCCCTGAAGTGAGGCAGTTTATGTCGCCTATTGTTTATGTAAATCTTGGGCGATTAATAGACACTAACATCAGTAAAGAAAAGGTGGCAGAATTTAATCAGAAGTACGAGAATCTTGATATAGGTAGCCAGCGGTTTGATGCGGCTGTAGCGCATGATGGGCAAAGACTGCCATTATGGAATTTTAATTTCAGACATTACTATAATTCTGTCAGCACACTAGAGGCAAAACATGCTTATTTTAAAAGATTGGCAGATGCCTGTAGGGGACAAAACCCATTCAAGGCAACTCTTTATTGCCGTGAACCAACAGGAAAGGTGGTTACTGAAGAGGTTTTGATGCCTTTAGATAGAATATCTGATGAGAAAAAGAATCTCGCAGAATATATTGCCGTATTAATAAATATTCGCGGTGTTTTAACAGGGGTTTCAGAAATAGGTTTAGAGGTCAGCCATACCGACCTTATCTCTGAAGATGGCCTTTTAAAAGATGCGCAAGATCTCCTGCAAAGAGATTTTGGCAATACTTACAAAACAGCCAATTTTGGAGAGCCCATAAGATTTAGAAAAGGGAGGTTTGACAATCAAGGTATACCCGAAGAACCGGATTTTGAAACTGGAGCAATAGATTATAATAAAGGTGAAGCCATTGGCATTGATATAGGCGGGACTAATCTCAAAATAATTTTTATTAGAGAAGGCAGGTATCTTTTAGAAGAAACAATCCCATTGAGTAGTATTGATGGCAGGATAGGAGATTTTATTCAACGTAAAATAGAGGAGGTAAATAGGCAATTTGATGCGCGATTATTTCAAATCCCAGTCTATATTACCATTCCAGGACCAGTTAAACCCAATGGCGATATTTTGTATATTACCAATCTCGAAAAAGAAAGACCTGGGACAACCGATTCTCTAAAATATCTAAGGGCAAGATTTAGTAATATCCGATTTAAGAATGATGCTAAGACAGCAGCATTTTATCAGGTGGTTGAAAACAAAATAGATGGCAATGTGATTTTAAATACTCTCGGAAGCGGCCTTGGCCTTGGTATTGTTGTAGATGGTAAAGTGATTCTGGGGCCGCAAGAGGCACATATAAAAATATACTTTGATGAGGATGCTTCGTTTCATCAAGGTTTTGAAATGAAGGGCGATATAGAGTCATATGCAAGTTCATATTTTGTTGTACGTAGAGCTGGAGAATTAGCGGAAGAATTCAAGGTTTCGCTTCCAGAAGGTGATATCACCCCGAAGATGGTAGCAGACTGGCTTTCAGGGCCGGAAGTAGATAACCTTGCTAAAATCGCAGAGCAGGTTTACAAAGAATATGGACAGCATCTCAGCGTGCTTTATCAGGAAATTTGCCGTGTAACCGGGATTAAGAAATGGACTGTGATTTATACTGGAGGCATTGCTACAGGGCGCTCTGTAGAAAAAGTTATAGAAGGGGCGCGCGAAGGCTTAAAAAAACGCTCTGATATAAATATTGATATTAAGGTTGGAAAAGATGCGCCTTATTCAGGTGCACTTGGATCAGTGTATCTGAGCATCATGGAACAGCACATTAATTTTAGTTTAGAACAGCGACTTTTGTCTAAAGAGGTTTTGTCTAATCTGTGAGTCAAAGAATAAGATTTTTTCAAGGCCTTTTCCTCAGGATGACTGGTTTCTGTGAAAGTATTGACATGCTTAGTCAAGCTGTAAAACAAGCAGTTGCCGCTTGATATTTGTAGCTACATCAAAAGGCCTGATTGTTTTTTAATCAAGGCAGAGCCATGAGAAAAATGCATAAAAAGATAAATATAGTATTAATATTCATGCTAATGTCAGTGTTTGCAGCATTAGATGCGGGATATGCCCTTAGGCCGCCTTCTCAGTTTAATGAGCAAAAGCCTCGTCAAAATCATTTTGAGTATATTATGAAGAGATTAACCTCTGATAGATTTTCAATAATAGATGATGATAGAAACCATGCGGCTGAGAAGATTTTGAAAAGATTTGCTGAAGGATATCTTCCAGATACAATGCCATATCAAATTCAACTTGACTTGACAGCATTTTGCCCCACTTGGAATAGAGTTTTAAAAACTGGTCAAGGGTCTAAAGATTGTAGAAATTGTTCATTTCCGGAAAAATCAAATTTACATGTGAATATTGATGTGTTGTTGGAGCTGTTGCAGTATTTTGAAAAAAATGGCGGCAGATCTGTTTTTGTAACCGGCGGCGGAGAGCCTGGGGCTTATAAGAATTGGCACGATTTATTTCTTTTCTTAGCTGACTCTACATTAGGACTAACATTAAATACAAATGGACTTTTTGTAAGACGGTTAGAACTAGAATATAAAAAAGGTTATTCTGATATTCTACGCAAGGTATTTTCTGAAGACAAAGAACCAGCGGTTATCAGCATTTCTATACATGATGAAACAGGATATAGAGCGGCAGAAAAACTAAATGTTTTAAGAAATGAGCTCGGGCTCAATATTATTATTAGAAATACTTTTATGGTGCATGCAGATACAAAACCAGAAGAGCTTTTTGAGTTTATAGAAAAAAGCGAACGCTCAGGAGCTGATTTGGCAGTATTTAAGCCAGAGCATGTATTTATGTACGGAGAAAGGATGTTTAATACCAATGAACAGGCGTTTGAGATCATAAGAGATTTGGTTATAAAGCAAGAAAATATCAATAAAGGGGTCCCAGAGTATGGACATCAATATAATATAGTTATTCAAGCCATGAGGCCGAACAGGTTATCCGGTCTTTTTGAAAATACAAGAAGCATGATTAGGAGTTTAATAAGAGATGGCAATGATCCGCTTTGCTTGGGGCCTTTGTGCAATTTTTATGTAAATTCACGGTTCTCTTGGGGGATGTGCTGTGATACTAAAGACATTGGAATGGGCAGTGTTCCTGCGGAAGTATTTGGAACTGGAATCCCACAGCGCCCAGAAGATTATTATATAGAAGCAATGTGGGGCATAATTAAATTGGATCCGCAACACTGTATTACTGGTTGTGGTTTTATGGAGCCAAATTTTAGGTTTCCATCAGAGCTTAAATTGGGTTATTTGGTCAAAGAGCTTAAGTTGTTACGAGCTAAATATCGCAAGGGAGAAATGTCAGAAGTTGAAATCAAAGAAAGACTAAGAAATTTCTTTAAATTAACCAGTGCTCCTGTAGAAACCATGCCTAATTTAAAAAATCATGGAAGCAGTATATAAGTATAAAGACACAAAGTTAAATCTATATAGCATGATTTGGAATGATTTGAATTCATTTTTCTCTTGACAGGCTTTCACAGGATGTAGTATATTATAAGCATCTCTATGAAAGGGGGATTGTGATTTTTAAGTGGGTGTAGCATGCCCGCTTTTTTTGTTTGTATAACCTGTCCAGCTGCGTAGGCTGGAAGCTTCCAGCCTACGCAGCTGGACAAGAGAAGA
This sequence comes from Candidatus Omnitrophica bacterium CG1_02_40_15, assembly GCA_001871815.1. Lineage (GTDB taxonomy): Bacteria > Omnitrophota > Gorgyraeia > Gorgyraeales > Gorgyraeaceae > UBA10183. The sequence continues at coordinate 6,972 of MNVP01000072.1, forward strand.
ATGATAGATAAGATTAAAGAAATTATAATATCTATCTTGCAAGAAGAAAATGCCGAACTTGTTGAGATTATCTATAAGAGAGAAGCTGGCAGGCAAGTATTGCGTATCTTAGCAGATAAGGAAGGCGGTATTAAGCTTGCAGATTGCGCGAGGCTGAATGAGAGAATAAGCCAGGTTCTGGACGAGCGAGATATTATACAGGAAAGTTATGTTATTGAAGTGGATTCACCAGGCATTGACAGGCCGTTTAAAACAAAAAGAGATTACGAGAGGGCTATTGGAAGGCTTGTCAGGGTGACATTGAGCGAAAGGATACAGGATAAAAAGGAATACGTTGCTAGATTAGAAGAAGTATCTGATATGGGCGTGAAAATAGATGTTCACCCCGTTAGAGATAACCGCCGGCTAAAGCCAACCGCTTTCTCTAACGGGGTAAAGAAAAAAGGCATTATAGAAATACCGTTTGGGAAAATTTTTAGAGCAAGAGAAGAGGTAGAGTTTTAATGCATGCTATCGCTGAACTACGCGGAACATAACGCAGAACAACGCTGAAACTCAGGTATAGTTTCCGCATTTTTCCGCGTCCCGCCAAAGTAACAGTGGCGGGCTTCCGCATATTTCCGCGATTAACAACGCGAGCAAGGGGTGTGATAATGAATCAAGAACTATTGGCGATATTAGACAGCATTGAACGGGATAAAGGGATCAAGAAAGAGATTCTTGTGAGAGCAATAGAGTCAGCGCTTATAAGCGCTGCGCGTAAAAATCTCGGAAAACATGTTGAAGACATAAAAGCTAAATTTGATCCTTTAACAGGAGATTTTAAGGTCCTTACAGCAGAAGGCAAGGAGGTCTCCGGCGACTTTGGCAGAATTTCTGCGCAGACAGCCAAACAGGTCATTATACAGAAGATCCGCGAGGCTGAAAGGGATGTGCTGTTCGAAGAATATAAGAAAAAGGTAAATGATCTTTGTTCAGGCGCTGTCCATAGATTTGAAAAAGGCATGCTAATTGTTGACCTTGGAAGAGCGGAAGGGGTTTTGCCTAAAAGAGAACTTCCTCCTAATGAAGAATACAGGCAGGGCGACAGGATTAAGGCATTGATAGTAGAGGTTAAAAAGTCTTCAAAAGGGCCTGAGATATTGCTTTCCAGGACAAACCCTGGTTTTGTAAAAAGGCTTTTTGAATTAGAGGTGCCTGAGATATACGAGGGCATTGTAGAAATAAAATCTGTGTCGAGAGAGGCTGGAGACCGTTCAAAAATAGCTGTATATTCCAAGGATGATAAGGTTGATCCAGTCGGAGCGTGCGTAGGTATGAGAGGCCAGAGGGTTAAAAATATTGTAAGGGAACTAGGAGGAGAAAAGATAGATATTGTGCGCTGGAGCGTAAATATGGAAGAATTTATATCAGCCAGCCTGAGCCCAGCAGAGATTTCCGGGGTTAAAACGAGCGAGGCTGAAAGAAAGGCAGAGGTTATAGTGGCAGATGATCAGCTATCTCTGGCAATAGGCAAGAAAGGCCAGAACGTGAGGCTTGCCGCAAAGCTTACAGGATGGAACATAGATATAAGAAGCAAATCTGAGATAGAAGAGGTAAAGGAAATTCCGATAATAGAGATTAATGGGATCGGGCCTAAGACTGAAAAAGAGCTTAAAAAAGCAGGGTATGATACAGTTGGGAAAATTATTAAGCTGGATTTGAAAGAGCTGACTGCTGTTAAAGGCATTGGCAAAAAAACAGCTGAAAAAATTCTTAAATCAGCCAAAGAACTTATGGAACACAAAGTGCATGAGGTAAGGGATAAGAAAAATAAAGAAAATAGAGTTGCCAGGGCTGAAAAAGAGCGAGAACTAGCTGCGGAAGTCGATAAAGAAGAAAAAGAAGTGAAGGAAGCGAAAGAAGAGAAAGAGGTAAAGCCTCAAGAGGATAAAGAATGAGCATACGCGTTCACCAGTTAGCAAAGGAACTCGGGATTACAAGTAAGGAGCTTATAGATAAACTTCATAGCCTTAAGATAGATGTGAAGGGCCACATGAGTACACTTGATAATGATACTGCATTTCTTGTGAAAGAAGAATTGAAGCCAAAAAAGGCTAAAGCTGTAGGGGAGGGTTTAAAACCCTCCCCTACAAAAGCCCGCGGAACCACCCCGAACCACTCGCTTTGTTCGGGTACGGGGCAGGCGCGGAAACATACGAAAGCAAAAAAGCCTGAAAAAAAAGAACCTGGGGAAAAGGTTCAGGAACTAAAACCTGAAGTAAAGGCTAAAGAACCAAAGGTTGAGGAAAAGAAAAAGGTTGAAGAGAAAGAAAAAGTAGAGGAAATAAAGGAAGAACCAAAACCAGAGCTTAAGGTGTTAAAGATAGATCTTCCAATAATCGTTAAAGAGCTTGCAATAAAATTAGAGGTAAAACCAGCAGAGCTTTTGAAAAAACTCCTGGATAAAAAAGTGCTTGTTACAATAAATCAGGCGCTGGATGAAGAAGTGGCTCGTTCTATTTGCGAAGATTTCGGATATTTAATTGAAAAGCTCCCTAGTTTTGAGGAGTCTTTTTTAGCGGAGCTTGATAAAGCAGGTGACCCTGAAAAACTTAAACCAAGAGCGCCTATTGTTACGTTTATGGGCCATGTTGATCACGGAAAGACATCTCTTTTGGACGCTATAAGAAAAACAAAGGTTGCTGATAAAGAAACGGGCGGGATTACTCAGCATATAGGCGCGTACGAAGTAATGCTTCCTAAAGGTTGTGTAACATTTTTAGATACGCCAGGCCATGCGGCATTTACCGCAATGCGCGCAAGAGGCGCAAATATGACTGATATAGTTGTCCTTGTAGTTGCAGCTGATGACGGCATAATGCCGCAGACAATAGAAGCCATAGACCATGCGCGGGCTGCAGGCGTAACAATAGTAGTAGCGATAAATAAAATTGATAAGCAGAATATAAATTTGGACAAGGTCAAAAAACAATTGGTTGATCATAATCTGAACCCTGAAGAATGGGGAGGGAAAACTATTACAGTAGGAGTTTCTGCAAAAACAGGCCAGGGGATTGATAATTTACTAGAGATGTTGCTTCTTGAAGCGGAATTGTTGGAGTTGAAAGCAAATCCTGACAAACCTGCTGTAGGAATAGTTATAGAAGCGGAGCTTTCTAAAGGCAAAGGGCCTATTGCAACGGTTCTTGTTTCAAACGGCACTTTAAGAATAGGTGATATAGTTATGGCAGGCCTTAATTATGGCAGGATAAAGGCGATGCTGGATGATAAAGGCCGGAGAGTGCTAGAAGCAGGGCCTGCAAAGCCGGTTGAGATATTAGGGCTTTCCGGGGTCCCACAGGCAGGAGAAAAATTTTACGTAATAGCTGATGAGAAAAAGGCAAGAGATATTGTAGCTACGAGGCGGATGGAAGCGAAAAGGAAAAAACTTACAGGGAAAACTTCCAAGGTTACTCTTGAAGAGCTGTATAATAAAATAAAAGTCGGAGAGGTAAAGGAATTAAAGATAGTCATAAAAGCGGATGTGCAAGGGTCGCTGGAAGCAATAAAAGATTCTCTTGAAAAATTAAGCACCGAAGAAGTAAAGCTTTCCGTTATACACGGCCAGGTAGGGGATATTAATGAATCTGACGTAATGCTGGCTTCTGCTTCAAACGCTATAATAATAGGTTTTCATATTGATACAACCAATGAAGCAAAGGCGCTCAGTAAACAGGAAGAGGTTGAGATAAGGATTTACAGTATAATTTATGAGATAGTGAACGAGATTCAGGCTGCCATGGAAGGGATGCTGGAACCTGTCATAGAAGAGGTCTTTTTAGGCAGGGCAGAGATCAGGCAGGTTTTTAATGTCTCAAAGATAGGCGTTGTGGCAGGCTGTCTTATTTTAAAAGGCAGGATTCCACGCGATGCAGTATGCAAGCTCATAAGGGAGAAAGAGATTGTCTTTAAAGGTAAAATGAGTTCATTGAAACATTTTAAGGATGATTTAAAAGTGGCATTGGAAGGTTTTGAGTGCGGGATAAGCCTTGGATTTAAGGATATACAAAAAGGCGATCTGATAGAAGCGGTGGAAATTAAAAAAGTGGCAAGGAGATTGAAATAGTTCTCGACTGGACTTACATGTATAGTCGAGATGTCCGCTCGAACAATATAAAGCAAAACAGTAGAATAACCAGTAACAATATTCTTCGAGCGGTCATAAGACCATATCATGAGAGCAGAGTCGAGAAGTCAGGATATTATGAAGAATCGTATTTTAAGCGGGATGCGGCCAACAGGGCCGTTACATCTGGGCCATTTATTTGGGGCGCTTGATAATTGGGTTAATCTTCAGGATAAGTATGATTCTTTCTTTATGGTAGCAGACTGGCATGCAATGATGAGCGAGTATGAAGACCCGTCAAAGCTTTCAAAGTTTACCATAGAATGCGCTTGTGACTGGATAGCGTGCGGCATAGATCCTGAGAAAAGCACTGTATTTGTACAATCTCATGTAAAAGAGCATTTGGAATTATATATGGTGTTTTCTAATTTTGTCCCTCTTGGATGGTTAGAGAGATGCCCGACATATAAAGAACAACTCAGGGAAATTACAACAAGAGAATTGCACACGTATGCATTCCTTGGTTATCCTGTTTTACAGGCAGCAGACATACTGATATATAAGGCAGATACAGTTCCTGTTGGCAAGGATCAGGCCCCGCATATTGAACTTACAGATGATATTGCAGCGAAATTTAACAGCCTGTATGGCGGGAATATATTTCCTTCTGTAAAGCCGCTTCTTACTAAAATTCCAAAGCTTCTCGGCATAGACGGAAGAAAGATGAGTAAGTCCTATAATAATTTTATTGCGCTGGGGGATAGCGAAGAAACAATAAAAAAGAAATGTTCTGCAATGTTTACAGATCCTGAGAGGATAAAATTATCTGACAAGGGCCATCCGGATAAATGCAATGTATGCGCGTATTATAATTTATTTAAAAAGGAATATGCGCCAACTGTATATGATTACTGTTTAAACGCAAAAGCCGGCTGCACAGAATGCAAGAAAAATTTAGGCGCTATAATTTCTGATTATTTAGTTGATGTCAGGCATAAAAGAGAAGCTTTATTAAAAGATAAGGATAAAATTTACTCAATTCTGGAAAAAGGAGCAGTAAAAGCGCGCAAGGTTGCGTCTGAGACAATGAGTGAGGTTAAGAAAGCGATAGGGCTAACGTAAAGAAATATATGTTGGTGTCAGGTTTAAGGTGTAAAGTGTCAGGGCATGGTTAGCACCTTTCACCTGACACCGTACACCAACATATAGTTTTTAATTTTATATTATGTCATACAAGGTTAAATTAGAGGTTTTTGAAGGCCCGCTGGATTTATTGTTGTATCTTATCAAGAAGAACGAGATAGATATTTACGATATTCCAATAGCAGCTATTACAGAGCAATACCTGGAATACATCGAATTCATGCGTATGTTGGACTTAAATATCGCAGGCGAGTTTATGGTGATTGCCGCAACCCTGATACATATAAAAAGCAAGATGCTTCTGCCGCCTGACGAGAAAGATTTTCTGCCAGAGGAGGAAGAGGACCCAAGGGAAGAGCTTGTGCGCAGGCTTGTAGAATATAAAAAATTCAAGGAGGTTGCAGGGGTCCTGCAGGGGCTGGAAGGCCAAAGAAAAAAGATGTTTACCAGGAATATCCCTTTTAAGGCTGAGCCAGGAGAGGTTTTCTTTGAGGCGAGTTTATTTGACCTGATAACAGCCTTTACCAGGGTGTTGAAGGATGTCCCGAAAGAGATGTTTCAGGAGATAATAAAGGATGAGTTTACTGTTGAGCAAAAGGTGCATGACCTTTTGCATATGCTTGTAAATACTCCTGCGATGAGCCTTTTAGGCCTCTTTAAGAATTCCAAAAATAAAATTGAAATAATAGCCACATTTTTGGCGGTGCTGGAACTTATAAGATTAAAAGAGATACTTGTTGTACAGAAACAAAATTTCAGCGATATAGAGATTATACGAAACGAAAAACACAGACTAAATATAGAATAGGTTCTCGACTAGGCTTGCATGTATAGCTGTAATGTCCGCTCGAACAATATTAGAAACATTCAATATTCTTCGAACGGTCACGAGAATATATCATGTGAGCAGAGTTGAGAAGTATAAATATGGATAAGGCGCAGATAAAGAATATAATAGAAGCAATGCTTTTCGTAAGTGATAAACCTTTATTCTTGAGCGAGATTAAAATCGTTCTGGAAGGGCCTGACGCAAATGAAATAAAAGATGTTATAGCTGAGTTGGCTAGTGAGTTTGAAACACATGGCAGGGCATTGAGGATTAAAGAGATAGCAGGCGGTTATCAAATAGTAACTGATCCTGTGCTTGCGTCATGGCTTAAGAAATTATATAAGACAGCAGGGGCCGACAGGCTTTCAGGGCCAAGCCTTGAAACGCTGGCAATCATAGCTTACAAACAGCCTGCTACCAAACCTGAGATAGAAGCGATAAGGGGCGTGAATGTGGATGGCGTGTTAAAGACATTGATTGAAAAAAATCTCGTAAAGATTATGGGCAGGAGAGAGACAGTCGGAAGGCCTATTATTTACGGCACTACTCAGGAATTCCTACAGTATTTCGGCCTGAATTCCCTTGACGAGCTCCCGAAACTAGAAGAGTTTAATTTTACAGAGAAAGATATAGAATTACCAGAACATTTACAAAAAAAAGAGGAGGCTCAAAATGAGCTTAGCGGACCTCCGCAGGAAAATAGACAACCTTGACAAGGAAATAGTCGGGCTATTGAATAAAAGGGCAACTCTCGCTAAAGATATAGGCAAATTAAAGAAGCATAGCCGGAAGGGCGCGTATGTGCCTGACAGAGAGGTCGAGGTGTATTCAAATGTGTTGAACAAAAATAACGGCCCGCTTTCTGATAAGGCAATAAAAGCAATATACAAAGAAATAATGTCAGGTTCTCTTGGCCTGGAAAAGGATGTAAGAATAGCATATCTTGGGCCTGAGGCAACATTTACGCATCTGGCTGGGATAAAAAGATTCGGCAGTAATGTTATATATTTCCCATGTTCCAGCATTACAGATGTGTTCAGAGAGATAGAGGCTGAAAGATCAGATTATGGAGTTGTCCCTATAGAAAATTCTACAGAAGGCGTGATAAGCCATACGCTGGACATGTTTATAAATTCTGATTTAAAGATATGTTCTGAGATAATGCTGGAGATATCTCATAATCTTTTGACGAGGGGCAATTTAAAGTCTATAAAAAAGGTTTATTCGAAACAGGAAGTGTTTGGCCAGTGCAGGATATGGCTTGAGGAGAATCTTCACGGCGCTGAACTAGTTGAAGTTTCTTCTACAAGTAAAGCTGCAGAAATCGTATCAAATGAAAAAAATGCCGCGGCAATTGCAAGCATCCTTGCGGCAGAGAAATACAATTTGGAGGTAGTTGCAAGGGATATAGAGGATAATGCAAATAATGTGACCCGCTTTCTTGTCATAGGCAATACAATACCTGCGCCTACAAAGAATGACAGGACTTCCATTATGTGTTCTGTAAAAGATAAGGTTGGCGCATTGCACGATATGCTGGTGCCTTTTAAGAAAAATAAAGTCAGTCTTACAAAGATAGAATCCAGGCCTTCAAAAAGAAAGGCGTGGGAATATTATTTTTTTATAGATATGCTAGGCCACTTTCAGAGCCCTAATGTAAAGAGGGCTTTGGAAGAGTTAGAAAAAAAGTCTGCGTATCTGAAAATTTTAGGGTCGTATCCTATAGGAGTTTAATAGTTAACTAAAAAGTTAAAAGTAAAAAGGTAAAACTAAAATTTAGGAAGCTGTAAGCCATAAGCTATAAGTTTTAAGCTTAAAGCTTATAGCTTAAAACTTATAGCTAAACAGTTTTTGCTTTTGAATTTATATGCAACCGCGCAAGTCAATACTAAATGTCAAGCCATACCAGCCAGGCAAACCAATTGAAGAAGTAAAAAGAGAATTGGGCTTACAGGATGTTATTAAAATGGCTTCCAATGAAAATCCATTGGGCCCTTCTCCAAAGGCTGTGGAGGCAATCAGAAAATATGCAGGCAATATAAACAGGTATCCTGAAGGAGGCTGTTTTTATCTGCGGCAAGCGGTTGCGAAGAAATTAAAAATAAAGCCAGAGCAGATTATTTTTGGAAACGGCTCTGACGAGATTATAGGGCTTATTCTGAGGGCATTTGTAAACGAAGGAGATGAAGTGGTTGTTGCAAGCCCAACGTTTCTTATGTATGAAGCGGCTTCTGGCGCGCATGGAGCAAAGGTAAAGGCCGTGCCTATGCGTTATTTTAAATATGATTTAAAAGCCATGAAAGATGCAATGACTAAGAATACGAAAGTCATATTTATTGCAAACCCTGATAATCCGAACGGCACGTATGTTACTAGATTCGAGCTTGAGGATTTTTTAAAAGGCCTGCCTGGCGAGACAATAGTTTTCCTGGACGAGGCATACTTTGATTTTGTTGAAGACAAGGATTATCCGAATGGCCTTGATTATCTCGGGGAAAATAACCTGATAGTTACAAGGACTTTTTCAAAGGCATATGGCCTTGCAGGCCTGAGGGTTGGGTATGGCGTATCAAGCCCGGAAATAATAAAATATATGGAAGCTGTCAGGGAGCCTTTTAATGTGAATTCGCTTGCGCAGATAGGAGCAATAGGGGCTTTAAAAGACAGGGCATTTCTGGCAAGGTCTAAAAAAGTAGTGAGGGAAGGCAAGGAGTTTTTATATTCTGAATTCAAGGCAATGGGCGTTAGGTATGTGCCAAGCGTTACTAACTTTATATTAATAGAGATAGGCCCTAAATCAGGAGAGGCAACGGAAAGGCTTTTAAAAAAAGGCGTAATCGTAAGAAATATGAAGACATGGGGCCTGGAAAATTTTATAAGAGTGACTGTTGGAAAAGACTCGGAGAATAAGAGGTTTGTTAAGGAGCTTAAAAAAATAATAGCGTAGAGCGGATAGCGTTTAGCGTAGAGTTTTTCTATTTGCTATACGCTCTACGCTAAACGCTAAAACGGAGGTTTTTGATGATCATAGTTCTACGTCCAGACGCAACAAAAAAACAGATAGGCCATTTAATAGAAAAGGTTAAAAAACTTGGCTTGAAAACCATGGTTTCAAGAGGTATTGAGCGCACTATTATAGGTGTTATAGGCGAGGAAGACATCTTAAGAGTGCAGCCATTGGAGGCATTTCCGGGCGTTGAAAAAGTAATGCCAATTCTGAAGCCTTATAAGCTTGTTTCCAGAGAATTTAAGCCAGAGAACAGTATCGTAGATGTGGAAGGTGTAAAAATAGGCGGTAAAAAAATAGCTATTATGGCAGGGCCTTGCTCTGTAGAGAGTTTTGAGATGTTGCTTGAAGTAGCCAAGAAGGTAAAGAAAGCAGGGGCCAGTATTTTAAGAGGAGGAGCATTTAAACCAAGGAGTTCGCCTTATAGTTTTCAAGGGTTAGGCGAAGAAGGCTTGAAATTCTTAAGAGATGTAAAAAAAGAAACCGGCATGAAAATTGTAACAGAAGTAATGGATACGCGCGATGTGGAAATGGTTGAAAAATACGCCGATATCCTTCAGGTGGGCGCGCGGAACATGCAAAATTTTAATTTGCTTAAAGAAGTGGGGCTTTCCAAGAAACCTGTGCTTCTAAAAAGGGGTATGTCGGCAACTATAAAAGAATTTCTGATGTCAGCTGAATATGTGCTTTCGGAAGGGAATTTTAACTGCGTACTATGCGAAAGAGGCATAAGGACATTTGAAGATGCCACAAGGTTCACTCTGGATATGAGCGCAGTGCCTCTTATTAAACAGTTGAGCCATTTACCTATTGTTGTGGACCCGAGCCATGGGACTGGCAAGTGGGATTTAGTCAGCCCAATGTCAAAGGCAGCGATTGCAGCTGGCGCAGACGGATTGATAATAGAGGTTCACCCGAATCCTGAAGAGGCGCGTTCTGACGGAGAACAGTCGTTAGTGCCCTACAGGTTCGATGCAATGATGAAAGAGCTAAGGGCGGTGGCTAAGGCAGTGGGAAGGGAGATATGATTAGCGTAGAGCGTTTAGCGTATAGCGTATAGTTTTTTCTATCCGCTATCCGCTCTACGCTATCCGCTAAACTATTATGTTTAATCGTATAACAATAATCGGGTTAGGTCTAATTGGCGGGTCGTTGGCTCTTGCGATAAAAGAAAAGAAGCTGGCGAAAGAAGTTATAGGAATTTCAAGAAGAAAAAGCGCTATTAATCAAGCTATTAAGAATAAAATAGTAGATTTTGCAACACTGGATTTGGAAGATGGGGTAAGAGATTCAGGCCTTGTAATTATCGCAACTCCTGTTTTTAAGATAGCTAGAATAGCTAAGCAAGCAGCACCTTTCTTAAAAAAAGGCGCTATCCTTACTGATGCAGGCAGCACAAAAAAATATATAGTTAAGAATATAGAAAAAACTAGACTGAAGGGCATATATTTTGTAGGCAGCCATCCTATCGCAGGTTCTGAGAGATCAGGTATTAAATCTATTGATAAAGATTTATTTAAAGGGGCGTATTGCATTTTGACGGAAACAAAAAATACAAATCCAAAAGCCCTTAATAAGGTTAAAAAATTCTGGGGAGAACTTGGAATGAAGGTCAGGGTAATGTCGGTAGATGCGCACGATAGACTGCTTTCAAAAATAAGCCATCTGCCTCATGCAGCAGCTGTGAGCCTTGTGAATTCTATTGGAAGAGAAGGGATAGATCTTGCGGCAGGAGGGTTTCAGGATACAACAAGGATTGCCTCAGGCGAGCCAGAACTATGGAAAGATGTATTTTTGACAAATAAAGAAAATATTATAAAGGCTATTGAGCTATTAAAAAAAGAATTGTTTAAAATAGAAGCAGCTTTAAAAAGTAATAATAGCCGGGATTTACTGAGGTTATTAAGAAGAGCTAAGCTTATTAGAGATTCGCTATGATTTGTAGTTCTCGACTCAGCCCGCCACCACAACAATGGCGGGCTTCGCTCGAACAATATTCTTCGAGCGAGCGAAGCGAGTCGAGAAGAATATCATTGTTAGATGATATATTTTATTTCTAGAAATATATTAAAGCTGCTCTTTAAAATATTTTTCAGGCTTGAGATAATAGGCGCTGAAAACTGCCCAAAGAATGGGCCGTTGATTATTGCGCCTAATCACGAGAGTTTTCTTGATCCTTTAATAGCGGGTTTCGCGGTGCCGCGGGCATTAAATTTTATGGCGCGCGATACGCTTTTTAAAAATAAAATTTTTGGCAAGATTTTAATATCAGTAAACGCATTTCCTTTAAGGCGAAAAGGCGCAGATTTAGGAGCGATGAGGCTGGCTATAGATAAATTACGTCAGGCGAAGGCAGTATTGATTTTCCCAGAAGGCACGCGTTCAAAAGATGGCAGTTTTGGAAGCCCAAGAGCTGGTATAGGGTTTTTGGCAGCTAGTTCAGGAGCCAGTATTTTGCCGTGTTATATAAAAGGTTCTATGGGCGCATTGCCGAAAGGGGCTATATTTCCAAGGTTTAAAAAGATATCAGTCTATGTCGGAAAGGCTTTAAGCTTTGATAAGGGTAGTTTTGGAAAAGAATACTACATGCAGATTGCTGAAAAAACCATGACAGCAATCTGCGAATTGAAGGAAAATTCTAATGCTTATAGGTGTCATTGCGAGCGAACGAAGTGAGCGAAGCAATCTATAAGAGATTGCTTCGGGCTTCGTCCC
>MNVP01000003.1 GCA_001871815.1 Candidatus Omnitrophica bacterium CG1_02_40_15
TTTCTATAGTGAATACGAAATAGAACACGGCGGCCCAAATGCGGCAGACGCTGGCCAGGGAGAGGCTAAAGTTGAACAGGCATGGATAAGCTATCTTATAAATGATATGGTAAATTTGAGAGGAGGAGTTGTTTTAGTGCCTTTTGGAAAGTTTAATCTTTTGCACGATTCGGATATCCAGGACTTAACTGAAAGGCCTATAGTCAGCCGCAGGCTGCTTTCTGCAACATGGATGGAGTCTGGATTTGGCGCATTTGGGGAGTTTAATATAGGAGAAACTTTGGGCTGGAAATTGCTGCCGGATTTTTACCTTAATTATGAAAGTTATATTATAAATGGTTTAGACGAAGATATCTCAGATACAGGCATGCGTAATGCCAAGGGTTCGATAAGCTCGGATGCGAATAACAACAAAGCCTTTGTCAGCCGTATTGGCGCAGGATTAAATCGCAATTTGGAATTGGGGCTAAGTAGTTATCTTGGCAGGTATGGCCGTTCCGGGAGCGCGACTCGTAATGGCCAGGATAATTTAATAGGTTTAGGCGCGGATATCAATTTTAAGCGCGGGGCTTTTGAATTAGTAGGGGATTTTGCATATCTTGATTTTGAAGATGGCGCATTAGTTGACCATGATAATGATAATGCCGCTGATGAGGCCAGCGCTCCTAAATATATGCAGGGATTCTATATTGAACCCAGGTATCATTTCTGGCCAAAGTTTTTGAATAATACCTTCATGGGAAGAGGGTTCAAAGACCCCAAGCTTACCTTAGTCAGCCGTTATGACTGGGTGGATATTGGCGATGATGGCGATGCAGGAGACGGAGCTAATAAAGAAAAACGCTTTACCTTAGGCCTGAATTACCGGCCGATTGAAAGCTGGGTTTTTAAGATGGAATATCAATGGAATAACTCAACAAATGAAACGCTGGAACGAGGAGATAAAAACGGCATAATGGCTTCCATGGCTATGGGGTTTTAAAATGGAGAGATTATTTTCATGAAAATAATAAGTTTAGTTTTAGCCATAGCGGTTCTGTTGCCTATTTTAGCATGGTCAGAAAACTATCCTCAGGCTGAAGAGGCAATAAAGAGTATTTTTCCAGCGTTTCAAAACTATAAAGTAGAAAGTCATATTCTGGATAATCAGGAACTTAAAATATTTACTATTTTTTCGGATAACAAGATCCTGGGCTGGGCAGTTGTCCTTGATGAGATGGGGAAGATTAAGCCAATCACCTTTTTAGTAGGGATAGATATTCATGGCCAGGTTTTAGAAGTATGTATACTGGAGTACAGGGATATATTTGGCTATGAAATAAAACGCAAGTCTTTTTTAAGGCAATTTCAAGGCAAATCATCAAAAGACTCCATGGTAGTCGGCCGTGACATAGACGCAGTCACCTCAGCTACGATTTCTTCGCAGGCAGCAGCCTTAGCAGTTAAAAAGTCACTGGAGGTTACCGAAAGGATGCGTAAGTTAATAAAATAGTTTATGCTCCAAACGTATTTATATGAAAACAGATTTTTCTTGATCTTATTTTTTATTATGTTATAATCTATACCAAGTTAATCATGATTATAGAGGTTAGAGGTTTGCGATGAAGATAACTTATAAAGGTGATTACGGTTTAAAAGCTATACTTAGCCTGGCTCTGCACTATAATAAAGGAGTGCTCTCTATTCAAGAGCTGGCTAAAAAAGGAGATATACCATTTAAATTTTTAGAGCAGATACTTCTCACCTTAAAAAAAGGTGGGTTTGTTGGAAGTAAGCGCGGGATAGATGGAGGTTATTTTTTAGCAAAGCCACCTGAAACCATTACTATTGGAGAAGTAATAAGATTTATTGAAGGCCCGATTGAACCAGTAGAATGCGCTAATAAGGATACTTATGAAAAGTGTAAAGATTTTCCCTATTGTGTATTTAAAGATATCTGGAGCAATGTTTACACAGCTACATCTTTAGTTGTAGACACTGTTACCTTTGCTGAACTTGTAAGAAGAGTCGAGAGTATAAAAAATAATGATGAAGGCAGTTCCTATTCTATATAAATTATAAATTCAGAGGTGACTATGCATCTGGCAAAAACAATCAGAGAGATAAACGAAAAGATTAAACAAGGCAAGGCAGTTGTTGTAACTGCAGAGGAGATTATAGACCTCGTTGCAAAAGACGGGGTTAAAAAGACAGCTGAAAAAGTGGATGTTGTAACTACAGGCACTTTCGGCCCAATGTGTTCTTCCGGGGCTTATTTCAATATCGGCCATTCAAAACCCAGGATAAAGTTAGGCGGAGGCAATGTTACTGTAAACGATGTCCTTGTATACGCAGGTTTTGCAGCAGTTGATTTATATTTAGGCGCGGCCGCTCTTCCGGATGATGACCCCAGAAATAAGGTATATCCTGGAGAATTTAAGTATGGAGGAGCTCATGTAATACAGGAACTAGTCTCAGGAAAAGATGTTACGCTCAAGGCTGCTGCTTATGGGACAGACTGTTATCCGCGTAAAAAATTGGAGACTTTGATTAATATTAAGGATCTTAATGAAGCAGTGCTTTTTAATATGAGGAATGCCTATCAGAATTACAACTGCGCTGTGAATCTTTCTGATAGAATGATCTATACCTATATGGGCGCTTTAAGGCCAAAACTTGGGAATGCTTATTACTGTTCAGCTGGTCAGCTATCTCCTTTATTGAACGATCCGCATTATAAAACAATAGGCATTGGCACAAAGATTTTTCTGGGAGGCGGGGTTGGTTATGTAGCATGGCAGGGCACGCAGCATTCGCCTACTGTAAAACGCAAAGATACAGGAATTCCTCAAGCGCCTGCCGGAACGCTGGCTGTGATAGGCGATTTGAAACAAATGTCGCCTGATTATCTGGTTGGGACTACTTTCCAGGGTTATGGTGTTACCCTTACAGTTGGTATAGGAGTTCCTATTCCAGTATTAAATGAAGAGATATGTAAGTTTACAGCTGTAAAAGATGAAGATATTTGGACGCAGATAATTGATTATAGCGAAGCATACCCAAACTGCATCCCTGGCAGCCTAGGGGAAGTGAACTATAAGCAGCTAAAAAGCGGTAAGATCTCAGTCAAAGGTAAAGATGTCCCTACAGGCGCTCTCTCCAGCTATTCTAAGGCAGTTGAGATAGCGGAAAAATTAAAGGGCCTGATAAAAGATGGAGAGTTCCTGCTGACAGAACCAGTTGCACCAATCCCTGGCGCTGAATCAGGGGTTAGCTTCAAAGCGTTAAAAGAAAGGCCAATAGAATAAAGGCTTAGTTACAAAAGTTACAAAATTGTGTAAATTTTGTAACTTATCTACAAACCCTTGACAATCTCGCTATTTCATAGCGCGAATGTCAAGGGTTAGGAGGAAAGTATATATATGAGAGAGAAAGTTGAGAAGGCGATAGAGAAGATAAAGCCGTTTTTACAACAGGATGGTGGAGATATAGAACTAATAGATGTAAAAGACGGCGTTGTAAAGGTCAAGCTGAAAGGCGCATGCGGATGCTGCCCTATGTCTCAGATGACGCTTAAGAATGGCGTTGAAAGAGCATTGAAAGAAGAAATTCCAGAGATAGTTAGAGTAGAGTCCGTTTAAACAACTTTACATTTAAGGTAATGTCTAAAATGTAAAGCAGGGACAGCGCATTGCGCTGTCCCTGCAGATGGAAAATAGCTTGACTAATGAGGGTTGCTTATAGATAATATATAGGGCTTTAAAATACAATGTTAGTATCTAGATTAAATAAAGACGTTCTGCCTCATGATGGCAGGGCGTCTTTTTTACAATAAGGTTAAATTATGAAGGCATTTATAGCGTTGGAAGATGGCACAATTTTTAAAGGTATTTCTTTCGGCGCAAGCGGAGAAAGGCTGGGGGAGGTTGTATTTAATACAAGCATGACAGGCTATCAGGAGATAATGACAGATCCTTCCTACAAAGGCCAGATTGTGGCAATGACATATCCTTTAATAGGGAATTATGGCATAAATCAATATGACGCAGAATCTTCAGGGCCTAAGATCGAAGGTTTTATTATAAAAGAGAACAGTAAGATTGCGAGTAATTTCCGTTCTGAAAAAAGTCTTGGCCAATATCTAAAAGAAAATAATATTATAGGCATAGAGAACGTTGACACAAGGTCTCTTACGCTGCACATAAGAACAAAAGGCGCGATGAAGGGTATTATTTCAACAATAGATTTAAATCCAAAAAGCCTTATTAAAAAAGCAAAGGATTCTCCCGGACTTATCGGAAGGGACTTGGTAAAAGAAGTAACATGTAAGAAAACATATAAAGCAGAGGGAACCATAAGAAAAAACTTACAGCTTAAAACTTACAGCTTAAAGCTGAAAAAGGTAATTGCAATGGATTTTGGTATTAAATATAACATCTTGCGCTGCCTTATGGATGTTGGCTGCGATGTAACCGTTGTGCCTGGCGATACAAAGGCAAAAGATATTTTAGCAGAGAATCCAGATGGAATTTTTCTATCAAATGGGCCAGGAGATCCAGCAGCGGTTACTTATGCAATCGAAGAGATTAAAAAACTTCTTGGCAAAAAGCCGATATTCGGAATTTGTCTCGGCCACCAGCTATTAGGCCTTGCGCTTGGCGGAAAAACTTACAAATTAAAATTTGGACATAGAGGCGCAAATCATCCTGTTAAAGATTTAAAAACAGGCAAAATCGATATAACTTCTCAAAATCATGGGTTTTGCGTTGATATGAACTCGCTTAACCAGGATGAGGTAGAGCTCACGCATATAAATCTGAATGATGATACGCTTGAGGGGATGAGGCATAAAAGATTCCCTGTATTTTCTGTGCAGTATCATCCAGAGGCATCTCCCGGGCCGCATGATTCAAGGTATTTGTTTAAGAGATTTGTAGAGATGATGGAGTAGTTATGCCAAAAAGAACTGATATACATAAAATTTTAATAATCGGCTCCGGCCCTATAATAATAGGCCAGGCGTGCGAATTTGATTATTCAGGAACTCAAGCCTGTAAGGCGTTAAGGGAAGAGGGTTTCGAGATAGTGCTTATAAACTCCAACCCAGCCACTATAATGACTGATCCTGAAACAGCGGATATCACCTATATAGAGCCTATTACTCCAGAATTTGTTGAAAGAATAATTGCGAAAGAAAAACCTGATGCGCTTTTGCCTACCTTAGGCGGGCAAACAGCGCTTAATACAGCCATGAAGCTTCAAGAAATGGGAGTTCTTGATAAATACAACGTTAAAATGATAGGAGCTGACCATAATGCCATAAAGAAGGCGGAGGATAGAGAATGTTTTAAGAATGCAATGCTTAAAATAGGGCTGGATCTTCCTGAAAGCGAGATGGCTTATAATATGGAAGAAGCTAAGAAGGCAATGAAAAAAATAGGCCTGCCTGTAATTATAAGGCCCAGCTTTACTCTTGGCGGAACAGGCGGCGGGATTGCGTACGCAGAAGAAGAATTTGAAAAGATAGCCAGCTTAGGGCTCCAGAACAGCATGATAAGCGAAATTCTTATAGAAGAATCAATCTTAGGCTGGAAGGAATATGAATTAGAGGTGATGAGGGATAAGCTGGATAATGTTGTTATAGTTTGTTCCATAGAAAACCTGGACCCTATAGGTATACACACAGGCGATTCAATAACTGTTGCGCCGATCCAGACATTGACCGATAAAGAATATCAAAAAATGAGAGATGCGAGCGTGGCAATCATTAGAGAAATAGGCGTTGAAACAGGAGGGTCAAATATACAATTTGCAGTAAATCCAAAAGACGGGAGAATGGTCGTCATAGAAATGAACCCGAGGGTTTCCAGGAGCTCTGCTCTGGCAAGCAAGGCAACAGGGTTTCCAATCGCAAAGATTGCAGCTAAATTAGCGGTCGGATACAGGCTTGACGAGATAAAAAATGATATTACTAAAATTACTCCTGCGTCATTTGAACCAACCATAGATTACTGCGTAGTGAAGATCCCGAGGTTTACTTTTGAAAAATTCCCAGAGGCAAAGGATGTCTTGGGCATATCAATGAAGTCAGTTGGCGAGACAATGGCAATAGGGAGGACATTTAAAGAGGCTTTGCAGAAGGGCTTGAGGGGCCTTGAGATAGGACATGCAGGACTTGATAATAAACAATCTTACAAAAATATCACTGACGAAAAGATAAAGCATAGGCTTGAAGAACCAAACGCCTCAAGGATCTTTTATATTAAATATGCGTTACAGAAAGGGTATAGCGTGGGAGAGATCCATAAGCTTACCAAAATAGATCCGTGGTTTCTTGAGAACATAAAAGATATTGTGGAGATGGAAAAAGAGATAGTTAAAGGTTTAAGGTTAAAGGTAAAAGGTAAAATAAAAAGAAAATCAGCAATAAAACCTGAAGCGTTGTTAAAGGCAAAACAGTATGGATTTAGCGATAGCCAGATAGCAGAGTTGACTGGATCTAATGAGTTAGCGGTGCGTAATTACAGAAAACGATATTTTATAAAAGCCGTTTTCAGGCTGGTTGATACATGCGCAGGAGAATTTGAGGCATATACGCCTTATTATTATTCAACATATGAAACAAAGGATGAAACAACCCCTTCAAAAAAGAAAAAGATAATGATATTAGGCGGCGGGCCGAATAGGATAGGGCAGGGCATTGAATTTGATTATTGCTGCTGCCACGCTTCATTTGCCTTAAAAGAGCTTGGATATGAAACAATCATGGTAAATTCAAATCCTGAAACAGTTTCAACAGATTATGACATATCTGATAAATTATATTTTGAACCCCTTACATTTGAAGATGTGATGAATATTATAGACAGAGAAAAACCTGACGGGGTTATTGTCCAATTTGGAGGGCAGACGCCGCTTAATTTAGCAAGGAAACTTGAAAAGGCCGGCGCTCCGATTATAGGCACTAGCGTTAAATCCATAGATATGGCGGAAGACAGAAAGAAATTTTCAAAGCTTCTTAAGAAACTTAAAATCGCTCAGCCGGAAAGCGGTTCCACTACTTCGATAAGCAAGGCTTTAAAGATTGCAAAAAAAATAGGTTATCCTGTGCTTGTCCGGCCTTCTTATGTCTTGGGAGGCAGGGCTATGAAGATAGTTTATGAAGAAAACTCAATGCTAGAATTTATAAAAGAGGCAAAAGAGGTTTCAGGAAAATACCCTATTTTGATTGATAAATTTTTAGAAGATGCCATTGAGGTTGACGTAGATGCTGTTTCAGATGGAAATATTACAGTTATTGGCGGGATAATGGAACACATAGAAGAGGCAGGCATACATTCAGGAGATTCCGCGTGTGTTTTACCTCCGCATACGTTAGGTGATGATATTATAGAAATAATAAGAAAACATACGCACGCCATATCAAAGGGATTGAAAGTCAAAGGGCTTTTAAATATACAGTTTGCTGTTAAGCAGAATACAGTGTATGTCTTGGAAGTAAATCCAAGGGCGTCAAGGACAGTGCCTTTTGTAAGCAAGGCCATAGGCGCTCCTCTTGCCAAGATTGCAGCCAAGGCCATGGCAGGAAAGACGCTGGAAGAACTTGGTTTTAGTGAAGAGAAAAAAGTAAACCATATTTCTGTTAAAGAGTCAGTTCTGCCCTTTTCAAGATTTTCAGGGGTTGACATACTTCTTGGGCCTGAGATGAAATCTACAGGCGAAGTAATGGGCATAGATGCTTCTTTTGGAATGGCATTTTACAAATCGCAGATTGCTGCAAATCAGGTATTGCCGAAAAATGGCAAAGTATTTATTAGCGTTAAGAACCAGGATAAGCGCAATATAGTATTTATTGCTAAAAAACTTGAAGATATGGGCTTTGAAATTATAGCTACAAAAGGCACTCATAAGGCGCTCAGGTCAAATAATATTAAAGCAGAAATGGTTGGCAAGATAGGGGAAGGCAACTCGAAAATACTTGATTATATCAAGAACGGTGTAATAAAGTTAATTATAAACACGCCTTCAGGCCAAAAAAGCCAGTCTGATTCAAAACCTATTAGGAGCGCTGCAGTTATGCGCGGCATACCCTGCATAACTACTATCTCAGGCGCTCAAGCAGCAGTAAACGGCATAGAAGCTACCTTGAAAAATGATTTTCAGGTAAAATCCTTGCAGGAATATTTCTCTTGAGGTGTTAAATCATATGAAAAAAATAAATTATATTTTTCTATTTGCTGTAGGATTAGTTGTTATTTTTAGCGCTCAGGAGCTTTGCGCTATCGAATATGCAAGGGCCAGGTATGATGCAGCCATCAGATATATTAAAAATAAACAGCCTGATTTTGCGTTAATGGAGTTCCGAAGCGTTATAAGAGATTTTCCTAAAAGCCCGCTTGCGAGAAAGTCAGTATTTGCAATAGCGGAGTATTACTATGACAACAAGATGTATTATGACGCTATCAAGGATTTCACAGGATATGTAAAATCTTACCCTGATTCAAAAGCGAATGTCTTTGCGAAAGCGTACCTATTAAAAATAATAGAAGAGATTGCAGGACCTACATTGGAAGAGAAGAATATGTTTGAAGATATCAAAAAAGAGTTTTTTTCCACGCCGCTATTCCTTCTTTTTAAAGAATACAAAGAGGCCTCATATAAAAGCCCTTCTAGAAATAGATTTAAAATAAGGTATTATATAGATAATATTGAGGTCTATAGAAATGGCCAGCTCTTTTTGACACTTAAGCCATAAGCAAGCGTATTTTGCCTCACGATTGACTACCCATTATATATCTGTTATTATGAATAATACATACGATGTTATAGTTATTGGCGCAGGGCATGCTGGTATAGAGGCGAGCCTGGCAGCAGCGAGGATGGGTTCCAAGACTCTGCTTATTACCATGGATCTAAGCAAGATAGGTTATATGTCGTGTAATCCTGCTATAGGAGGCATTGGTAAGGGCCAGCTTGTAAAAGAGCTTGATGCGCTTGGCGGTGAGATGGCCAAGGCAGCTGATGCTTGCGGCATACAGTTTCGTATTTTAAACAGAAGCAAAGGCCATGCAGTATGGTCTTCCAGGGCACAGATTGACAGGGCTTTATATTTAAAATATATGCAAAGTGCCGTTAAAAAAACCAAGAATCTGAATTTATTAGAAGGCTCTGTAAGAGAGTTAATTGTTAAAAATGGAACTATTAAAGGCGTAAGGGTTGTAGGGACAGGACATTGTCCTGTCCCTACAAAAGATATTTTTATAAAATCAAAAGCAGTAGTCCTTGCCCCAGGGACTTTTTTGAATGGGCTTATTCATATGGGGCTTACTCATATGCCTGGCGGAAGGTTAGGCGATCCGCCTTCTCTAGGCCTTTCAGAAAATCTAAAATCATTCGGGTTTAATTTGTCAAGGCTTAAGACAGGGACTACCGCGAGATTAGATTCTAAGACAATAAGATTTTCTAAATTAAAAAAACAATTGGGTGATTACCCTATAACGCCGTTTTCATTTTCAACTGAAAAAATAAATAGAACTCAGGTGCCATGTTACATTACTTATACAAATGAAAAAACACATCAGATTATACGAGATAATCTCAACCGTTCTCCGCTCTATACAGGAAAAATAAAATCCACTGGTGTCAGATATTGCCCTTCTATTGAAGATAAAATAGTGAGATTCAGCGATAGAGACAGGCACCAGATATTTTTAGAACCAGAGGGTTTGAAAACAAACCAGTATTATCCAAACGGGATATCTACAAGCCTGCCTCTGGATGTTCAGCTAAAGATGATAAGAAGTATTAGAGGCCTTGAGAAAGCTGAGATACTTGTGCCTGGGTACGGCATTGAATATGATTTTGTAGGCCCTACGCAATTGAAACCAACGCTAGAAACAAAATTAGTCCAGAATTTATATCTTGCTGGCCAGATAAACGGCACTACTGGTTATGAAGAGGCAGCAGCCCAGGGTTTTATCGCAGGAGTGAATGCTAGCCTGAAGGTAAAATTAAAAGAGCCTTTTATATTAGACCGCTCGGAAAGTTACATAGGAGTTTTAATAGACGACCTTGTTACAAAAGGCACAAATGAACCCTACAGGATGTTCACATCCCGCGTAGAATACAGGCTTTTACTCAGAGAGGACAATGCTGACCAGCGCCTTATGGGGCTAGGCTATAAAAGATTAAGCCTTGTGGCCAGAGGACAGTATAAAAAGATGCTTGCCAAGAAAAATAATATAAACAAGACAATCGAAAGGATAAAGATGGTAAAGTTTTATCCGAATGCTAAAATCAATAATAGGTTGAAAAAGTTAAATGTAGCGCCTATAAGCAATGTAGCCAGCATGTTTGATTTATTGAAAAGGCCCGGGGTGGATTTTAATATGCTGGAAAAAATGAATAAAGATGATAAAATATCCCTTTCCGATACAGAGATTCAGGAAGTGGAGATAGAGGTAAAGTATAAAGGTTTTATTGACAGGCAGATAAAAGAAGTAGAAAATTTCAGAAAGATAGAGCATATAAAAATACCAGAGGGCTTTGAATTTAAAGATGTCCCGGGCCTTTCAAAGGAAATAGTTGAAAAACTTTCCAGGATAATGCCTTTGAATTTAGGCCAGGCATCCAGAGTTTCAGGCGTGACGCCAGTGGCGATATCAATACTAATGATTTATCTTAAAAAATGGAAAAGCCTGAAGAATATAAAAAAGAACTAAAGAAATTTACTGAGGATTTGGGCATAGCGCTTTTCGGCGTAGCGTGCGTAAAATCTATAAAAAAAGAATTTCTTTTTTCTGATGAAACTTTGAAGGATTTGGATTATACTATATCTTTAGGCCTGAGGCTTTCTGATGGTATATTAGAGGATATAACGAGTTTCCCTACCAGGATTTATTACCATCATTATAGGCAGGCAAACGCTATATTAGATCAGATTGCTTTTAAAGTTTCCAACTTCATACAAAATAAAGGTTACAAGGCATTGCCCGTGCCTGCTTCCCAGATAATTGATTGGGAGAAACAGGCTGCCCATCTTTCTCATAAAAAGATAGGAGAGTTGGCAGGCATTGGTTTTATAGGCAGAAATAATCTTTTAGTAAACCCTGAAATAGGGTCTAGGTTCAGGCTTGTAACTATTCTTACAAACATGCCTTTAGAGCCTGGTAAAAAGCTAAAAGAAGATTGTGAAGAATGCAGGGCTTGTATAAACGTTTGCCCTGTAGGCGCGATAAAAGAAAAAAAAGAGGATTTTGACCACATAAGATGCTTTGAAAAATTAAAAGAATTCAGGGATAAGCGTTTAGTTGATCAATTCATATGCGGGGTTTGCGTTAAAGCATGTAAGGGGTTCTCGACTAAGATTGCGTAATTTGTAAATATGTCCGCTCGAACACTAATGGATATAGAAATATTCTTCGAGCGGTCGCGAAAGCATATCTAGGGAGCAAAGTCGAGAAGTAAAAACTATGCAAAAAGATACAGTCGTCATTTTAGATTTCGGGTCCCAGTATAACCAGCTTATAGCCAGGCGCGTAAGAGAATGTAAAGTGTATTCTGTCTTAATACCTTACAGCGCTTCTATTGAAAAAATAAAATCATATAACCCAAAGGCAATAATACTAACTGGCGGGCCTGCGAGCGTGACTGGGAAAGGATCT
>MNVP01000064.1 GCA_001871815.1 Candidatus Omnitrophica bacterium CG1_02_40_15
ACCGTTCGGCACGAAATAATTTTGCCGTCCGCTACGGTTTACAGCTCGTTTCTCTGTCGACTATCGCATTGTCACTCGACCGAAACTCGCTGTAAATCCTTGCGGACATTTGCCAAAATTTTTCTAATGTGCCTCAGGCCCCAGCCTGCACAGGACGAGCGACCTTTCGACAGGCTCAAGGTTCTTAGTCCCGAGCGAAGCCCCGCCCTTTGTAATCAAAGGGCGGGACGAAGCCGAGGGACGAGAATCGGCGCGGAGCGAAGCCCCGCCCTTTCCAAAGAAAGGGCGGGACGAAGTCCGCCACGCTGGGGCGGACGAGCGTCTTTTCGTAGACCTGTCACGACTGGCAATATATTATTACATCCCAAAATTTACGCCCAATAGTCTTGCCAGAGAAATAACCACAGGCCAAATTATAGTATTTATAGCGTTCATCCAAAGCAATGCGAATATTATTATAAAGCCGTATGGTTCAATCTTAGCATATTCAACGCTTAAATTATAAGGCAACAGGCCCATCATAACTCTTGACCCGTCCAGCGGTGGAATAGGGACCAGGTTAAATACAGCCAGGACCAGGTTTACGATAATAGCGGTTGTTATTACAGATACAGCAAGGTAGCTAGATGTTAATAAGGGAATTTTTAATAATAAAGATAGCGCTATCGCGAAGAGTATATTTGCCGCAGGGCCTGCAAGGCCTACCCATATCATGCCTTGTTTTGGATTTTTTAAATTAAAGAAATCCACAGGAACAGGCTTCGCCCATCCAAAAAGTACAGGAGAATGCGTTATGAGAAGAATGAGCGGCAAAAATATGGTTCCTATGGGATCAATATGCGCAAGAGGATTAAGCGTAAGCCTTCCCATAAATCTTGCAGTAGAGTCTCCTAATTTCCACGCTACCCATCCATGAGCGTATTCATGTATAATGACTGCGAAGAAAAATATGCAAAGGTTTAAGAATAGATTCATCTATTATTCTTTGTTGAGGTGGATATAGACAGATTGCCTTTAGGCGCAGGATAATTTGCATTAAGCCTTACGGCGGAAGCCTTAATCTTTCCCTCTTTTGTTTCTTTTACTGCTTCTTTTCGCTCAGAATTCTTTATCTCGTTTTCTTCTGCTATGTCTATTTGATTGGAGCGTACCCATCCTGCCGCGCCATAAGGCGGCTCTATTTTATACCACCCCGCATCTTCTGATAATATTGAAACCTTTTCAGGCTTAGATATCTGGCCGATTATGGAATATCTTGTGCCTGCGCCTGCCCTCAAGTTTACATTGGCAGCATTTATTATGCCTATGCCTTTTTCGTCAGAAGTCAGGTTAATATAGTCCTTGTTAACATACAAAGCTGCTTTTCTGGGCAATAAAATCTTCAACCAGCTATAACGCCTGTCTATAATCTTCACAGATTCGGATTTCGATAAGACGCAGAGGTTTTCGAAATTTTCATTATCTCCTGCCTTTACTGCTGCGCTGTCATTTTTTACATAGCCCACTTTGGGGAATCTTTCTTTGGCCTCTTCTTGCGCATAGGCTGTGAATGTAAGCAAGAAAAAAATGATTGTAAAGCTCATGGTATATTTCATTAGCCTCCCCCTCTTTTAATCGCACAGAAATACGCAGAGGTAGGGACAGAACAATGTTCTGTCCCTACGGATAATTTTTGCATAATCCTACATGATTCCGCGATTATTTCTTCTTTTCTTCTTTAGCCTTAGGCGCGGCCTTTGCTGCTGTTGGAGTCGTAGAAGTTGGGACCGCTGTTGCAGCTACTTCTCCATCTTTTGGTTTCTCCTCCGCTTTTTCCTTCTTGACCTTGATCTTTATTATCTTTAGCTTCGGCATACCAAAAACAGAATCGTCATCTTTTAAGAGGCCTTTTTCTTTCAAGGCAGTTAATCTCTCATATCTTTTTAAAACAGTCCTGTGCTTTTTACCTGCTTTTGATGTTTTTAGGCTTGGATGCAGCGACATTTGACACTCCTTTTTTTAGTTTTGATTTAGGTTGAGGCTGGACATCGCGTGTTACTTGCTGCGGAATTATTACCCGAGCTTTCTTTTCGTCGTATCTGCCCTTTTCAACCCCCAGAGAAAAAACTATTATGCACACCATTACAAGCCCTATCATAAAAAAGATCATTGTTTCATAGGAAACAGTGAGGCTGTTTTTTACATCCGGGAGAAAAAACCTGGTTTTTCTTTTTATTTTTTTATCTACAGCCTGAACTTGTTCAAAAAGGTCAAGCTGAGTTTTTTCCTGAATTTTCATGACTACCCTAACCGTGTAATGAATTCTTTAGCCATCCC
This sequence comes from Candidatus Omnitrophica bacterium CG1_02_40_15, assembly GCA_001871815.1. Lineage (GTDB taxonomy): Bacteria > Omnitrophota > Gorgyraeia > Gorgyraeales > Gorgyraeaceae > UBA10183. The sequence goes on from MNVP01000064.1 coordinate 2,317, forward strand.
GCCCTTTTGAAAATATATTTAAACATTATTATCAAAAGGGCGGGATCAAAGGTGACTATTCATTTTAACATAGACTTCACATGTTTTTCTATCTTTTTTACAATCTCTTTATTGTTCGTATATGCATAGGCAGTGGTAGATGCCGCCTGATGACTTGTGATTATACCCTCCTCTACCAGCTGGTTCAGCGCCTTTTGTATAATATTAATATCCCAGCTTATCCACAACGATATGCCCTTGGCAGTATCGATGCAATTTGGATTTTCATTAAAGAAAAGCAGTATTTTCCTGACAGCCTCATTTTTAAATAATCTTTTTACATTTTTCATGCAGAAGCCCCCAGTATATTCTTAAATTCGGGTTTTTTAGCGACCTCTATAAAGGCGTCCACTGCTTCAGGATCAAACTGGGTGCCTTTATTTTTCTCTATTTCTTTTATTGCCTGAAATATGCTTATTTTTTTGCCTTTATAGGGCCTGGCTGAAACCATTGCCTCAAAGGCGTTTGCCACAGCCATTACTCTGGCGCCAACAGGAATGGCCTTGCCCTTTAGGCCGTCAGGATAACCTGCGCCGTCATATCTTTCGTGATGATGCCTTATTATAGGAATAGCGGGTTTTAAAAATTCCAGGTGCTCTATTATTTTAAGGCTCTCTAAATGCTGCTTTTTTATAATATCATATTCTGCGCTGGAAAGACTGCCTGGTTTTTTTAATATCTCGTCAGGTATGCTGAATTTACCGGTATCTGGCAATAAGGCTGAATAGTGCAGATTAGTTATATCTTCTCTGGGTAATTTCATCTCTTCCGCTATCGCAAGGACCATTTTTACAAACTGGTCGGAATGGGTAAATGTATTAGGAGATTTTGAGTCAAGAAGCGCTGCCAGGGTTTTTATGCTTCCGTAAGCCATCTTCTCCTGTTCTTCATACATCTCAGCATTCTTTACAGCGATAACAGCCTGTTCTGCAAGCGTGATCAGGATCTCAAGTTCAAATTTATCAAAAGGCGCGTCGTTTGTTTTGTTCCGCGCGCTTATGACGCCGATTATATCCTCTTCCACAAGAGGCACGCAAACTGAATTTCTGGAAAGCGCAGCCTTTCCTGTTTTAGCGACTCTCCCTTCCAGTTTAACGCCAAGCCTTATCTTTTTATATTGTGGGCCTGTTTTTGGTATTTCTTCATCCAAATTAATTACGGCTTTAGGAATAAGATATTTTTTTGATTCATCCATGAGCATTATAGAACAATGCCTTGACCTCATGACCTGGAGAGTCAACCTTGCAATACGCTCTATAAGCTCGTCCATATTAAGGGTTGAACTCAAGAGCCTGTGAATAGTGTGTATTGTAGAGAGCGCTATTGCCCTGGGCCTGATTGTTTCATATAACTTGTTAAGTTCTCTTTCTTTTTGAAATTCCTTCAAAGCCAGATCCATGCATATTCTTACAGAATCTATAGCTGTTTTTCTGGGCTCTTTGTTTAAATGTATAAATAATACGTGGCCGTACACGCTCGAACCCTGTATTATTGGGAAAGAAAGGCAGATTTTATTGCAGTTACATCTAAACAGCATATATTCTCTCAAAGGGTTGGATTTCAGCCTGGCCAGGTATTTCCCCAGCTTAAGATGGTTGCATTCGCCGCCATATTTAACAGGCTTGTATTCTGCGTCAAGAAATGCGCAGCGGCTTTTTCTAAGGATTTTAGAGCAGATTTTTCTAAAAGCGGAAACTGAGCTGCTTCTTGAAAACCTTATTAAAAACTCCTGCTTTTCCCTTTTTTCAGACTCGTTCATATGGGTCGAATAATTTTTTGTATTCGTCAAGAGCGTACCTGTCTGTCATCCCAGCTATATAATCACAGATAACCCTGTGAATATTTCCTTTATTTATTTTTTTATGATCAGACGGCGGGAGCTGCTCTGGCTTTTCAAGATATACTTTGAATAGATCTATGATAAATCTTCTTGCCTTGTCTGACATGCGGATAACCCTGAAATTTTTATACAGGTTGGCCATTAAAAACGCTCTCAGTTCTTTTCTTTTTTTCTGCATGCTATCGGAAAATATAACAAGTCTTTTCTTGTGCGACCTGACATCAGCTACATTTTTTATATTGCTGAGTTTGATATTTTTTTCAGATGCGCGCAGAAAGTCTTCTATCTGGATGTCTATCAGCCTCCGTACAATCTGGTGTTTTCTTATTTTATCAGGCAAAACCTTTCTTCCTTTTGTCACAAATCTTGCAGCGTCCTTCCAGAGTTTTAGCTCAAGAAGGCCATTTTCTTCTATAAGGCCTGAGGTCAACCCGTCATCTATATCGTGGTTATCATAAGCAATTTCGTCTGCCACATCCACAATTTGAGTTTCCATCGTAGGCGAAGAACCAGGTTCAAATTCCTTCAACTGCTTTGCCATGTCAAACATGGTAGTGTGTTTATTAATACCTTCCCTGACTTCCCATGTAAGATTTAATCCTGGAAAATCAGGATATCTCTGCTCTAATTCTTCCACAACTCTCAACCCCTGGAGATTGTGGTCAAATCCGCCATTATCTTTCATCAGCATCCTCAGGCTTTCTTCTCCTGCGTGGCCAAAAGGAGGATGCCCTATGTCATGAGAAAGCGCTATTGCCTCCACCAGGTCTTCGTTTAAAGACATTACCCTTGCAATAGACCTGGCAATCTGGCTTACTTCCATTGTATGAGTAAGCCTTGTCCTATAATAATCACCTTCGTGATTTACGAAGACCTGGGTTTTATATTCCAATTTTCTAAAAGCAGTGCTATGTATAATCCTATCCCTGTCTCTTTGATACACAGATCTGTATTTAGGCTCTGTTTCCAAATATTTCCTGCCTTTTGTGTCCTTGCTGTGCATTGCATAAGGCGCCAGTAAATCCGATTCTCTGTTTTCTATGTCTTTACGAGTCAACATATGCATGATGTAGGGGGGGCGGTCACGACCGCCCCCTACGTCTTTAATATTCTATGTAATTCTTTCAGCGACTGCGGCATTATCTTTGTATCCGCAACAACAGGCATAAAATTAGAATCGCCTTTCCATCTGGGAACTATATGTATATGCAGGTGGCCTTTATATCCTGCGCCTGCCACCTTGCCAGTATTTATTCCTATATTAAAACCGTGTGGTTTCAGTTTTTTTTCAAGCAAAGCCTGCATATCTCTTGTAAGCTTTATTATATCCAGAAGTTCTGCGTCATTCAACCCTTTTAAATCCTTTACATGCCTGAAAGGCGACACCATGATGTGGCCGTTATTGTACGGGTATATGTTCAGCATGGCAAATGAATATCTGGATTTTCTGATAATGTAGGGAACGGTTTGAAACCGCCCCCTGCTGACTTTGTTTTTCATGCAAAATATGCAGCCTTTTATTTTTCTGATGGTAACAAATTTATTGCGCCATGGCGCCCATAATCTATTCAGATACACTACTCACCTCTGAATTTGCCCCTGCTGTTTCGTTTCACGAAGCAGCAGGGGCAAATTGGTTAAGGAATTAATTTATGGATACAGGCTTTTATTTCTCCTTTATCAATCTCTATGATACCATAGGAGCGGTACGGCGTAAATACAGTATCAGTTACGCTTCCCGGATTAAAGAAAAGTATGCCGTTTATATATTCATTTTTCGGCACATGAGAATGCCCGAATATTATTACATCTGGTTTTTCTGAAAAAAACTCATTTTTTAAAATATCAACTAGCTTGTCTGGATGGCCGTATCCATGCATCACGCATATCTTTTTTTCTTGTATGTTAAGAATTTTTTTATATCCCAATTCAGATTTAACGTTATGGCCGTCCATATTGCCGCATACAGCCTCTACCTTTGATATCTTTTTCAACGAATCCAATACGCACATATCTACTAGATCTCCGGCGTGTATTATAAGGCTGCACCCTTCTAGCCCGCTGATTAGCTTTTCAGGCAGCTCGCAATTGTCTGAAGATAAATGCGTGTCTGATATGACGCCTATTTTCATTTAATGAGCCCCTCCCGTTTTGATTCGCTTTGCGAATGCAAAACGAATCAGTAGGAGCGGTTTAATCCCCCCTTCATTCTTTCAGAATGAAAGAAGGGGGGATAAGTTCGGACATATAACTGTTGTGCGGTTTAATCCCCCCTTCATTCTTTCAGAATGAAAGAAGGGGGGATAAGTTCGGACATATAACTGTTGTGCGGTTTAATCCCTCCTTCATTCTTTCAGAATGAAAGAAGGGGGGATAAGTTCGGACATATAACTTATGTCGCCTTTTGTTTGCCAACAGCTCCATAAGTTATCTCCTCACTTACGTGCGGTTTGCCGTATAGATCCATCAGCACATTCAAGTCTTCCATGCTCCATGTCCAGAATTTAGCTTCTTTTGCCATAAGGTACGCGTTCTCGTTTACACCTGAAAAAGCCACTACTATATTCCGGGTGATCCTGCTCGTTTTCTTCTGCTCCTGGCTATTTTTTATTATATCCAGCATGTCATTTTCTGTTATATTTTCTTTTTTAATCGTGCACAACCATTTTTGACTGCCATTGGTTGCCAGTATAGCGGCTTGATTTCTATCCTGATTCTCAAGTTTTTCCACGTTTGTAAAGGCTATAAACTTATGTCTTTTACCGTTCAATTGTATTATATCATTTTTGAATAGTTTAAAAAGTTCCGCAATCCTGGAAGAAAGTTCTTTCTCAAACTCCTGGCTAAATATATTAAATCTGGAGGATATATCTCTTCTAAAAGCTGATTCTTCCATACGCTCGTCAAGGCTGAAAGACAAAATCCTTTTCATGTATACAGATTTAAGCCAGAATCTGAATAACCTGTCGTTAAATCTGTAAAAGGCTCCATTGCGCATAATAATATCCAGCTCAATCATGCTGTTCAATATCCTGGAAACCTCGCCTGATTGCAATCTAGCGGCCTTTGTAATATCATTCTGTTTTTTATTTTCTGAAGAAAGCGCTATAAGGACTGATATGGATTTTGACAATATCTTGCCTTCTGAAATCTTAAAAAGAAGATTGTAAAAATACTGGTTTAAAATACCATTTTTTCTGAAAAACGCCTCCATAAAAGAGTGTTCTATGAGGCCCTGATGATCTTCCGGCGCTATCCTTCTGGAAAACACGGCTCTTTCTATTTCGTCGGATACTGCCTGCATGTAAAAAGGCCTGGAGCCTGTAAATGAAGATATAAAATCCAGATAAATCTGGGGCAGCGTAACGCCCTTTATGCTATTTTGCAGGAATACCCTGCCGCTAGCTATATCAAGCGGTTTTAAGAAAAATTTTTCAAAGTTTCCGAATAAAAGAGCTAGTTTTTCATTAACCAGGCGAAGAGACAGGGTAGTCCTGGAACTTATCAATACATACATCGTTTCTTTCTGTATCATTATCTTTTTTGCAATTGTGCCGAATGGATTCTTGAGCATAAAATTATCCAGGTTGTGGAACTCATCAAGTATAAGCACGCAGCGTTTTTTGGTTTCCTCAGATAGTATGCTGGGGATATCCATCATAAATGAAAACGCCTCGTCTAATTTGGATCTTTCTATATCCTGAAGAACCTTTATGCATGTCTGGGCAGTCTTAGGGTAATCTCTTGCCAGGTCCTCTATTAGAAGGACTGCGTCCTGAGGAGCTGTGAGAAGAGGGTCTGATTTTACAACCTGAGATAGTATTGATTTTATGAACCTTTTCGCGCAAAATTCAAAAGGCTCTATTTTTATTTCCAGATATACAGGTATTATGCTGTCTTTTTTCAGCGATTCTGAAGAAAAAAGATTCTTTATTAGAGTTGTCTTCCCTATACACGGCTCTCCGAATATGGCTATATTCTGCCTGTATCCGTCGCTAAAGGAATTTATCCTGTATATAAGCGTATTTAATATTTCTTGTCGGTCGTCTGGCATAAAATTTTTCCTAGTTCTGGCCCTGTACCACTCACTAAGCTATCCGTCTCTTAGTCACATCTTCGTTCGGGTGCAGGGCTCATAAACCACTCGCCAAATCAATATAGTTTATGGCCTGCCATAAACCCGAGCGAAAACTCGACCCGCTAAGAAGAGCCTAGCGAGTGGTTTATGGAGCGGGTGATGGGAATCGAACCCACGCTGCGAGCTTGGGAAGCTCGTGTTCTACCATTGAACTACACCCGCGAGAGCTATTCGTGTAAGCACTGTCCCGAGGCGCTCTAGTATTTTGCTCTTCTGCGCCGAGGGGCACCCGCGGACAACTAAAGCTATTCATGTAAGCCCAGTCCCGAGTCCGCCTTCGTCTTTTGCTACTATGCGGCGAGGGGCGGCTTAACCTATACCTCTGTCAATCTCCTAAAATCTCTATATCTCTCCTTTATATCCTTTCGACTGATTTTTAAAAATCTATTTATGCTGAAATCCTGCACCGTAAAAGAAGCCATTACGCTTCCCCACAAAAGCGCATCTTTCGTATTCTTATCGTTTATTTTATCTGTCTTTGCCAGATAGCCCATAAATCCGCCTGCAAACGCATCTCCTGCGCCTGTTGGATCTTTAACCTCTTCCAATAGATAAGCAGGTACTATGAATGTAAAATTTTTAGAAAAGAGTATTGCCCCGTATTCGCCTCTTTTAACAACTGCAAACCGAGGCCCCAAAGAAAGAAGATATTTACCTGCTTTCAGTACATTTGATTCTCCTGAAAGCATCTTTGCCTCCAAGTCATTCAGAAATATTATAGAGGTTCTCTTTATCATATTCTTAAGAGGCCTATTTTTATTTTTAATCCAGTGGTTCATGGAATCGCAGCCTATAAATCTTTTGCCGGCAAATCTTTTAAGTATAAATATTTGCAGATCAGGGTCTATGTTTGCTAGAAATATATATTTGCTGTTTTCGTATCCTTTCGGGAGGCATGGCTTAAACTCCGCAAATACATTTAACTGCGTTTCAATAGTCTCTGCGCAATTCATATCTTTAACATAAGACCCTTTCCAACGAAAGGTCTTGCCTTCTTTTGTCTCAAGCCCCTCTAGATCTACACCGAAAGATCTTATGGTTTTTTTGTGCCCTTCAGGAAAGTCCATGCCTACTGTAGCAACTAGATTTACAGGCGCGAAAAAACTTGCGCTTATTGAAAAATATGTTGCGGATCCGCCAAGTATTTCCTTTGAATATCCAAAAGAAGACGCAATTGTATCAAGCGCTACAGAACCGATGACAAGTATTTGTTCCATTATGCTATTGTAGGGGGCAGGCATGCCTGTCCCCTACCCTATTTGAAGTATTGCTCCATGATTTTCATGGAACAATAATCGCTGCACATTGTACAGAAGTCCTTATCTATAGATATAGAAAATTTTCTTAATTTTTGCGCTTTAACAGGGTCTATGGATTTTTTAATTTGATTTTTCCAGTCTCTCTTTACCCTTAGTTCTGATATAGCCCTGTCCCAGTTTAAAGCGCCTGGTATTTTTCTGGCTATATCAGCTGCGTGCCCTGCTATCCTGGAAGCTATGACGCCATTTTTAACGTCTTCCTCGTCAGGTATCCTTAGATGTTCTGAGGGCGTAACATAGCACAAAAAATCTGCGCCGTAAAAAGCAGCCAAAGCGCCTCCTATAGCTCCTGTTATATGGTCATATCCAGGGGCTATATCTGTTACGAGCGGCCCAAGGACATAAAAAGGCGCGTTGTTGCATAACCTTTTCTCTAGTATTACATTTGCTTCTATTTGGTCCAATGGCACATGGCCAGGGCCTTCTATTATAACCTGCACATTGCTTTTCCTAGCTCTCTCAGCAAGCTCTCCCAGCATGATAAGCTCTTGTATCTGAGGCCTGTCAGTAGAATCTATCACTGAACCTGGCCTTAAACCATCTCCCAGACTAAGCGTCACGTCATATTTCTTTGCGATCCTGAGTATGTCGTCAAAATATTCATAAAAAGGATTCTCTTTTTTATTCACAATCATCCATTCTGCCAGAAAAGAACCTCCTCTTGAAACTATGTTAATAAGCCGTTTTTGTTTTCTAAGCCTTTCTATAACACTTTGCGTTATGCCGCAGTGAACAGTAAAAAAATCTACGCCATCTGACGCCTGAGTTTCAAGGGCTTCAAGGATATCCTTAGCTTTTATGCGAGAGATATGCCCTCTTTTTTTTGCCGCCATAATAGCTATCTCGTATATCGGAACAGTGCCTACAGGAACAGCTGAGTTCTTTAAAATTACTTTGCGTATCTTTTTTATATCCCCTCCTGTGCTCAGGTCCATTAGAGTATCTGCGCCGCATTTTATTGCAACAGCCATCTTTCTGAGCTCTTTATTAATATTAGAGCTATCCTTGGATGTGCCTATATTAGCGTTTACTTTTACGCGCAGCCCTTCCCCTACTGCGCAGGGGTTTATTTTTCTTTTGGAGTTTTTTATGAGAGTAATTTTACCTTCTTTTATGCGGGCAATTAATAATTCCATGGGCATGCCTTCATTTTTTGAAACATAACGCATCTCAGGCGAGGATTTATTTAATTTTGCAAGTTCTATTTGAGTCATAGGATCTTTTTAACAACGCCTTTTTCAATATCATAGGCGTCAAATCTGAGTTTTCTGTATCCCCGGCTTATTTTTTCATCTATTATCTTAAAGCACTCCTCAAGAACCCTCAAGGACTCTTTAACGCGCTCTATATTAGACATAAAGATGTCAGAAATATCTGCGCCGGATCGCGGCGCGAAATCTATAAATTTTGTTTTATCGCCGGCTGTATCCCTTTTGGATAAAAGCTTGGCTAAGGATATTTTTTTTGATCTTATCACTAGATTGGTTGCGCCATGCCTTATTGCCTTGAGAGATTTCGTGGCGCCTTTATTCTGCAAACTAAACCTGGCTATATCTTCGCAAACCCTCAATCCCTCGCGCGTCCTGTTTAAGTTAGCGTCTATAATCTGTAAAAGCTTTTCTTCGTGTGGCATAATTTGTAGCTGAAGCAGGCTGGGGCCATTCGGCACTGAATCGTTTCGCCGTCCGCTACGGTTTATGGTTCGTTCTTCTGTCGACTATCGTATTGTCAACCGAACAGAACTCACCATAAATCCTTGCGGACTTTTGCCGAAACGATTCTAATGTGCCTCAGACCCCAGCCTGCCTCAGCTTCCTGATTTTATCTAT
>MNVP01000054.1 GCA_001871815.1 Candidatus Omnitrophica bacterium CG1_02_40_15
AGGCAGAAAAGCGAGAAGATGTTATGGTTTTGACGAGATAGCGCTTGTTCCGGGTTCTATTACGATAAATCCCAAAGAGGTGGATACGAGCTGGGAACTGGCAGGTAAGATTTATAAGGTTCCTATACTTGCTGCTGCAATGGACGGCGTAGTGGATGTAAATTTTGCAATAGCTATGTCTAAACTTGGCGGCATTGCAGTCTTGAATCTTAATGGCGTGCAGACTAGGTACGAGGATCCTGGAGAAGTGCTTGAAAAAATAGCGGCCGCAAGCCCCGAAGAAGCTACAAAATTAGTCCAATCCCTTTATTTAAACTCTGTGCAGGAAAAACTTATAGCCAAAAGAATCAAAGAGATAAAAAGCAAAAAAGGCGTAGCTGTGGTAAGCGCTATTCCTCAGGACGCAGAGAGGTTTGGAAAGATTGCCCAGGAAACAGGGGCAGATATTTTTGTGATCCAGTCAACTGTTATCAGCGTAAAACATGTCTCCAGCGAATATAAAGTTGTAGACCTCGCAAAATTCATAAAATCAATGAAGATACCTGTGATTCTCGGAAATTGTGTTACGTATTCTGTGGCGCTGGAGCTTATGGAGACAAGTCCGGGCGCTATTCTTGTAGGTATCGGGCCTGGCGCAGCTTGCACTACCCGCGGAGTCCTTGGAATAGGCGTACCTCAGGTAACAGCAACTTCAGATGTCGCAGCGGCAAGAGATTTTTATTATAAGAAAACCGCAAGATACATACCCATTATTACAGACGGCGGAATGGATTCAGGCGGTGATATATGCAAAGCATTTGCCTGCGGGGCAGACGCAGTAATGGTAGGCTCTGCTTTTGCGAGGGCAAAAGAAGCCCCTGGCAAAGGTTATCATTGGGGTATGGCAACGCCTCACGCTAATCTGCCTCGCGGAACAAGGATTCATGTTGGCACAACAGGCACTTTAGAAGAGATACTTATCGGGCCTGCAAAGCTTGACGACGGTTCCCAGAATCTAGTAGGCGCCCTTATGACATCAATGGGAAATCTTGGAGCCAGGAATATAAAAGAGATGCAATTAACAGATATTATTATCGCCCCATCCATTAAGACCGAAGGGAAGATAATGCAACGGGTGCAAAGGGTCGGCATGGGGAAATAAAGGAAATAGAGGAAATAGGGACAGGTTCATTTTTTACCATTTCTTATTTTATCTAAAAATGAACCTGTCCCTATTTCCCGACTCGTAAAAAGCAATAAAAATATTTGTATTGTTTTTAAATTACGAGTTACGTGTTACAAGTTACTTTTTATAAAATGCTTCATTCCGATTTTGTCCATCTTCACGTCCACACGCAATACAGCCTTCTCGATGGCGCCTGCCTTATAAATAATCTTACAGATCTGGCAAGGCGCATGAAAATGCCGGCCTGCGCAATAACAGACCACGGCAACATGTTTGGCGCCATAGAGTTTTATCAATCCTGCATAACAAACGGAATAAAACCCATAATAGGGTCAGAGGTTTATATTGCCCCGAAGGGCAGGCTGGATAAAACCTTTTCACAAGGAGAAGAAACAGCGAATCATTTGATACTGCTTGTGAGGGATGAAACCGGTTATAAAAATTTAATGAAGCTGATTTCTATCGGTTACCTGGAAGGGTTTTATTATAAGCCGAGGATTGATAAAGAGGCGCTGGCGCAATATTCTGGAGGATTAATAGCGCTCTCAAGCTGTTTGAAAGGCGAAATCCCCCGCCTGGCAATGAACAATAAAGAAGAAAAACTCAGGCAGCTTGCAGCTGAATACCGCGACATCCTCGGCAAAGAAAATTTTTATTTCGAACTGCAGGATAATTCCATCCCTGAGCAGAGAAAAGTGAATAAAGAGCTTATAAGGCTGGGCAAGGAATTGTGTATAGGGCTCGTAGCTACAAACGACGTGCACTATCTCACTAAAGATAGCGCAAAGGCTCATGAAGCCCTCCTTTGCATACAAACTCAGACCACGCTTGACGATCCGAACCGCATGAAACTCCAGACAGACCAGTTTTATTTTAAATCTACAGAGGAAATGAAAGCCCTTTTCAAGGATGCGCCAGAGGCGATTTCTAATACAATAAAGATAGCCGAGAGATGCAACATGGAGATGGATTTTAAGAAGACCTTTCTTCCTCATTATATTGTTCCACATGGCGTAACGCGTGAAAAATACATAAAAGATTTGTGCGAACAGGGACTTGACAAAAGATATCCTGTAGGGGCGGCCAGTGACCGCCCCCTACAAATAAGAGAGAGAATGGATAATGAATTAAAGGTTATAAGTAAAGCGGGCTATATAAGCTATTTTCTTATAGTTTGGGATTTTATTAATTACGCTAAATCAAAAGGCATAGCAGTGGGCCCTGGGCGAGGCTCTGCTGCAGGGAGCATTGTAAGCTATCTTCTCGGAATAACAGATATAGACCCGTTGAGATATAATCTTCTCTTTGAAAGATTTTTGAATTCCGAACGTGTCAGCATGCCTGATATAGATATAGATTTTTGTTATGAAAAAAGAGGCGAAGTCATAGATTATGTCATTCAGAAATATGGCAAGGATAACGTAGCCCAGATTATAACATTCGGGACCATGGCAGCCAAAGCTGTCATAAGGGATGTAGGAAGGGCAATGAACATCCCTTACGCGGACGTGGATAAAATAGCAAAACTTGTGCCAATGAATCCTGATATGACCCTTGAGCTTGCGCTTGAACAGGAACCTGAACTTGTAAGGCTTTATAAAGAGGATTCAAAAATAAGGGAGCTTATAGATATCTCGAAAAAACTCGAAGGCCTTACCCGCCACGCCTCTACTCACGCCGCAGGTGTTGTTATAAGCGAAGACTTGCTGACAAATCACGTGCCGCTTTTTAAAACAAGCGACGGCCAGATTTCTACCGGCTATGCAATGAGTTCGCTTGAAAAGATAGGGCTTTTAAAAATGGACTTCCTGGGCTTAAGGACTTTGACTGTTATCCAGGAGGCGCTCAAGATAATAAACAGGGTGAATGTAGGGGCGGTCAATGACCGCCCCCTACGAGTCGAAGATATCCCAATGGATGACCTTAAGACATATAAACTCTTGAACAACGCAGAGTCCATAGGCGTATTCCAATTAGAAAGTTCAGGCATGAGGGATTTATTAAGGAAATTAAAGGTTGAAAAATTTGAAGACATAATTGCTCTTCTTGCGTTATACAGGCCAGGCCCTATAGGAAGCGGAATGTTGGATGATTATATAAAACGTAAACATGGTAAAATAGAAGTAAGATACGACCATCCGCTTCTTGAAGCAAGCCTCAAAGAAACATATGGCATTATCGTTTATCAGGAGCAGGTAATGATGATAGTTTCCAGCCTTGCTGGTTTTTCGCTGGCTCAAGCAGATATCTTAAGAAGGGCGATAGGCAAAAAAACTCCTGAGATAATGGAGCAGCAAAGAAAGGCGTTTATAGATGGTGCTGTAAAGAACAAGGTCGAGAGGCGGATAGCGGAAAAGATATTTAGTTTAATAGAATATTTTGCAGGATACGGTTTTAACAAGAGCCATTCAACTGCATACGCAATGATCTCTTACAGGACCGCGTATCTCAAAGCCAATTATCCTGTTGAATTTATGACAGCGTTGCTGACAAGTGAAAAAGATGACACTGATAAGATAGTTGAATATATAGATGAAGCAGAGCGCATGGGTATAAAGATATTGCCGCCAGACGTTAATGAGAGTTACGCGAATTTCACTATGATAAATAAAAATGAAATAAGATTCGGCCTGAGCGCTGTTAAAAATGTCGGGGAGGGCTCAATAGAATCTATAATCGAGGCTAGGAGAAAATACAGCCGTTTCTCCAGCCTGTATGAATTTTGCGAAAGGACAAACTCAAGGCTTGTAAATAAAAAAGTCATAGAGAGCCTTATTAAATGCGGCGCGTTTGACAGCATAGGCCTGAAGAGATCGCAGCTAATGGCGACATTTGGAGAAGCAATGGATGCAGCTGTTGCAGCTCATAAAGAATCAGCTATGGGCCAGATGACGTTTTTTATGGGATCCAGCTCTTCGCCAAAGGCGCCTGATATAAAAGAGTGGCCTGAAAACCAGTTACTTAATTTTGAAAAAGAGATGATAGGATTTTATATAACAGGCCATCCGCTTGCCGTGTATGAGAAAATAATAAAAGAATATTCTACTTCCGCAAGCGCTGGATTAAAAAGCATGGAAGATGGCCGAAAGGTCTGGTTTGGGGGCATAATAAATAAGATAAAAAATACAGTAACGAAACGCACAGGCGAAAAAATGGCTATTATGATGATGGAGGACATGGAAGGCAGCTTAGAAGCCCTTGTGTTTCCTAATTCATATAAGAATGTCTCTAGGTATATAGCGCTTAACGCAGCTATATTCATAAACGGCAGATTGAGCCTTAAAGAAGAAAGGACGAAGATAATAGTTGAAGAAATAATACCTATATCTGATGCAAGAAAAAGATTCACCCAATCTATTTCAATAGATCTTTTGTCGCAGGGCATGGATGGCATGGATAAAGAGCTTTTTGAAAGATTAAGGAGTGTGTTTTCCAGGTATCAGGGGGATATCCCTGTCTACCTTAATTTTACGACAAAGACAAACGGTTCCTATCGCATGCTTGTGGACAGAAAACTCTTTGTAAACCCCACCAATGAACTTGCCAGCGAACTGGAAAACCTCATCGGCCGCGAACATATTAGATTTGAAAAAATTTAATGTAGGGACAGGACAGTGTCCTGTCCCTACGTCTAAATTATGGAATTTATTTGCGCCGCAAAAGTCTTTGCGTCATCAAACAGAAAATGAAGCCCACCAGGGTTAACGTCTTGTGGGCGGAATACTTAGCCCGCCATTGTTTCTGTGGCGGGCTAATGTATAGCCGCCAGTTGATATTCTGGTTATTTTTTAGTTGATTTGAATAAGAATATATGATATATATAATATCTTGTATATATGGATAGGTAGAGGTATGAACAAAAAGACTATTAAAGACATTAATATTAAAGGCAGAAAGGTTTTGATGAGGGTGGATTTTAATGTGCCCCTCAATAAAGATTTAAAGATAGAAGATGACACAAGGATTACTGCGGCATTGCCTACTATAAAATATGCTATTGATAATGGCGCAAGGCTTATACTTATGAGCCATTTGGGAAGGCCAAAAGGCGCAGATGATTCGCTGCGCTTAGATCCTGTGGCCAAGAGGCTTTCAGAGCTTCTTGGGAAACCTGTTCAAAAATTGGATGATTGTGTTGGCCCTGAGGTCGAGAAAGCTGTTTCTGCTATGAAAGATGGAGATGTGGTGCTATTGGAAAATCTGAGATTTCATGCAGAGGAAGAGAAGAATGACCCTGAATTTGCTAAGAAGCTGGCTGGGCTTGGAGAGATTTACGTAAATGACGCATTCGGAACTGCTCACAGGGCTCACGTGTCTACAGAAGGTGTCACTAAATTTTTAAAAGTATCTGTTGCAGGATTTTTATTGGCAAAAGAGATAGAGTATTTTGACAGGGCTCTTTCAAATCCGCCAAAACCGTTTGTGGCTATATTAGGAGGCGCAAAGGTTTCTGACAAGATAATGGTAATAGAGAACCTTATGAAAAAAGTTGATGTTATTCTTATAGGCGGAGGCATGGCTTATACGTTTTTAAAGGCTCAGGGAATGGAGATAGGCAGCTCAAAACTAGAAGCCGACAAGATAGATGTTGCAAAATCTATTATGAAAAAAGCAAAAGAGCTTGGCGTTAAAATTGTATTGCCTGTAGACCATCTTATAGCTAATAAGGTGGACGCTATCAGTAATACCAGAGTTGTAACTGATGTTGTGCCTCAGGGCTGGATGGCAGTGGATATAGGCCCAAAGACAGTAGATGAATTCAAGAAAGAATTGAGAAACGCGAAAATTATTATATGGAACGGCCCTCTTGGAGTGTTTGAGATAACCAAGTTTTCAAGAGGCACAGAAGATATCGCAAGGTTTATAGCAGGCCTTAAGGCTATTAGTATTATAGGCGGGGGCGATACAGCAAGCGCAATCGCTAAGTTTGGGTTAGAGCATGCAATGTCGCATATTTCTACCGGCGGTGGAGCGTCATTGGAATATATGGAAGGCAAAATCCTTCCTGGCATTGCGGCGCTTAATAATAAATAACTAACTTTACAATCCGTGCCTGGCACGGATTGTAAAGTTACGGGGGTTAGTAAAATGCGAAGGCCGATTATTGCGGGAAATTGGAAGATGTATAAGACAGTCCAGGATGCTCTTGATATAGCAATTGGGCTGAAGAGGAAATTTTATACATTCGGAGAGGCTGACATTGTAATATGTCCGAGCTTTACTGCTTTGAGTAAAGTTGGCGATGAGATCTCTGATTCAAGTATTATGTTGGGCGCTCAGGATGTTTACTGGGAAGAGGAAGGCGCTTTCACTGGAGAGGTTTCTCCTAAGATGTTAAAGGATGTAAGAGTCAGGTACGTAATTATCGGTCA
The DNA here is from genome assembly GCA_001871815.1 of Candidatus Omnitrophica bacterium CG1_02_40_15. Taxonomy (GTDB): domain Bacteria; phylum Omnitrophota; class Gorgyraeia; order Gorgyraeales; family Gorgyraeaceae; genus UBA10183. The sequence continues at coordinate 6,538 of MNVP01000054.1, forward strand.
TTCTGAACGGAGGAGTTTATTTGGAGAAACAGATGAAGCTGTAAATAAAAAGGTAAAGGTAACGCTTAGGTATGGCATGATTCCTATAATGTGTATAGGCGAAAAATTGGAAGAAAGAGATAATGGCACGACATATGAAGTCCTTGAAAAACAGCTTACGAGGGGGCTTAAAGACCTGACAAAAGATGATATCTTCAGGCTTATTATTGCGTATGAGCCTGTGTGGGCAATAGGAACAGGAAGGACAGCTACGCCGCAGCAGGCGCAGGAAGCGCATAAATTTATAAGGGATTTTATAGAGAAGCATTTTGAAAAAGAAGCTTCAATGAAAGTGCGGATTCAGTATGGCGGAAGCGTGAAGCCTGATAATATTGCCAAATTGATGGCAGAGGAAGATATTGACGGAGCTCTTGTGGGCGGCGCAAGCTTAGATGTAAATACATTTGTCCAGATTGTAGAAAATTCCATATTATAATGTTAAGCAAGTTGATACTTTGACATTGTCATGGTGTCAACTTACAAAAAGCTTTGTTGGTGAAAGGTTGAAGGCGTTAGGTTAAAAGTTAAAAAACATATTTTGAACAGGCTTTTCACCTTAAACCTAAAACCTTAATCCAACATTGATATTTAAAAGGAGCTACAATGTATTCTATTCTGACAGTAGTTCACGTAATCATAAGTCTTTTTTTAATAGCTGTAATATTATTACAGGCAGGTAAAGGCGGAGGCCTTGCAGATACATTTGGCGGCTCTCAGATGCAGAATCTTTTTGGCACAAAGAGCACCACTGTCCTTACCAAACTTACAGCTGTATGCGCCATAGGTTTTATAGTTACTTGTATTAGCCTTGCACTTATGTCCAGTCATCAAGCCAGGTCTATTGTAGATAATGCGAGAATACCAAGAACTGCGCCTGTATCTTTACCCCATGCTAATTCAGTATCGCAGGCTCAAAACGCAACGCCGCAAGCTCAAGTCCCAGCTCCAGCTGAACCAGCACAGCAGGGAGGCGCTAGCGAAGTTAAGTAATCTCATTATAGATATGAAAAAAATTACTGACAATATATTAGCCGTCCGCTTTAAGCGGACGGCCTTTTTATGGTATGGAATTTCAAAAACTGAAATTCCAACCACTGAAAATCGCTTAAAAAGTTATCGCAAAGCGATTTTCTTGTTTACAATTCTATTTTTACTGGGATTTACACCAGACTATGGGGATACTATAGTTATAGGATCTATAGGAGAGCCAAGGACCCTTGTGCCAATTTTGGCATCTGACAGCTCTTCTGGAACTATCTGCGGCCTTATTTTTAACGGCCTTGTAAAATACGATAAAGACTTGAATCTTGTAGGCGACCTTGCCGAGAAATGGGAGGTTTCACAGGACGGGTTAGAGATCACATTTTATTTAAGAAAGGAGATTAAATGGCATGACGGAGCGCCATTTACTTCGAAAGATGTAGAATTTACGTATAAAAGCTTGATTGACCCAAATGTAAGAACTCCATATGGCGGAGATTTTCAGATGGTAAAAAATCTTAAGGTTATAGATGATTACACATTAAAGGTTTTTTACAAAGAGCCTTTTTCTCCAGGGCTTGCGAGCTGGGGCATGAATATTATACCAGCGCATTTATTAGAAAAAGAAGATCTTAATACTACAAAATTTACAAGAAATCCTATCGGCACGGGGCCTTATAAATTTAAATTATGGAAGACAGGCGAAAGGGTGGAGCTTGTTTCGAATCACGATTATTTTGAGGGCAGGCCTTGTATTGACGGGTATATTTATAGGATTATACCGGACACAGCCACTTTATTTCTTGAATTAAGGGCCCAGGCAGTGGATTATACATCTTTGACACCCATACAATACAGGCGTCAGACAGAAACAGAATTTTTCAAAAAGAATTTCCAGAGGTTTAATTTTCCGAGCTTTGGGTATGCATACATGGGCTATAATTTAAGCGACCCTAAATTTAAAGATGTGAATGTGAGACGCGCGATAAATTATGCTGTAAATAAAGATGAGATTATAAAGGGAGTGCTTCTTGGGCTTGGCAGGATTTCGACAGGGCCTTTTATACCAGAGTCCTGGGCATATAATAAAGATGTCTTACCTCTTGAATATAATCCTAAAAAGGCAAGAGAACTTTTAAGAGAAGCGGGCTGGCAGGATCAAGACGGCGACGGCATTTTAGAAAAAGATGGGATGAGGTTTTCATTCACAGTTATTACTAATCAGGGTAATGACGAACGAAAAATGGCGCTAGAGATAATACAGAGAAGGCTCAGAGAAGTAGGGATTGAGGTTAAGATAAAGATAATAGAGTGGAGCGCTTTTGTAAGCGAATTTATAGATAAAAGGCGGTTTGAGGCTGTTCTTTTGGGCTGGGGCCTGTCTTTGGATCCAGACATGTATGATATATGGCATTCCTCGAAAATAAAAGAGGGAGAATTTAATTTTATTGGGTATTCTAATAAGGAAGTAGACAGGCTGCTTTTAGAAGGCAGGCGTACTTTTAATCAGGAAGAACGTAGGCGTATTTACCACAGGATACATGAGATTTTATACGAAGACCAGCCTTACTTATTTTTATATGTCCCAGATGCTTTGCCGATATTAAATAGCCGTTTTAAAGGCATCGAAGTTGCGCCAAGCGGTATAGGTTATAATTTTATCAAGTGGTTTGTGCCTCGCAGCGAACAGCGCTACACCCGCTAAACAACTTTACATTTTGACAATGTCGATTTGTAAAGTTGTTTGGGGGAAGAAAAGATGGGAAAGTATATCTTTAATAGGATTATTGGGTTAGTGGTGCTTTTATTGGGCATAACTATTATCACATTCAGCGTTATTCATATTGCGCCCGGGAGGCCTACTGATTTAGAAGCGCAGTTTAATCCTAAGGTTTCAATGGAGGCAAGAGAGAGAATAGCGCATTTATATGGCTTAGATAAACCGCTAGGTATTCAATATATCGAATGGCTAAAAAGATTTGCAAGGTTTGATTTTGGCATTTCTTTTATGGATTCAAGGCCTGTAATGCAGAAGATATTGGAGCGCATTCCTATAACCCTTACAATAGAATTATTTTCAATTATTTTGATATTATTAATCGGTATACCAATAGGCGTTGGTTCAGCGGTTAAAGAAGGAAGTTTTTATGATAGATTTATGACAGTTTTTGTATTTATAGGTTTTGCAGTGCCGACTTTTTGGCTAAGCCTTATACTTATGGATTTTATAGGCGTAAGATGGGGGATATTGCCGATATCAGGGATAAAATCTTTGGAGTTCGAAAAGTTTGGCAATTTTGAGAAAATTATTGATATGTCAAAACATCTAATTCTCCCGGTGCTTGTTTCAGCTTTTGGAGGCCTCGCAGGTATATCAAGATATATGAGAAGCAGTATGTTGAATGTTTTAAAACAGGATTATATTCGAACAGCTAGAGCAAAAGGATTAAGCGAAAAAGAAGTGCTATATAAACATGCTTTGAAGAATGCGCTTTTACCTGTTGTAACTATATTGGGCTTATCTGTGCCAGGGCTTATAGGTGGCAGTGTTATTTTTGAATCTATTTTTAGCATTCCGGGTATGGGCAGGCTTTTTTATGAATCAGTGATGGCCAGGGATTATCCAGTGATAATGGGGGTTCTGGTTATTGGAGCAGCACTCACGCTTTTAGGAAACCTGTTGGCAGATATTTCATATGCGGCAGTTGATCCGAGGATAAAACTTGAATAAATTAACTATTTTTGGGATATGTATTGTAGGATTTTTCATAATAATAGCTATTTTTGCGCCTATCTTAGCGCCTTATAATCCAGGACAGATTGATATTGAAAATATACTTACAGCGCCTTCGAGTTCGCATATTTTTGGGACAGACAGCCTGGGGAGGGATTTGTTTTCCAGAATGGTTTACGGGGCTAGAATATCTTTAATGGTAGGTTTTATAGCAGTCGGCATTGCCAGTCTGATAGGCATAGCTCTTGGCGCAATAGCAGGCTATTACGGTAAATGGGTGGACAGTATTATCATGAGATTTATAGATATAATGCTTTGTTTCCCGACATTTTTCCTGATACTGGCTGTGATTGCTTTACTTGAGCCAAGCATAATAAATATAATGGTAATAATAGGCGCTACGAGTTGGATGGGCATGGCCCGGCTTATGCGCGTAGAGATATTGAGTTTGAAAGAAAGGGATTTTATATATGCTGAACGCTCAATTGGCGCAAGCGACTCAAGAATAATTATCAGGCACTTAATCCCGAATGCAATGGCGCCGGTATTAGTGAGCATAACTCTTGGAATAGCAGGCGCTATTTTAGTAGAGTCAAGTTTGAGTTTTTTAGGCATAGGGGTTCAGCCGCCTATTCCAAGCTGGGGTAATATTCTTAGCGAAGGAAAAGCTGTGATGGGCGCTGGCTGGTGGATGATGCTATTTCCAGGTATGGCGATTTTTATAACGGTGTTGGGATATAATTTACTGGGTGAGGGGATAAGAGAGAA
>MNVP01000076.1 GCA_001871815.1 Candidatus Omnitrophica bacterium CG1_02_40_15
TGGTTTGTTTAGTAAGCTCGTAGATTTTAGTGCCCCTTTTCCTATTAAAACCTGATTTCTAATGCAAAATCTGGGTTTAATATTGTTCGAGCGGAAGTTTCGACTCAATTTGTAAGCCTAGTCGAGAACTTCTCGACTAGGCTTACATGAATAGCCAGTATGTCCGCTCGAAGAATATTATAATAGTTTTTATGCTAGCTGAACTCTTACAAAGGCTATGTACCGAGTTCCCAGCTGGCAAGATACTTTTTCTGAAGCGGGGTTAGTCCATCTATCCGGACGCCTAGACTTTTTAGCTTGAGCCTGGCTATTTCTTTATCTATTGCCTCAGGCATCCTGTAAACCTTTTTATCAAGTTTTTTATGGTTCTTTACAAGATATTCTGCGGCAAGCGCCTGGTTTGCAAAGCTCATGTCCATTACCATTGCAGGATGGCCTTCTGCGCAGGCAAGATTCACAAGCCTGCCCTCTCCTAAAAGATTAATGCGCCTGCCATCTTTCAAAAGATATTCTTCAACTCCGTTACGGATAACTCGTTTCTTTGAGCTCATTTTTTCAAGAGCAGGTATCTCTATCTCAACATTGAAATGGCCTGAGTTAGCTACTATTGCCCCGTCTTTCATCGCTTTAAAATGTTCTTCTGCAATAACCGTAGTATTGCCTGTCAGGCTTACAAATAAGTCCCCTTTTTTAGCAGCTTCCTTCATCGGCATTACTGAATAACCGTCCATTATTGCTTCGAGCGCTTTGGTAGGGTCCACTTCTGTAATTATGACATTGGCTCCCATACCTCTTGCGCGCATGGCAAATCCCCTGCCGCACCAACCATAACCAAGCACAACTACGATTTTACCTGCTATCAGAATATTTGTAGCCCTTATAACCCCATCCAGTGTTGACTGGCCTGTGCCGTAACGATTATCAAAAAGATGTTTTGTGTCTGCGTCATTTACAGCAATTACAGGAAAAAGAAGTTTTCCACTTTGTTCCAGGCTCCTAAGTCTTATTATCCCGGTGGTAGTCTCCTCCGTGCTCCCGAACATGCCGGGCACAAGGTGCTTTTTGGATTTATGGATTGTTGAAACCAGATCTGCGCCGTCGTCCATTGTTATGTGCGGCTTGAGATCCAAAGAACTTTCTATGTGAGAATAATACACCTCGTTGTTCTCTCCTCTTCTGGCAAAAACAGGTATGCCAAAATCTTTTACTAAAGACGCAGCCACATCGTCCTGAGTGCTGAGAGGATTAGAAGCGCATAGATTTACCTCTGCTCCTCCTGATTTCAAGGTATTCATTAAAACCGCTGTCTCTGTAGTTGCATGAAGGCAGCAGCTAATCTTAATACCTTTCAATGGTTTTTCTTTAGAGAATCTTGCTCTTATAAGCTTCAGAACAGGCATATTCTCATCTGCCCATTCTATCCTTAATTTTCCGGTAGGAGCTAATTTTATATTGGTTATGTCATATTTCATATCGCGCAGCTCTTTGTTAACAGACAAACCTTGTCAGTTTCTTCCCAGGTAAAACCTTCTTCCTCGCGGCCAAAATGGCCGTACGCAGCTGTCTTTCTATAGATAGGCCTGAGAAGATCCAACTCTGTTATTATGCCTCTCGGGGTCAGGTCAAAATATTCCCGTATAAGCGCTGAAATCTTTTCTTCTGAAATCTTTCCTGTTCCAAAGGTTTCAACCATTACTGCCAATGGCTCTGCCTTTCCTATTACATACGCAAGCTGAATGCAGCATTTCTTGGCAAGGCCTGCGGCTACTATATTCTTCGCGATATATCTCGCCATATACGCACCTGAACGGTCAACCTTTGTAGGATCCTTGCCTGAAAAAGCCCCGCCGCCGTGGGATACGATTCCGCCGTACGTATCCACTACTATTTTTCTTCCTGTCATACCAGTATCAGACTGCGGCCCGCCTATTAAAAACTTGCCTGTCTGATTTACATAATATCCTGTTTTATCGTCAACTAGCTTACCTAATATAGGTTTTGCTATTTTTTCTATAATCTCTATTCTTGCCTTTTCTGTTATGTGTTCACCGCCTTTATCCAATATCTCCTCTGTATGCTGGCACGCCAGAACCACTGAGTTTACCCTGACTGTCTTGCCATCTTTATACTCAACTATTACCTGGCTTTTAGAATCAGGCCCGAGATATTTCAGCTCCTTATTCTTTCTCAATTCAGCCATTTTCCTGACAAGTTTATGCGCCAGCATAATAGGTAAAGGCATGAGTTCAGGCGTTTCATCGCACGCGTATCCAACCATAAAACCCTGGTCGCCTGCGCCGCCTTTATCAACGCCCTGCGCAATGTCAGGAGACTGGGCATGTATTGTATTTACAACAGCGCACGTCTTATAATCCATTCCATATTTAGGGTCTGTGTAACCTATTTCCTTAACCACTTTTCGCGCGGTATTTATTACATCTACATAAGCAGTAGTGGTGATTTCTCCTCCTACTATAATAAGGCCCATTGTTACAAATGTCTCGCACGCAACGCGGCCCCTTGAATCCTGACGCAAAACCTCATCCAGTATTGAATCTGAAATTTGATCACACAACTTATCAGGATGGCCCTCTCCAACTGATTCCGAAGTAACGTAATATTTCCCTTTAGGCATCTATTCCCCCTTTTGCATTATTGTAGGGGGCGGTCACTGACCGCCCCTACTAAATTCTTTTTCAGCCTCGTCCAGTGATTTTTTATCCCCTATGTCAAACCACTTTTTATCTTTAAACACGTAACCGAATACCGATTCTCTTTTATAAAGCCATTCCAGAAAATAACCTGGCGCATCTTTCGCATTATCCATTCCCATGTATCTTTTCATTATGTCCAATTTTCTCTTTGGGAAAAAATAAAGGCACATTGCCGCAAGAGTAGAGGCTGGATTGGCAGGCTTTTCCTTAAAATCAATGATCTTATTATTTTTATCAATGGATACTATACCGTAACTGGCCGCAAGAATCAAGTCTTTTATATCATAAAGGCCTATTGTGATAGAAGGCTTTTTTGATATGCAAAAATTTGTAAATATAGAAAGGTCTGCCTTGAAAAGATTATCTCCCGCAAGAACCAGCAAATCATCCGATATATTTTCTTTTTCTATGACAAATTCTATATCTCCAGTGGCCCCGAGCCTGGCCTCATTAGAGGTTGTGCCGTCATCTATAATTGTTATTTTTTTTGAACTTGAAAATCTTTTTTTCCAGTCCTCAAAATTCTGGTAGAATTTCTTATTTGTTGCAATAAAAACCTCATCTACCTTTTTCAAAGGCTCAATGAGATCAAATATATATCCCATGACAGTTTTGCCAGCCACTTCAAGAAGCGGCTTTGGAGTATTTAATGTCAATGGATACAGCCTTGTGGCATACCCTGCGGCTAATAGCAATACTTTCATTTTTTTGTCTTCTCGACTCGTCCGCCACTACAACAATGGCGGACTCGCTCGAAGAATATTGTTCGAGCGTAGTCGAGAACTATTGTTATATCTTTCCTAGTTCTTTTTTCAGATAATCTATTGTCTTTACCGGAGTTGGGTCAATATTATTAAGAATGGCCAGGTAAAAACTCACAAAATCTCCTATATATAAAAGAGAGTATATCCTAGCAAGCCTTCCGCCATTATCTTTTTTCAATACCAGAACCTCTGCGCCTGATTTTTTTATAATCTCACTGGTAATTCTTACGCGCTCCTTTGTTCTTTCATGATCATCCTTATCGCAAAGTATTATGGCCTTGAAATCTTTAAGAAGTTTTTCTGGAAATTTCCAGCCGACTATCTCGTTGTGATTCATCTCAGGCAGCGTATTGCTGGATGAAAGCGCCTTTCCATTCTCTGCGATCTGTTCTCTCCATCTATTGCTTACAGCTTCTGTGGTATCAGCTGTGCCATATATTATGGGATACCTTTTATAGAGCTTAACAGCTATCTGTTTGGAGATATTTTTTTTCAGAGAGACGCTAAAGCCTATTTCTTTATCTCTGACATCAGTAAGTATAGAAAAAAGTTCTTTTACATCATTTTCTTTATCTTTTATGAGCCCAAGCTTTACTAAAATACCAAGCACTGTTATAGACATGTAACCAATAGCTGCCCTTGGAGGGTATCCCGGAGGAATTGATATATGAGTGTTGCTGTTTTTTGAAGATAGCTCTTTTAATCTGCCGCCTGAACCCATTGTAATTATAAAAGCTTTTCTTTTAAGGCCCTGCTTAAAACAAGAAAGCGTTTCTTCAGTATTGCCAGAATAGCTTGAACAGAATAAAATCGTTCTCTTGCCCACAAAATCAGGCAAGGTATAATTGCGGCATATTGATACAGGCATCTTAAGCTCATCCCCCAGGTAAACCTTTACCATGTCAGGCCCTATACCAGACCCTCCCATGCCTGCAAATACTATATTATTTATTTTTATTGCGGGTTTATTGATATTGATGGATTTTCCAATTGCGTATGCATCGCGGCATTGTTCAGGCAAATCTAGAATAAACTTTAGCATATTTGAACAGTCCAGTTTTTTTATAAATTCCAAATTGTCCAGTTTATTCATGCCGATTTTTTCGTCTTCTTGAGCCATGGGATAAGCTCATTAAGCCGTTTATTTGTAAAGGCCTCTACCTCTTCGCCCGTAGGCAAGCTTAATGCCTTTTCTGCGGCTTTTCTGGCGTCTTCAAATCTCACATTGCTGATAACGTATTTCACCTCAGGGATTACCACAGGGCTCATGCTAAATTCGTCCAGCCCCAGTCCCAAGAGTATAAGGACAAACCCAGGCTCTGCTGCCATCTCTCCGCACATACCTACCCATATATTTTCTTTGTGGCCAGAATCTATAATATTTTTTATAAGCCTTAATACAGCCGGGTGAGTAGGCTTATATAAATAAGCTATCTTTTCATTGGCCCTGTCTACTGCTAGAGAATATTGTATAAGGTCATTGGTCCCTATGCTGAAAAAATCCACTTCTTTGGCAAGAAGATCGCAGGTTAAAGCAGCTGATGGTATCTCTATCATTGCTCCTACTTCTATGTCCTGATTAAAATTAATCGACTTATTTCTCATATCCTCTTTTGCTTCTTCTAAAACTTTTATCGCCTGCTTGAGTTCTCCGAGGCCCGATATCATGGGAAACATAATCTTGATATTTCCGAATACGCTTGCGCGCAGTATCGCCCTTAACTGCACTTTAAACACCTCCGGCCTTGCAAGGCAGAATCTTATAGCCCTCCATCCCATGAACGGATTCATCTCGTGCGGGACCTTGAGTTGGGACAAAAATTTATCTCCTCCGATATCCAGTGTGCGTATGATAACAGGGCTTCCAGCAAGCTTGACAGCTACTTTTTTATATGCCTCAAATTGCTCTTCCTCGTCGGGAGAATTATTTCTATTCATATAAAGAAATTCCGTGCGATATAGCCCTATGCCTTCTGCTCCATGCGAAATAACAGAGCCGACATCATCTGGCAATTCGATATTTGCCGAAACCTCCACTTTGTGGCCGTCAATAGTGACAGCAGGCGTATCTTTAAAATCTAAAAGCGTTTTTTCAAATTTTACTAATTTTTGCTGCTTTGCCTCATATTTTTTAAGGATTACCTTATCCGGGCCTACTATTACAATCCCATCTGTCCCATCCACAATCAGGATATCCCCTGGTCTTATTTTAGTTGTCGCCTTTTCAAGGCCCACTACAGCAGGAATTTCCAAAGACTTCGCCATAATTGCAGTATGCGAAGTCCTGCCGCCTATATCAGTGACAAATCCCATGACATTCTTTTTATGCATATCAGCGGTGTCAGACGGCGAAATATCATATGCAACCACTATTACCTGCTCCTTCAGGTCGCTAAGAGTTTTTTCCTGAACGCCTATAAGATTTTTCAGAATCCTTTTGCCTACGTCTTCTATGTCGCTGGTTCTTTCTTTCAGATACTCATCATTCATTTTTGAAAAGACGTTTATATATTTACCGATAACCTTTGAAAATATATATTCCACGCATTTACGTTCTTTTTTAAGGCCTTCTATAACCTCCTCTATCAGCATCCTATCTTCCAGGACCAGCAGATGAGCGTTAAATATCTCTCCGTGCTGGGCGCTCATTTCGCGTGAAATCTTTTTCTGTATGGCAAGTATCTCTGAACGCGTCTTTATGAGGGCTTCTTCAAAGCGGATAATTTCGGAAGGGACAGCATCCTGCTTGATATCCCTTTCAGTTGCTACAAGCTGCCTTGTATCAAATAAAAATGCTTTGCCTATGGCTATTCCAGGCGAAGCCGGTATACCTTTTAACACGTGTTAGCTCCCTTTGTTTATCGCTGAACTACGCTGAACATAACGCAGAACTACGCGGAAATTCATGTATGATTTCCGCGTTTTTTCCGCGATAGGTTTTATAGTTCCGCATTGGTTCCGCGATTAGTCTATGACATTTCTCCCAGTATTATCTTTTCAAGTTCCTCGATTGCCTCTTTTGCATCAGGGCCGTTTACTTTGATATGAAGCTTAGCGCCTTTTTCTGCCGCAAGAGTCAATAGCCCCATTATGGATTTTCCATTCACTTCCTGCCTGCCTTTTTTTACAGCAATATCGCTTTCGTATTTATTAGCTATCTGCACAAATATTGCCGCAGGCCTGGCGTGAAGCCCCTGTTCATTCTTAATGGTTATTTTTTTTTCTATCAACATGTCGGATTCGCCTAACCCGAATATTTCATGCTATACATGAGATATTCGCCCGAAAGGCCGATGGATTAAATCGTTATACGATTTAATCCTGCTATCGGGGTAGCCCGCATCGGAGTTGTTTTCTATATCGTATAAATAAGCGGGCTAATCAATGGATATCTTTTTGCCTTTTGTCTTAAGAGTAAGGCCCATAATAACCTTTGAGAGTTTTTTGGCATCATGCCTTACATGATTCTGAGCATTTACCACATCGCCTTCTATTACGTTATAACCGTTCTCTATAATTTTATCTGAATCAGCCACAACAGGATAAGCGCCTTCTCCTTCGTATTTCTTAAGAAGTTCTTTAGGCACCTTACCTATGTTTACAATACAATAACTAAGGATATCAGGCCGTGTATGAGTTATGAGAGCATTCAAGTGGTCAAATGCTGTATACTTATCTGTTTCGCCGGACTGCGTCATTACATTGCAGATATAGACCTTGGGCGCCTTGGACTGAGCAATCTTTTCAGCTATGCCATCCACCAGGAGATTTGGTATAACGCTTGTGTATAAACTGCCAGGCCCAAGGATTATTACGTCTGCCTCAGCTATTGCCTCAAATGATTCTGAGCTAGCTTTGCAATGCTCAGGGTCTAAATATATTTTTTGTATAGGAGAATTCTGTTTTACTATCTTTGTTTCGCCTACTGTCTTCTGCCCGTTACGATATTCTGCCACAAGTTTAACCTTGTCAAATGTAGAAGGAATAACCCTGCCTCTTATCGCAAGGACTTTAGAGGACTCCTTTATTGCTTTTTCGAAATCTCCGGTAACTTTGCACATTGCGGTTATAAATAGATTTCCGAAGCTATGCCCGCTTAGTTCTGATTCGCTCCCGAACCTGAACTGAAACAACTCGCGCATCAAAGGTTCTGCATCCGCAAGCGCAACAAGGCAGTTTCTTATATCTCCTGGCGGAAGTATGCCAAACTGCTCTCTTAGCCTTCCGGAAGACCCGCCATCATCTGCAACAGTCACTATTGCTGTAATATTGCTTGTCTCGTCTTTTAAACCATGAAGAATGGTTGAAAGGCCTGTTCCTCCTCCTATAACCACTACCTTTGGCCCTTTTTCAAGCTGGCGGTAATGATACATAATATCTACAAGTTCTCTTTCTCTCTTAGGAAGAAAAACTGCAATGAATGATTTTATCATCCTCTTCATGCCATATATAACTATCAATGCGCCCAGAATTACAACAGCGCCGCCGATAATCTTTGAACCAGGAAATCTTTTAAGTATAAGTATAATAGATCCTATCGCAACCAATAAAACACCTGTAAAGGAAGTAAATATCCAGCGTTTTATTTTCATTCCTGGGTACAACCATTTCAATCTTTTCATATTATCGTCTTTCGTCGTTCGTCGTTCGTAATTCGTGGTTCGTGGTTCGTAATTTAATTTTAATTAATACATATATTATACTCTTCTGATATCTTCTTCTTTTATAATCTTAACTAGGGTTTTTTCGCTGTCTGCGCTTTTTAACGAATCTCTGAAATATTTATCTTTTAATAATTTTGAAATGCGCGCCAGCGCCTTGAGATGCGGCCCTGAAGATTCTATAGGAGCTAATAGCAGGAAAAATATATAGACTGGTTCTCCATCCAGTGAGTCAAACTTTATGCCGGTTTTAGATATTCCAAAGGCGCCTATGAGTTCACTCACATATTCGCATTTTCCGTGAGGTATAGCAATTCCTTGGCCAATGCCAGTTGAACCAAGCGCTTCTCTGTTTAAAAGAACTTTTACAACAGGCTCTTTGTTTTTGGGCTTCAATTGGCCTGATTCGATCAATAGATCCACAAGCTCTTTTATAATGCTATTTTTGTCCTTGGACTTTAAATCTGCTGATACTGCCTTTTCATTCAAAAAATCAAGAATGTGCATACTGTTTCCTCCTTTTAAAAGGTTTAACTGATGAAATTTGGAGCGGGTGATGGGTTTCGAACCCACGACAACGACCTTGGCAAGGTCGTGCTCTACCAACTGAGCTACACCCGCAAAATTCAAACGCTAATCTTTAAGAATAGAGACTGGCGAACTTCTCTATCCAAACCGCCATTATAGAACGCAAATCTTTACTTGTAATATATGCACTGCATGTCCCATACTGCAATTTATTCTTTGTAACAGAACTACGGGTATCTGCTATATAGGACTTAATAAACTGATCTAATGGAATATTCAATAACTCCGACCAATATAATTTAATATTATTCTCATTTAAATCCGGATATAGAAACAGTCTAGCTCTAATTCTACCCTCTGCTATATTGAGATATTTGTGTAGGAATCGGCAGTACAATTTTAACAATTCAGGATCAGAATTATTCAATTCCAGACAATAAGCTTTTTTCTCTGCAGTTTTTCCCTCCGCCCAATAAAGCATTATACCCGCAATAAAAAGTGGATCATTTTCATACTGTTCAAAAGATTTTTCTGCTTGCTCTTTAATTTCTATATCATGTTCAATTCTATATTTTGCACGAGCTTTATTCATTATTGCGATTTTATCTATAACATTTATCATATTTATAAGTGGTGGGCGGAAGAGGAATTGGCGCCTTTCGCTTCGTCCCGCCCTTTCATAGAAAGGGCGGGGCTTCGCTCAAGGTCGGCCACTCGTCCCGATAAACAAATGCTCCTATTTGTCGCATTTATCGGGACTCCCTTCAACTCCTGCCCTTCTCCAAACAATAAATCTTTAAACCATTTGGTGGGCGGAAGAGGAGTTGAACCTCCAAGGATTGCTCCATACGGTCCTAAGCCGTACGCGTTTGCCAGTTCCGCCATCCGCCCCTGTACCAGTCGCTAAGTTATACTTTTTAAAATCTCTATTTCGCTCCGGTACAGGGCAAGCCCTAAATCGTATAAAGATTCATAGCCTGCCATGAACCCCTTATACCAGTCGCTAAGTTATACATGTATGATTGCTATCTCGCTCCGGTATAGGGCAAGCGAGCGTTAAATAATCTTAACGTAATGGCCTGCCATGAACCCCTTATACCAGTCGCTAAGTTATACGTGTATGATTGCTATCTCGCTCCGGTATAGGGCAAGCGAGCGAAAGCGAAATGGTTTACCATGAACCCGAGCGACATATCGACCTACTACGAAGAGCTTAGCGAGTGGTTCATGGTACCCCCAACAGGGTTCGAACCTGTGACCTTATCCTTAAGAGGGATTTGCTCTACCAGCTGAGCTATGGGGGCACATTTAATCCAGACGTTAAGTCTAGATGATATCACAGGTTAAAAAATTCGTCAATTGATTTTCAAATTCGCGAATGCGAATTTGATCTTGAAACGGCGTTAAGCAATCTGACGAATAGGAGGATTGTAGCCGCTGAAATATCTACTATTTATTAATTTAAGGTCTTTCGGCTGCTCCTTATTCAGTCGCAGTCTCAGGATCAAATCAGCCTTTGGCGAGGTCTTTCGAATACTCCCTATTCGGTCGTATTCTCAGGATCAATTTTTGCAAAGCAAAAATTGGCGCTGCATTGCCGCTGAAATCCGAACTTATTTTAAAAACCAATATGTCATTGCGAGCCCTGAAGGGGCAAAGCAATCTTAACAGTAACAAGCTGATTTCCACCGCGAGGCTCGGCTGTCGGCTGATGGCTGCCCCCAGAGGCTGTCCGACAATTCAATTTCAAGGCATTTTTTATCTAAAATAACTGTTTCCGAACTGTTATTGCCTTTCAATATCCTTATTTTTTTCGGTAAAATCGCATATGCTATCCATTAAGTTGCAAGTAAAGGCACCAATTCTGTCCCATACGATACCTGTTGCCGCAAAACCTTGGCTA
>MNVP01000017.1:0-9118 GCA_001871815.1 Candidatus Omnitrophica bacterium CG1_02_40_15
GTTTGCTGCTGATTTGTCTATATCATATTCAAATTCCATATTAAAAGTATACCATATTTATTTGTTTTTGCAACAATTTTTATTATTATTCTTCTATCACAAGGCCACTCTATATAGTAAGAAAGGGCGGGGGTCGTCGGGAAAAGGCAGGTCTTATCCTATGGCTTTGGCAAAGGAGACCAAACCATGGCCTTGTGGGCGGCCCTTTTATGGCTCACCTGGAAATCGTGGCTCTACGGGGCGATTAAAGGGCAATTTCCCGATGATAACCCGTCGGGAAACACAAAATCCGGTTTTTCGCGGGTTTTGCGTTTGGCATCGGCCCCTAGAATGCCCCAAAAAACCTTCTATCTTGCGTTCAGTGAAGTTTTTTTTAACTCAGGTATGTTGTAAAAGTATGGTAGGTGATTTGCGTGGTGTGTTTTTTTACCTGCAGCCTTAAAATAAATCAAGTAGTATCTTAAGTCGATCTTCAACAGCCCTCAATATCCCAAGTGATACTTTTCCAAGACACTTAGATAGTCGTTCCGTAGAAACAGACCTTACATCTTCACATTTAATAAAACTTTTTTTGGATACCCCAGCTTCTGGAGGATTTATTGCAACATGAAAAGGGATTCCTTTTTCTTTACTTGTAATAGGGATAATAACAACTAAACCTGCTGGTCCATGATTAAAGGTATCTACAGATATGACAAGACCTGGACGGAATCCGGCTTGTTCATGACCTTTTACAGGATTAAGATTAACAGTCCAAATCTCGCCTCGCCAAGGTTTGCCCATAGATTAAGATTCCCTCGCATCATCTAACAGGGTTGAGTCCCACTCTTCCCGTTCTTTCAATTCCTCTTGCCATGCTTTTGGATCTTTGCGTATAGCCGCAAACGCCAGATTAGCCCTTTTAAGAAAGGTTTGTCGGAGATATAGCTCTATGGCTTTGGTAAGAGTGGATTGCATAGATTCCTTAGATTGCTCTGCGATACGACGCAACATAATATGCGCTCTAGGATCAATTCTAACTGTTGTACTTTTCATCCTACTGCCTCCCTATAATTTTATTTACAATTAAGTATACCATATTGAATACATATTTGTCAACATAAATTATAAGAGGCCGCTGAAAAATTACTAAAAACTACACCAGCGGCCTCTGATTATGAAGATTTTAAAAAAATTACAGAGATTTTACCGACGGAAATAAATCGCTGTAATCAGAGATTGCTGGGCAGCAATCTCGCAACAATCGCAAAACAAATCTTTGTTAAAGAATTCTTAAGATGTTTGGATTTGTTTCAATTTTTCACGCGCGTATGAGACGAGTTTCGGATTGGGCATCTTATCTATCCACGCCCTTACCTTTTTAAAACTAAATGTCTTGGGGAAATGTAATTCAGGAAAGTGGCTGAATTGCCTTTTCTTGTAACCCGAAAGATATAAACAGTCTGCCAATGCCTTCTCGGGTTCGGCTATAAGAAAATCCCCCTCCTGCTTATACCAGAGAAACCCGTCGAAAAAAGAAGGCGTTATGCGGTGGACAGAAAATGTCCCCACCCTTGTTCGGATAACTCTTGTGTGCGTTGTGGAAGCAAGGGTGATTACCTGGGGAATCTGTTCAATTATTCCATAAAGATGCAGCGCGCTTATAAACGAAACATAGGCGCGCTGCCTGGATAATAGATAAGGAACAACAATATAAGGGCTTAAAGGCTTATCCAAAACCTGAGCCCATATGCCCCGATACACCTTAAAAACCGCGCCCTGCCTTTGAAGAAAACCAAGGCCCTGAATCACCGCGGACGAAGACTTTTCACAGACCGCCGATAATTCGTAAGTCCTAAATACAGGTTTGTTTAATTTCTTGATAGCCCCCAAAACAGACTGCCTCTTCATTGTTTTTGCAACCCTTCTATGAAATTAGACACCCTTAACTTTATCTCATCCCATATATTAGCGGAAGAATACACTTGCTGGTCCTCCGTGGATAAGTAGGATATTACTGTATCCCTGAACTGCTCAAAGCCAACCTCAAGCAGATTATCATTTGCCTTCATTAATTTAGCCCCGTTTATTTTGATTTCTTTTGATTCAGGGTAATCCAACTGCGAAGTTAAAATATACAGGTCAAAAATATCTCTTGCCTGAATTATGCTCCTTGTAACCAGGGCCTCTATCTTTTGAGCTATTGCCGAATCAGCACTGTAATGCGGAACCACTAAAGGAGCCAATTTATATTCGCGCAAGATAGCATTTGAAATAGGCTCAACCGTTACTTCGCCTTTAAACCCCCTTCGTGAAAATTCAATTTTGGCAAAGTGGCCCTCTGCCGCGGCAGTGATTAAATGAATTTTAAACCTTTGCGTTGTCTGGGCCTGCTTTGCTTTTGCCATATCAGACAGAGTAATTTTATTGATTCCAAAAGGCTTGAGGCTTTCCTGAAAGGAGAGGGACCGGAGTATCTTCATAACGATATCGCATAAAGCGCTTACATTGATCACTCGAACGTCTATATCCATATCCATTGAATAGCGCAAACTCTGGTAAAAAAAACGTAAATTTACCCCGCCTTTAAGGGCATAATAATCCGGCTTTAATTTTCTTGCCAGCCACCTTAAAAATTCCAGGTGAAATATCTCTTTTAACTGTAAAGAGGTATAAGTTTGCCTCTGCATAATATGTATTATAATTTAGTTATACCTAAATTGCAATACTTATTTTGACCTTGTAATCACTACAAACTAAATCAGAAGCCCTTGCTCGATACATTCTTGCAAGAAATTCTGGTTTATATGGAGAAATTACCCTTTCTAACCCTGCTAATGCTTCCTGAATCTTATGTTCATTCCATCCAACCAATAAAACTAATCCAACGCCAAAGCAAATTTTATTGCTTTATTAATCTCAATATTTTCAACCACTCTTTCTCTCTTTTGGAGATTGCGGCGTTAAGGTACCTACTGCCACAACCTGTTTACAATCCCTTCACATACTCAGTAAAAAGCAGCACTTTCTTCGCATCAGCAGGCGAAAACAAAAACTGCTCCACCTCCCGCGCCAAAAGCTTAAAATCAAGTTTCGCGCAATGCCCAAGCAAAGCAATTTTAAGCCCTTCTTTATCCTTAATACCGACGCGCTCCTTCAGATAAGCAAAATCCGGCTTTGCCTTGCCTGCCAAAAATATCGCGTCATAAAAATCCCTTCCCATCGGGCGTTTACGCATAAGAATAGCATAAAACTTCTGCGCTAATAAAATATCAGCAGGGACAACACTAATACCTGAAAACACATCAAACTTACTTATAATCAGTCGTTGCGGCGCGTATTGAAACTTCTGCGCAGAAGCGCGTACCAAGCCTTCCGATAGGCTTGGGTACTGCGGCTCGGCATCAAGTTTAATAAGAATTTTTTCTTCCCTGTGGCCGGAAAGCCCCGTCTCAAAAAGAACCCCCTTAAACTTAATATCCGCGCTAAAAGCCCCCTTAAACGAACTGCTGGTTTCAAGGACATAACCTTCCAGTGCAAGCTTCTTAGCCACAGCCTGAATCAGAGCGCTAAAATCCTTCTGCGTAAGCCCCCGGTTGTCAAAATCAAGATCCTCGGAAAATCTGGGCAGGCCATGCGCAATATGAATTGCCGTTCCTCCCATAAATACAAGCTTTTGCCCATAGCGGCTGCCGAAAACAGCATCAAGGACCTTATACTGCAAATACTCCCGCAAAAGGTTGCGCTTAAAATGCCACAAGTGTTCCGGAAAAAATGATTCTATCTGCTTAAGTTCAAGCATGCGCGATATACTCCCAAAAATTATCCACCCTATGCTTTAAAGATTTCTGAGCGTATGCGGCCAAATAATCATTCATTTTACCGCGGTCCATAAGCTTAAGGAATACCTCATGATTAATGCGCATCCCCTCAAAACTCACCGTGTCGCGGAGTTCAGTCTTAATATAGAGGAGATCCAAAAATGCCTTTTCCGGAGAAGCCAGCTTAAAAAACTTCCCGTTATTCTTCAAAAATTCAAAACCGAAATAGAGTTTCGGACGGATAGTCCGGTAAATAAATTCCCCTACCGATGTCGCAAAATGGCTGGTTTTGCGGGTTGAGGCGGAAGTAATACCATAGACACTTTCTGGAATAAGCCCATAATACGCCAGCGCCATTTCAAAAGAAATGTATGATGGGCTGTAGATGCGGTTTGCGATCTCAAAAAGAACCTTTTCTTCAAGGGCTAGGCCGGAGAAAATATAGTAACCCTTGATCACCTTCTTAATGTAGCCTTTTTCCTGCCACTCATTAAGCCTGCGGCGATAGAACTCCGGCTCCACCTGCCGGATATCGGCAAGTGAAAACACAGTAAAATTCTTAAGCGCCTTCTGAAAATCAAGATATTGCATACGTTTCTCTAAAATGTTATTTTTAGCACTTATAAGAAATATACCATAAAAGGGAGATTTTTCAAGGATTATTTTGCCAAGTCAAACTTAATCACAGCCACCGTCAGGCCGAGCATAAACCAGAATAAAACTACCATCTGCAATGCATAAAGATTGGTATCAAAAAAACTTTGCACCAGAAATGCTAAAATACCGGATAAAAGCCCAAGGACCAAATAGTCTCTTTTCTGATTAAAATGTTGCAGCCCCATTTTGAAGAAACTGAACAAAACCCAGAGAAAAGCAAATAGCCCCAACAAACCTGTTTCTGCTGCCATCTGTAGATAAGAATTATGTGGATATATTCCTCCCCCATCAAAACTTTTATAATCCCGCGCAACTACTGAATAAGTATTTAACCCACAGCCGGTCAAAGGATAATCTTTGATCATCTCTAAAGATTCCTTCCAAAGTTTGGCTCGTATAAAATTTGAACTGCTGCTGATTTGGGGAATTGATTTTACCCGCACGACTACAGTGTAGACAAAATTAAAATTTGTATAAAGCATATCGGAAACCCTGCTTTTTATAGATTGTGGTAAGAATATCGGCAATAAAAATATAACTGCGATTAAACACAATATTACAACTCTTAAAATCAAGCTTCTGACAAAATAACAGAACATTAAATAAGAACCTGCGGAAAAACCTACCCATGCACCGCGTGAATAAGTCTTTAATAGATATAGAAACTGGATAATAATCGATAAGAATAAGAAGATTTTTAATTTTATGTCCGGTATTATATTTGCAGCTATTATTCCTATAAATATAGGAATAATTACGATTAACCAAGCGGAAAAACCACTTGCGGTATTAAAAGAAGCACCAAATGAATACCAGCCTAACTCATGCCCTCTTAAAAAATCTACTCCCCTAAAACACTGCGCACCTGCATCAAGCACTATTAACACCGCCGAAAAGATAATCGCGATTAAAACAATTTTAAGGCGCCTCTTACTGTTAATAACTTCAACCAACATAAAATATATTGCCAAAAACTTCAGCTCCTTACCGAAAAAACCACGTAAAGACAAAGCGAGATTAACGCTAAAAATCACTGGTAACACATTAACCGCGATGAATATCCCTAAGGCCTTGTTTAGTTCGGTTCTAGGAAACATCCCCCATAATGAGCCAGCCCTATATCCCAGCGCCCTCTTTAGGATAAAAATAAATATTGCCGACCAAACAAAACTCTCAACTCCTGCTTTCGCAAATGGCAGGCAGAAGATTAAAAGGCACAAACAGGCAATTATTGCCCGGTCAAAATACAAAAAAATCTCGTCCCTATTCAGCATGGCTTTTTCTAACTATTTCCTTCATCTTCTTAACAACTTTTTCTTTATCCGTTGAATTAACATATCCCTCTAATTCCTTCATTTGCTTCCTTAAGGTAACAACGTCAAGCTCATCGGCTTGACTAATATAAATCTTATTATGTTTTGTAACTTTATCCTTTTCCTTATCCAACAACATCTCCTCTCTGATTTTCTCACCCGGCCGCAAGCCTATATACTCTAAGCCAATATCCTTACCCAGTTCCAATCCGGACAACGACACTAAATCGCGGGCTAAATCAAGAATCTTTATTTGCTCCCCCATATCCAGAATAAATATCTCTCCCCCCACTCCAATAGCTCCTGCCTGCAGCACCAAAAGCACAGCCTCTTTTATGCTCATAAAATAACGAGCGGTATCCGGATGAGTAATAGTTATCGGGCCGCCGGCTTCTATTTGCTTTTTAAACAAAGGCACAACGCTTCCGTCAGAGCCCAGGACATTGCCAAAACGCACTGCCATAAATTTAGTCTTGCTGCGCCTGGCTTTAGCCTGTAGGAATATTTCTGCTAACCTCTTGCTTAACCCCATAATATTTACCGGATTTACGGCTTTATCCGTTGAAACCAAAACAAATCTATCTACCTTGTAGTGATGCGCTGCGTAAATCATGTTCCTACTGCCCAAAACATTATTCTTCACCGCCGCTATTTGGTTTTCCTCCATAAGCGGCACATGCTTATAAGCTGCGGCATGAAACACCGCCTGTGGCTTACATTCAGAAAAAACCTTCTTTAAGAGGCCGATATCATTAATATCTCCAATAATCGATTTTATATTTAAGTTCTTAAACTTAGACTTAAGCTCAAGAGTTAAAAAGTAAAGGTTGTTTTCATTATGGTCTATTAAGATAAGCCCTGCTGGATGAAAGCGTAAGGCCACCTGCCTGCACAACTCCGAGCCGATAGAACCGGCAGCCCCGGTAATTAAAACTTTTTTATCTCTTAGGTATTTAGCTATCTCGCACTCATCAATGCTTACAGTCTCCCTGCCTAAAAGATCCTCAGGCCTTACCTCTCTTAAGCTTATCTTCAACTCTCCGCTTATGATTTTAGCCAGGCCCGGGACAATCTTCAATTTAATATTAGGCACTTTGCAGCAGGCAATTAAATCCCTGATTACCTCGCCTTTTGCTGAAGGAATAGCTAAAACAATCTCCCTTGCATTACAATCCTTAGCGACCTTAGGTATAGCGTTCCTATCTCCTAAAATCCTCACCCCCTGGATAGTTTCATTCTGTTTTGCCTTATCATCATCAATAAAACCAATCACCTCTCCTAATGTAGGATTATGCCTGTATTCTTTCAAAAGCAATATCCCCGCCTCTCCGGCTCCGACGATAAGCACCTTAACCCGCTCATTTTCTAAAAGCGGGCCATGATATCTTTCCCTGATGATGCGAGTTAAAAAACGTATCCCCCCTATAAGAAATACACAAATAATAAAGTCGTTTACAAAAATGAATCTGGAGACAATGCTTGCTCCATATAAAAAAATACTGCCGGAAATAAAAACTACTGTAGCAACTATGTTAGCTTTTATTATTTGCTTAAGATCATAAATACTTACATACCTCCAAAGCCCGCGGAATAAACCAAAATAATAAAAAACCGAAAGTTTAA
Organism: Candidatus Omnitrophica bacterium CG1_02_40_15; assembly: GCA_001871815.1. GTDB lineage: Bacteria > Omnitrophota > Gorgyraeia > Gorgyraeales > Gorgyraeaceae > UBA10183. The sequence continues at coordinate 7,394 of MNVP01000017.1, forward strand.
TAAGAGCCAAGAATGGTAAAGTCTTAATAAAAACCTTAAAATAATCGGTAGGCAAATTACAATCAAAACGCAGCATAAAAGACAAATAATAAGATAAGGATACCAAAAATAAATTAGCAAATAAGATAAGCAGGCGTCGGTATTTTAATATAAATGCTTTATAAGCTTTTTTCATGGTTTTCTAGTGTGCTACTCCTTCTCTATTTACAACCTTAAACACTGTGATCAGTATAATTTTGGCATCCAGAAGCAAACTTCTATTTTTCAAATAATACTCATCAAATTCAACCTTTACAGGAATTGGGAGTTCATCCCTACCGTTAATCTGCGCCCAGCCGGTAACTCCCGGGATAAGTGTGTGCACGTTCTTTCTCGTCCTTAATTCGATCAAATCGTCCTGGTTGAATAATGCCGGCCTTGGGCCCACAAAAGTCATATCGCCCGATACTATGTTAAACAATTGCGGCAGTTCATCTAAACTGAATTTGCGCAAAAAAGAACCTATTGGCGTAAGATAGCGATCCGCATCATTAAAAAGATGCGTTGCAACTGCCGGGGCATCCATGCGCATCGTGCGGAATTTACACATTTTAAATATCTTATTGTTTTTTCCGATCCGGTCAGACCAATATAGCACTGGCCCTGAAGAGGTCAATTTAATAATTAAGCCTATCAAAACCAGCGGTAAACTTAAGAAAACCAGTAGTAAAACCGCAAAAATGAGATCAAAAATACGTTTGATCATAATTTATAGTTCTTAACGGTTTCTTTTATCCCTTCTTCAAGAGTAAACGGTGGCTTCCAACTAAGCAGGTTCCTAATTTTACTACTGTCAACAAGGAGGGACCCGGTTAATTTCTCCAGTTCTTCAGTCTTTCCTACAATTTTACACAACGCCTTTAGGATACTGGGTTGCAAAGAAAATAAAACTACCTTCTTATTCATCGCACAAGCAATCATTTTTATTAAATCCGGCGTAGACACATCCTGCCCATCGCTTACCAAAAAAGTTTCGCCTGCAGCCTTCGAGTGGACGACGCTTGTAAAAATAGCGTCTGTCAAATTGCCGAGATAGATGAAGCTGCGGCGATTATGGGTGCTTTTAAATGGCAAAGGCAATCCGCTTGTGACTATCCTAATAAGGCTCTTAAAATTTGCTTTAACGCCGGGACCATAAACTAACGGCGGACGTAAGATCACCATTTTAAGTCCTGTCTCGGCTGCTATACTGGTCAATGCCTGTTCCGCCTCATATTTGCTGATACCATATGGATCCTTAGGCGCCGGCATATCCTTTTCGGTATATGGCGACTGAGAAGATTCTCCGTTTACTTTTATTGAGCTGATAAAAATAAATTTTTTTACACCTGCCCTTGCAGCCGCACGCGCTAAACGTTCGGTTCCAGCTACATTAATCCTGCGAAAAACATCAAGACTATCAATTACGGTATCATTCATTACATGCGCACGGCCGGCAAGATGAATGACTGTATCAACGCCCTCAAAATCTCTATCGGCGTCATTATAATTTTCGATAGCTTCAATTTGTATGCCTTTCATCCGTTCGGGCAAAGTGCCGCCGGAAAAATTTTTACGGAAAGCACCCAAAACCCTCCACCCGCTGTCAAGCATCTTAACGCATAAAGCGCGGCCGATAAACCCGGTTGCTCCCGTTATAAAGACTGTAGGCATAAAAATCAACCCGTGATTTGCTCTATTTCTTCA
>MNVP01000017.1:9128-10537 GCA_001871815.1 Candidatus Omnitrophica bacterium CG1_02_40_15
CTATAATAATATCCTCTTTGAAATCTTTTTCTATTTTTTTCCGCCCGGCCTTGCCCATTTTTAAACGTTCTTCAGGCTTCAACTCTATCATTTTACAAAACGAATCGGCTAACGCCTGAGCGTCTTTAACGGGTACGGAAAAACCATTTATCCCTTCTTCTACCACCTCGCGACAGCCGACCGCATTAGTTGTAATTATCGGCTTTTCCATAGCCGAGGCTTCTAAAAGCGACTTCGGAATTCCTTCGCGGTAGGAAGGCAATACAACACAATCTGCCTGGCAGATGAATAGCCTGATATCCTGAATTTCCCCCAGGTATTCAATAATCCCTTCTCTTTCCCATTCTTTTACTATCTCCAGGCTGATTCCCGCAGGATTACCCGGGTCTATTATTCCTGCTAACCAAAACCGCGTTTTTGAATATTTTTGCCTTGTAAGCCTTGCGGCCTCCACAAATTCTCCAAGCCCCTTATCCCATAAAAATCTTCCGGTAAAAAGAAAAACGAACGAACCCTCTTCTTTTTTGACAGCTCTACAAAAATCGGGACTAAAAAAATTTGTATTAATTCCGGAACCGTTTACAAGCATGGCCTTATTTTTATCTATAAGGCCTTTTTCAAGAAATAAATTCAGGTCATCCTTATTTTGAAAAAAAGTTCGTTTCGCGAGGTTACAGCTGATTTTATACAAAAATTTTACCAAAAAATAAATTGGATTTTTTTTAATAAAAACGTAGCCCAATCCTGTTATGTTATTAATACAGGGTACCCCCGCAAGCCTGGCCGCTATAGAACCATAAATATTTGGCTTAATTGTGTAATGCAGAACGATGTTAGGCTTTTCTTCCTTATATATCTTATAAAACGCAAAAACCTGTTTTAAGTCTGTAAAAATATTTGTGCCTTTACGATCGATGGTTAAAGGGATAAAGGTAAATCCTTTTTTTACCACTTCCTCAGCATAACCATTATCCTGGGAGCAAAAAATTACATCATAGCCTTTAGATTTTAAAGCCTGCATTAATCCGACTCTAAAGTTACGAATGGTCAAAGATGTGTTGGAGACAAAAATCGCCTTCATTTAAAGCCATCTCTCCTTACAGGCCTGCTATTGCGCACATTTATTTTTCCAATATTCTCTTTTGATCTTTAACTGCCCGAGTGAAGCAATAAAACCTGCGATCCCCAAAGCCACTAAAGTTGTAATATATACATACCGCATTCGATACAATGTCCCTATATTGCAAACTACCAACCCATAAACAAGCATCATGTAAATACAAAATATGAAAATTATCCAAATTTCAATGCGTTTGCGCCAGTACCAAATTGCATAAGGTAAAAAAATCAAGGCAAAATATACCACTGCCATTTCAAAAGCAGATATTTTGCGCATGAAAGAACTTCCA
>MNVP01000080.1 GCA_001871815.1 Candidatus Omnitrophica bacterium CG1_02_40_15
GAAATTTGTTTGGGATTACCCCGACGAGCAAGATTAAATCCTATCGGATTTAATCTGTCGGCCCTTCCCTGCAGATTTACAAAAGTAAATCTAAACGCAGGGACAAGTCAGGCAGATTTTGCTATTGCAAAATCTGGGATAATATAGCATAATATCCATAGTATAGCATAGTATAGCATATAATCTAATTCTGTCAAATGGTTTGAAATAAAAAAAGGAGGTTAGGCAACTACCTAATCTCCTTGAATATTATTTTAAAAATTTCTATAACCCTATTAGTTTCCAGTACTAACAGTAAATTTAGACTGCCCTCCTATAAGCACTTCACCGCCATAATCTATAGTAATAATTCCATTATATTTCCCTTCAGAAGCAGGCTTTTTATATTTAACAATAAATTCTCTGCCAGTCTTTGGCAAAACTCCGCCTCCCTTTACATTGAAATCCATCTCATCTATTTTCTTGCCGTTTTCATCTTCTATCTTTACCTTTCCAATAGGCCGGATAAGGACATTGCCATTATTATACACAGAAACAGCTATATTTAGGAAATCCTTATCATCTGAATCAGAAATCTCAAAATTTGTAAGCTTTGCTTTATAAATAACTGTATCCTGCACAGTAAGTAAAACTATAGTGCCCATTCTTATATTTACATCTACGCTAGCCCCGCGTTTGCCAGAAATCAGGGCTGGCGAAGCCTCGAAGAAAATTATAGCGTAACGGCCTCCTTTAGTATCGGGAGGCACTAATAAATTAAACCTGACATTTTGCTTTCCGCCCGGAAGCAGTTCAAATTCCACGGGTCGTATCTTAATCCATTTGGCGCAAGACCAAGGCGTGCTGCCCGGAGACACAAAATCATTGGTTCCGTCCGGCAGATATATCAAATCCTGGAGGTAGACTTTAATATGTAATGCTGTATCTTTCTCTTCGTTAGCCAGAGTTACCATGCCATTTACTGTTTTTCCTGCTTTGACAGAGAATTCAATGCGCGGGGGGTCTATGTTTAATTTTATAGCTTCGGCAGGCTTTACAAATATAAAAGCAGATGATGCAGCCAAAACAAAAAGGAAGATGGTAATTTTTCTAATAAACATAAGTTAAAGCGTCTCCGTCATTACGTATCGGACTGTTGTATTATAAATACCTGCTACCTGATTAGCGGGTATTGAAAGGCCATATTTAAATTGAAGGTATACATCGCTTCCGCTGTTATCATCAGGCCCGCTTACATACACAAGGCTAGAAATGCCGCTAAATGCTATAAACGAATATTGATTCTGGACGCTTCCTGTGCCGTTAGTCCATCCCGGCATATATTTAAAATAACTATTGTTTATAGTCTTTGTTCCGGAAGTAAGCGGAGCCAAGACATAAATCTTCACATACCATGTCTTGCCGTTCGTAGATTTGCAGGTAAGTTGATTATGATAGGTTCCGCCGCCTAATTCTTTCCAGTCCCCTATTGCCATTTCTCCGAATGAGACATTTGACGTATCCGTAGACATTGTAAATTCTCCTGCTAAACATATAGTTGTAATAGAAACCAGCAATAAAGTTATGAAAATGAATTTCATCACAGCATCTCCATCATGGTATAAACTACAGTAGCGCTATAGTCATCCGCTGTTCCGTTATCTGGAACGTTTACGCCATATTGAAATTGAATATATATAGGGTTAGCTATGGCGTCTTCTACATTGCTTGTATATACATAAGAATCCTCTGTCCCAAATTCCTTAAACGTATACTGGTCATGCACGGTTCCGGTGCCATTGGTCCATCCTGGCATATATTTTAACTTATTTGCAGGTATCTTTTCATTATGCCGCGCGCCTGTAAGAGGGCTCGAAAGGCTGATCAGCAGATACCATATTTTGCCGTTATTTGACTGGCAGGTAACCTGATTATAATAGCTTCCTTCGCCTAGATTTTTCCATTCGCCCGGAAGTACTCGTCCAAAACTTATAACGCTTTTATCTATATCCATCTTGAATAGTAATTTTACGCTCACTGAAGCAGACAAATCTACCGGAGGAGTTTCTTCAGCAAAGGCAAAAACACCGCCACATGCCGCTATCACCGTTATTAAACTAACAATGCATTTTTTTAAGCTTTTCATCTGATATTATTGTATCATAAAAAAAGAAAGAGGTCAACTTTTTCTCTTATTTTATTTTGGCCTCTTTCTGCACATCATATTAACTAATCTTTGCGATATCCTAAATTATAATGTCTCTGTCATGGTGTAAGTAACAGTAGCTGTATAACTGCCTGCCGGCTGCGTATCCGGGACGCTTAAACCATAGTTAAATTGCGCTCCTATGCCATTTGGCAAATTACTCTTTTCATCAGCGCCGCATGTATAAACAAGGGCATCTGTTGTTATAAAAGAGATATAAGCTATTGCGTTGGCCAGCGTTCCTGTACCTGCTGCGTACGGGGGGTTCTTGCTCCCGACATAAGCGCACATCCATTTAAAGTTAGCCAGCGGAATGGTATTCGATCCTGATGTTAAGGCATGGTCAACCTTTATCTTAATGTACCATGTCTGCCCATTGTTTGATTTACATACAACTTCATTATGGTAACTTCCGCCTGCTGTCTTGAGTTCTGCCCATGAACCTGCCTGCACACTTCCAAAATCTATAGTATTAAGGCTTACCGAAACAGAGAAAAGAGGTGTTACGGTGGCGCTTACAGCTGCTGTCTTAGTATCGCTTAAAGCATAAGCGTAAATAGGCATTAGTGTCATCAAAACAACTGTCAAGTATGTTAGAATCCTTTTCATTTTATCCTCCTTTTGTTATAAAACTTTTTTTTCACTTTTTATTTCTAATAAAAAACCGGGTTGACGAATATTCTTTTTCGGCAACCCGGCTGCCTTCTGTAAGGCCCGTGGCTTTGCGTCCCCCGATTGCTCGAGGTTTGCCTTTTCGAGAAATTAATACTTTTTAAAAGTTGTTACTTTTACTTTAACCACCTCTATTCTACTATAAGTTTACCATACATTTTCTCTTATGTCAAGTCGTAATTTGAATTTGGGCTTGTTTTTAAATATCAGGTTTTATAATGTTTCTGTCATGGTGTAGGTAACGATGGCTGTATAGTTACCTGCTGACTGCGTATCCGGGACGCTTAAACCATAGTTAAATTGCGCTCCTATACCATTTGGCAAATTATTCTTTTCATCAGCGCCGCATGTATAAACAAGGGCATCTGCTGTCGTAAAAGAGATATAATCTATTGCATTGGCCAGCGTTCCTGTGCCTGCCGCATATGGGGAGTTCTTGCTCCCGACATAAGCGCACATCCATTTAAGGTTAGCAAGTGGGATAGTCTTTGATTCTGATGTTAAGGCATGGTCAATTTTTATTTTAAGATGCCATATTTCTCCGTCATTTGATTTACATACAACTTCATTATGGTAGCCTCCGCCTGCTGTCTTGAGTTCTTTCCATAAACCCGGTTGCACATTCCCAAAATCCAGGGTATTAAGGCTCACGGAAACAGAGAAAAGAGGGGCTATGGTCATGGTCATAACCGCTGTCTTGGTCTCCTTATAGCCAACGTAAGCATAAACAGGTATTGCTATCAAAAGCCCGATTATTAAATATGCCAATATCTTCTTCATACTATTTATTTTCTATGATTTCTATGATTTTGTCAAGGTCTAACTTTTGAAATAAAATAATCGCTCCCGATCAGTAAACTATACAAAGAAATCTCATCGGGATATTTATTATCAGGGGCATATTTATTAGTTTCTGAAACTGAGTCCCATCCTATTCTATAATCAAACCAGCCTTTTTTAAACCACACTATCTCTATTTTACTTTTATCTTCCGATATTTTTTTTGCTGGGATGTCTTCGCTTTTTGCCTGGTTAAACCAGATAATTGCCTTTAGCTTAGGGAGCATTTTATCTATGGGGTAATCTATCTGGAATTTGTCGAAATAAGATGTCCCGTAAACGCTGATAAGCCAGCCGTATTCTTTAGAATTCCACCGCTGAGCCTTCCAATTATAGCTCATTTCTTTTCTATCTCTTTCAGTCAGGTCAGTCCTGTAAGTACACGTAGCGCCTGTTTCGGAGAGCATAAGAGGTTTGTTCTTTTCTTCACAAAACGTCTTATAAAAATTTACGCTTTCACTTTCCTCTGTGTCCGGGTTATCCATTGAGTCATGAGTAAGGCCATGAATAAATAACCCGCCCCACAATTTTGCATCCCGGGGCGGCATATCCCATCCTCTTTCATAAAAATCCAGGCCAACCCAATCCGCATATTCATCGCCAGGATAAAATTGGGTATATGGGTCCACTCTTCCTTTGCCAAGCCAGCCCTGATTAGGGCACCAGACCATAGCTACATTAGGCGCTTTTTTATGGAAGATATTGCTTACATTGCGGAATGCTTCTTGATATTTTTCAGGCGTATGTCCCGTTTCTTCGCCTTTGTCCTGCGTAAGATTACTATTCCTGTCTATCCATGCTGACCATGGATACCATGAACCATTCATCTCATGCGCAAAGATAATGAATATCGGCTTTTTAAATTTAGCGCAGGCTTCTGCAAAGTTAACAGTAGCTTCATATGCTGGATTCCCTTTTTGCCATTCATTATAGAAATATTCAAAATATGCCTGCGGCTCTAACACAATTGCAGGCGTTCCGCCATTTATATCTACTGCCTTACAAAACTCTTCACAGGACGCCCATCCAGCTGGGTCGTTATTCCATGCAGGGAATTTTCCCAAAAGAGACTTATTTTCCCATTGAGCCCCATGAGGAAAATAGATAAACTGTTTTACTAAAGCATGGGCCTTTCCTGTTTCATTATTAAACTTAGCTATCGCATCAGAAAATTTCTGCGTAATGTTCTTACTATTCTTCTCTGTAGCAATATCTGCCCAGTCTAAAGCCATGCCGATATAGCAGCCTTCTTTAGGCTCAAACTTTTCTCCACAAATAGCAGGGCGCCCAATTAAGGTAAACGCTATAGATAAATAGAGCCACTTATAAATAAGCGAGTATCTTATGATTTTTGGCATCATTGAATAATATTGGTTTTTGCGCTTTACAATCTTTTTCATCCACCGTCATCTTCTTTACCCCTGAAGAAACATGGTTTTTGTTAATAACCTCTATATTATAGACAGCGCCTCTGAATTTTCGCAATGCCTTAAAACCATCCCATGTTTTTGGGATACAAGGATCTATAATCAGGCCGTCTATCTCAGGCCTTATTCCTAAAATATACTGCGTAAATGCATGAAACATCCATGTAGAGGTTCCTGTTAACCATGAATGGCTGCCCCGGCCAAATTGCGGATGATCAGGCCCAAATATAAACTGAGAATAGACATAAGGCTCGACTCTATAAAGGCCCACTCCTATCTTCTTGCTTACTTTGGATGGTAACAATTTATCATAATATTCGTAAGCGTTTTCAGGCCTTTTAAGCATACACTCTGCAATTATAGCCCATGTATTAGCATGGCAAAAAACCGCTCCATTTTCTTTAATACCGGGCGGATAATTTATTAATGACCCCACGTCATCAGGAGAGCTTGTATAAGGCGGCGTTACTAACTTTATGCCATATTCAGTATCTAAATGCTTATTAACGCTATCCATGCATTTTTTGGCCCTTCCAGCATCGGCTACGCCGCTTAAAACAGCCCAAGACTGAGAATTTAAATGAATCCTGCCTTCTTCGCCAGAATTCTTTGAGCCAATAGGCCTTCCGGTATCTGTAAAAGCCCTTATATACCATTCCCCATCCCATGCTATTTCATTGATTTTATCCTTTATATCCTGATAAATTTTTCTGAATAACTTAATGTCTTCGTTCTTGTCTAAGCATTTGGCCAGGGCTTCCATCTGTTTCAATGACCAGCATAAAAACATTGCCACAAAAATGCTTTCCCCTTTCCCATATTTATCTATGTCATTTAAACAATCATTCCAGTCTGCATAGAACATCCTTGGAAATCCATGGGGCCCCAGATTATTCATAGTATAATCAATGGCCTTAGCAAGATGTTCATAAATAGCGCCTGAACTGCCCTCTATATATTTACATGTTTCATTCAATATACCTGCATCTCCAGTTTCGCAAATATAAGAATAAACCGCATTTATAATCCATAGATGATCATCTGAATATTTTTTAGGGTCTCCTTTTTCCACTGTAGGAAAAAACAAGTGGTACGAATGGCCGTCTTCATACATATTCTTTGCCAAGAGTTTTATTTTATCTTTTACCTGGCATGGGATAGCGTGCGAAACGCCGATCGTGTCCTGGCTTGTGTCGCGGAAACCTATACCTCTTCCAGTGCCTGTATTGTACATAAGAGAAGCAAATCTGGACCAATCAAATGTTGTCTTGGATTGATACTGATTCCATATATTAATCATTGCATTTACATGTTCATCAGGCACATCTACTTGAAGATTATTTAAAAAATCCTCCCAATATTTCCCAAGCCTACCAAATTCATTCAGCAAGGTTTTTTCATTGTCGTATTTTTTGATCAGTTTAAGGGCTGGCATTGCTGCGTCAAACAGCTCTACGCCAACTAAAACTGTTACATCTTTACTTTCTTTGCTTTTTAATGTAACTGATGTGGAAAGCGATCCTATGGCATTTCCGCCTATAACAATAGAATTGCGGTGTTTCCCATCTAATATGGCCTGAGGATCAGCTTCAGAATGATATCTGCCTATAAATTCTTCTCTGTCGCAGTCGAATCCATTTATTTCGGAACCTGTTAATGAAAAAAACACTTTGGAGAAATTTCTCGCAAAATAACCTTTCTTTTTATTATAAAAATCATAGTATATACATTTATCTGTTTTATTAAACTCTGCCGTAGAAAAATAATAAAGATTTGGCTGAAACATAAATTCTTCCATGGCATCAAATAGGGCGAATTCAGTATATGCGGTAAGATTAATATTTCTGGCCTTTTTGCCAATATTTTTAACATTTATATGCCATATTTCCAGATTATCGTCTATCGGGACAAAATATGTTATCTCTGATAAAATATCATCATACACTGATTTGATTTTAGTATATCCTAAACCATGGCGGCATTCCCACTCATCAGGTTTTTTGCAAACAGGCTGCCAATTTATAGACCAGAATTTCTTACTGTCTGCGTCCTTTAAATACACATATCTGCCTGGCCTGTCCATAGGGATATTATTGTATCTATACCTTGTGATACGCTGATATCTTGGATCTTCATAAAAACTATAGCCTCCGCCGGTCTGCGAAGTTATTGCGCAGTATTTTCCATTGCATAAATAATTTATCCATGGCGTAGGCGTATCATATCTATTAATTATAAACTCTTTCCTATCTTTTGAAAATTTCCCATATTCCACGCAGAACTCCTTTCTTATTTTTGGATATATCTATCAAAGTGCACCTTCCCCAATATTTGGAATTTTCATAATTATTAGGAAGGCCGCTCCATACAAGCTGAGCTTCTCTTTTTTGCGTTTTATCAGCGTCATCTAAAGCCAGATCGAATCCCAGGATTTTTCCCGCCTCAAATTTAGGATTATTAAAATTATTTAATGATATCTTTGCTTCGATAGTATAACCCTTTTCATGTTTTTTGACAATTATTTTTGAATCCTTTGGCTCCTGATTTCTTGCGCCGCCTGCAGCCTGGCCATAAATCCACATCTTTTCATTTGAGCCTAAAATAACTTGAAAATCATCCGGAGAATACCCTGTTTCTGGTATTTTATCAGGGCCTGTGCTCAAAAATATCTCCAAAGCATCGCCATCCCATAGCCCAGAATCTTTATTATTATTTATACATGGAAATTCGTCAACGATATCGCCAAAAATATAAATATTAGCTTCATCCCAAAGCATATACACCTTAGCGCTTAAGCCGCTTTCACCGACCCAATTCCCCATCCTTGCCTGAACTATATTATCTACATCTCCCTTTAATAACATAGGGTTAGCGTCTTTCCATGCATTATCAAAAACCCCATCTATCTGCGGCGGCTTAGAAGTTTTTACCATCTTTGCATGGCGTTTTTTCAATGCATATTTCATATCTTCCTCTATAAAGATATGTTTTAAATTAACTGCTTTTAATCCATTGCTAAGCCTGGCCCCCACGGAAATGCTTAGTACGGTTGATTTGCTACCTGGCAATGATATATAAGAAAAATAAACTTTACCGTCTTTGTCGGTATTTACCTTTCCTACGGTCTGAATAGAATTGCGCTTATCTCTAATGGTATATGTGATGGGCGCGCTGCGTAAAGGCATTCTTTGCCCATCCATAAGTGTAAATACTATATTTATTGCTTCGCTGGAGATATATTTAGTTTTATCCGTGCCTATATCCAATATAAAATCTTTGTTGAATCCTGTGGAATTCACAGCATCTTTATAAAATACGTCGAAATTAGTAAGTATATTTTTTAAGCCATAATAAGCCGGCCTTGGTTCGCCCTGGATACTTGATTTGTCATCTAATATCCCAAGGATACCAAACCATTCTTCAGGATCATTGCTGTCATGCTTATTGGCATCGCTTTCATAATCAAAATTTTTCCACCATTCATCTATCCATTCAAAAACGCAGAATCCTGTGGCGCCTGCGCCAATAATCTGTTTAATATCATTTATAATTCCTTCTTTCTGGGCATCAGCGGTATTTCCGCCGTATCCATAATTACCAGGCCCCAAAGGAGAAACGCTGTAACCAAATTCGCTTATTATCAAAGGTTTATTCTGGGCATGTTTTTTCTTCAGCCAGTTAATATAATTATCATATCCCATATCCTGTGTAATCATAGGAGAGTCATATCTATAAATATTAAAACACACAAAATCTAGCATTGAAGTATCCAAAAAATCTGTAGGCACCCATAAACTGGCAGAAATCGGCTTATTAGAGTCTATGTTACGCACTGTTTTAGCACCGTTATTAAAAAGACTTGAAACAGATTCAACGCCTGATTTTAACACTGTTTGAACATCAGGTTCATTTATTAGCATATAACACAATACGTTATCGTGATCTTTCGACCACTTAACCTTTTCTTCCACTGCCTTAAGAGAATTTTTGACAAATTCTGGATTATTAAAATCGCCTTTCGGATCTATAGAAAGTCCCTGCATAACCATAAGCCCATATTTCTCAGCCATTATTAACTGCCTCTCATCCATTGCATCCCATGTCCTCAATGTATTAAATCCCGCGTCTTTAATCAATCTCATATCGTCTTCTAGCGCATCCAATGGCGCAGGATTATCGTAGCGCGGATCGCAATAAGGCCTAAAAGGGCTATAACCTATCCCCTTTACAAAAAATTTTTCGCCATTTACAACCAGCCAGTCTTTATCAACTTTGACATTGCTGCTAAGAGAAGGTTTTGGCTTGGAAGAACATACCCTTGATACTGACTTTTCCCCCTCTCTACCATTGCTAAAATAGGCGCTGACTTGATATGTATGTTCATTTGCAGGTGGTAGATCAGCATCTATATAAAATGGGTTGTAACTATACCCTATCATTTCTCCATCCCTATAAATTAAATATTTTGAGATAAATGGATTCGATGAATCGTCCCAATAAAGATAGATTTTATTAATGGATGAGACTGTTTGCAATCCAATTTTTTCAGATTGATTAATCGGAGATAAAGATATTAAACTGATAGCATTTAAATATATATTGCTCTTTACCCCGCCTCGCATAACAATCAACATGGATTTTACCTTATCAAAATCTTTTTTTGAAGTTACGTTTTTTACAGAATCGTAAGGATCCCGCGTAAGGTCATTAAAGTCATAATAGAACCTTCTCCAACCGGACCATCCCAATTGAATCCATGGAATCTGCCAGGCTTCATTATCAGCGTCACGGAAAATAAGTGTTATCTCATTATAAGAATTATCTCCATATAACCAGAACCCAATGCCTTTAATATTCGACCAATCCTTCGCCAATGAGAATCTTCTCTGTAAAACTACCCAGCTATCGTTTGAGCTTGGGGTATAAACTAATCCTAAAGACATTTTGCACATTATAGGGCCCAAAGCCGCGGCCGTAGAGCATGGCTGCTCGATATCAATTGATTCCAAGGAATAAGCTAAAGACGCTTTATTTGTCCAGACTGTCCTGTGAAGATAAATGCTCATAAGTTCATCATTGGATTTATATTCAAATCCTTCCATCAAAAAAGAAAACGTCCCTTCTGGAACATCCGGTTTAACTGCATCTCTTATGCATTCTAAACTTTTATCACTGCGTAATTCAATTGCATCTATATTAATTTTACTTTTTGAGTTGCCTTTTACAACAAATAAATATGCCCTTACTTCTTCTAAATCTTTTATACCATTGCCTGTTTTCACCACAT
>MNVP01000016.1 GCA_001871815.1 Candidatus Omnitrophica bacterium CG1_02_40_15
TTATCTGTCCCGAGCGAAGTCGAGGGATTGGGCAACCTATTTTGTGCCTGATAAATCAGGCGACTACATTATGACACAGTCTGATTAGAAATTTGTTTGGGATTACCCCGACGAGCAAGATTAAATCCTATCGGATTTAATCTGTCGGCCTTTCCCTGCAGATTTACAAAAGTAAATCTAAACGCAGGGACAAGTCGGGCAGATTTTGCTATTGCAAAATCTGGGTTTATATAATCTTATGAAAATTATACCTATATTTATCCCTCACGCAGGGTGCCTGTACAGGTGCATATACTGCGATCAGCATAAGATATCAGGAGCACTAAGAACTCCTCGAGTAGATGAAATAAACTCTATTATAGAAAGAAACCTTAAAACAATCCCTAAAGATGAAAGAGTAGAGGTTGCTTTTTTTGGCGGCACTTTTACGCTTTTGCCTGAAGATTTGCAGAAAAAATATTTAGACGCGGTTTATCCTTATGTAAAAGATAAAAGAATCGCAGGGATCCGCATATCTACCCATCCTGAGGCAGTTACTGAAAAATCCATTAAGCTATTTAAAAAAAGAGGAGGATGTTTGGTTGAGTTAGGCGTACAGTCACTTGATAAGGAGGTTTTGAAAAAAACAAATAGGGCGATGGATTTTAATACAATAAAAATTGCAGCAGGTGTTATAAAAAAATCAGGCTTGGATTTAGGGGTGCAGGTAATGCTTGGCTTGCCAGGCGATACGCTTCAGAAATCAATAAAAACAGCCCAAAGGCTTTTAGAACTAAAGCCGGAAACAGCCCGCATATATCCTGCGGTTGTTTTAAAAGGCACAGGGCTTGGAGAGTTATTTAAAAAAGGCAAGTATAAGCCATTATCGCTGGAGGATGCGATAAAGTGGTCTGCCTGCGTTTCAGATGTTTTTGAAAAAGGGGATGTGAAAGTAATACGTATAGGGCTTCATCCTTCAGAGTGCTTAAACTCAAAAAAAATAATCCTCGCAGGGCCATATCATCCGAGTTTTGGAGAGATGGCGCGCGCCAGGCAAATGCGCAATAGAATAATAAATATTTTGGGGCCTAAAAAAATTCAAAACCGCAGAATAATAGAAATCCAAGTTCCAAAAGAATTATTCAGTTTTATATCTGGGCACAAGGGGGAAGAGAAAAAATATTTAGAAGATTTTTATAGAGTATCTGTTTTATTACGAAATAGTTCTCGACTCGGCACCTTTGGCGCCTCGCTCGAACAATATTCTTCGAGCGAGTCCCTCGACTTCGCTCGGGATAAACTCTGCGAGTCGAGAAGAATAAGGATAATTGATACAAGAAAAGTTATAGCTATTATTGACCCAAGGATGCCTGATAAGGCGAAAGCAAGATTGAAGAAAATGGGGTATTATGTAAAAGAAGTGCCTTTACATCCAAAACTGGCCGGGCATGTAAAGGGCCATCCTGATATGATGTTATTTTCTTATGGTAAAAAAGTTATTTACGAGCCGCGTTTAGAAAAGATAGCAGGGCTTTTAAGAGACAATGGTTATGAATGTACGAGAGGAGAGAAAATCAAGTCATATAAATATCCAAAAGATATTATCTATGATGCGTGCAACATAGGAAAATCTATAATCCGCTATGCCGGCAAAATTGAAAAAAATATAGAAAATTTAATCCCTCGCAGAAATCCAAGGGCTTTAGCCCGAGGAATGGATGTAAATTGTTTTTTGCTCGGGAGGAAGCCTCAGTCTTTAGATCAAGAGGCTTCACAAACAAAATTTATAAAAGTTAAGCAAGGCTATGCAAAGTGTTCTGTTATTCCGATAGATGAAAAACATATTATTACCTCGGATAAAGGCATCTATGACAGATGGGATGTAGGGAACGGTCGCGACCGTTCCCTACATATAAGGCCGGGCTATATAAAATTACCTGGCTATAAGACAGGATTTATAGGTGGCGCATCGGGCAGCCATAAGAATAAAATATTTTTTACAGGCTCGCTAAAAAATCACCCTGATGGCAGACTAATAAGGGAATTTATAGAGAAAAGAGGCAAAAAAGTGGTAGAATTATCCAGCGGCAGACTTTATGATGTAGGGAGTATTTTATTTTTTGACGCTAACACATGACAATCTTAGCAGGCTTGAATCCATTGAAGTTTGGCACAGCGCTTGCCGAGGAGTAAGCGCCTATATTTTTTACATAGACAACATTACCCACATCAAGCTCAGGGAGGTCTTCGCTTAAAGAAATTGTATCAAACGAATCGCAAGTAGGGCCTGCTAATGTGCTCAGGAATTTTTGCCCGCGTTTTAAAGTTTTGAATTCATACTTACAATGATCGAATACGATTCCTGAAAAATCGCCATAGAGCCCGTCATTAAGATAATAATAATTTTTATTATTTCTAAATGTCCTGCCGATAACCTGGGTTACAAGAATCCCAGAAGGCCCTACCATGAACCTGCCTGGCTCGGCAATGAACTTAACATTTTTATCAAAAAGCCTTTTTAGTTTTTTCCTTATCTGGCTTGCCATGCGTTCAAATGTCAAGTGGGAGTCTTTCTCAAAATGTTTTATCGGGAATCCACCGCCTATATCCATGATATTTAAAAATAAACCTGAGGGTTTTGCTTCATTAAATATAGCTGACGCGACCTCAAGCGCCTGCAGATAATTTTCTACGTTTGTGCATTGGGAGCCTACATGAAAACTTAAGCCTATAGGCTTAAGCCCCATGGACCGTGCTTTTTTAAGAAGAGAAATAGACTGTTCTGGGTCTGCGCCGAACTTTAGAGACAGCTCAACTATGCTTCCAATATTTGCGACTTTTATGCGTATAAGGACTTTGGCGCCCGGGCAGTATTTTGCGATCTTGTATAATTCAGGTTCGTTGTCAAAGGTCATCATCTTGACCTTTTTCTTGTAAGCAGTTTTTATGTCTTCGTTGGATTTTATGGTGTTTGCAAATATTATTTTTTCAGGGCTTGCGCCAAGTTCTAGGACTGTGTTCATCTCATTTGCGCTTGCTACGTCAAAGCCAGCCCCTAGTTCTACGAATTTTTTAATAATTTCAGGATGCGGGTTTGCTTTTATCGCATAGTAAGGGGTAACCTCAGGAAGCGCTTTATGGAAAATCCTGAATTGTTTTTCAAGCAAATTTTCCTGTATGAGCATAAGAGGGGAGGAGTGCTTCTTGAGCATTCTGCGTATGAGATTTTCTGTTCCGCCTAATTTATTTTTCATGATTGAGATACAAGGAATGTTGTGAATTGCCAGGCATCCTTTTCTCCAGGTTTTTTAAGGTGTAGTGTTATAAAAATATTATCATAGTCTTTAAGAGGTGTCCAGTCAACTGGTATTGATATAAAAGGCCCGAGATACGGTTTTGCAATTTTCATTATATCTTCGTGAGGTATATCGTCAGGCAGATTAAAACCTTTGTCAGGGTTTTCAATCATCCACCTGGCTGCGGCAACTACTGAGATAGCGACTTGCAGCGTAGTGGCGTTCTGGTTAGGAATAAGTTTTCTTGTTTCTTCAATGTCCAACAAACTTCCTGTCCACCATGAATTAAAATCATGGCCCATGAGTAATACGCCCAGCCTGTCTTCGCCTTTTATAATCTCATCGTTCATTATTCTTTGTTTTTCCTGAAGATTATACCGTCTCATCTTAAGCTCGTGGAGAGAGTTTATAGCAGAGTCGCATGGGCAATATACGTAATGTACGGTTGGCCTGTAAACAGCTTTTCCTTTATCGTTCCAGACCGTGAGCCTGTCTGAGATTCCAAATGCTTCGCCGTGTCGGATAACCATTCCTATAATCTCACAATCCGGAACCCAGGAGCGGGCCCATGTATTTACTCCCATGCTTTTCAGGCATATTTGATTTTTTGGGCCGGTTTTATGAAAACACGCTCCTTTGGGAATATTTTTTTCATGTGTTCCCCATCCCATCTCGCTAGGCGCAATACCTTCTTCAAAAAATCCTTCAATGCTCCACGTATTTACAAATTCGTCAAGTTCTTTTGGTTTATCTGTTATCTGCGTGTCGCGCTCGCTTATATGTATGACCTTGACGCCTGAAGCCATTGCTAACATAGGGTAATCTTTTTTATCCAGCGCTTTTTTCAATATCTTTATCCGTTTATTTATTGGTTTTGTAGGGACAGAACATTGTTCTGTCCCTACAATCTTCTTGGCAATGTCCTCCAGGGCTATTTTTGTAAAATGCGATACAAGGCCTGGATTTGCGCCATGATCGACAATAGCTGTAACTCCGGTGTTGTCGCCCCATTTTTTGATGAGCTTGCGTATTTCCATCTGTCTCGCGTATAGAGTCAGATTTGTCGGGCCGTTATTATTAACGCCTTTTTTGTATGGATCCCATACCTCAACAGAGGTATTTACGTATAGAATTTTATTATCCCTGCACCACTGAAGCATGGCGATGCAGTCGATATTCCACGCGAGGTCTATTATCAGATCTCCAGCGCCTACATATTTTTTCAGAAGTAAGGCATAGTTTTTAGGCGTAATGCGGTCAATTACGTAACTAACGCCTTTATCCAGGCTGTCTTTTACGCGGGATCTATTATTTACAAAATCCATTACGGTGATATTTTTCGGCGGGCTATCTATGAGTTTTAATATAAGCGGTATTGCGCACTGGGAAACAGACCCGCATCCAATAACAAGAATCTTTCCTTTAAATTGCATCTCATCTCCATTTTGTAGGGACAGGACAATGTCCTGTCCCTACAATTCTATCAAAAATATTTTTTTAATCAAATAAAATTTTTACTATGTTTGACATAAATGCGGAATTGGTGTAAACTAAAAAATAATATTATGATAAAATTCAAAAATAAAATCCTCATGATAGGCCACGGCGCAGTGGGAAGATGCGCATTGCCGCTTCTAGTAAGGCATATTGACGTCCCTTATAAAAATATCACTATAATAGATCTTGCCGATAAGCGCGAAGAATTAAACCCATGGATAAAAAAGGGCGTGAGATATTTTCAAGAAAGGGTTACGCCTGTTAATATAGCAAGGACTCTTTCCAGGTATGTGTTTCCTGGCGGACTTGTTATAGATCTCGCCTGGAATATAGACTCAGTGAGCATGCTTAACTGGTGCCATGAAAACAAAGTATTGTATGTTAATACATCAGTAGAAGAGTGGGATCCGTACGCTAATATCGAAAAGAAAACGCCTTTTGAAAAATCTCTTTATTACAAGCAGATGGAGATATGGAAATTGATTTCCAGATGGAATAATGATCATAAAGCCACTACAGCTGTTTTGGACCATGGCGCAAATCCCGGGCTCATCTCGCATTTTACAAAAAAAGGCATTGTAGACATAGCCTCTAAGATTTTGAAAAATAGAGTTGTGTCAAAAAAAGATGAAAGGATTATCGAACGTTTTTTGAAGGAAGATAAATTTCCAGAGCTTAGCATGAAACTTGGCATAAAGGTTATACATTGCAGTGAAAGAGACGCTCAGATTTCTGACAGGCCGAAACAGGTGGACGAGTTTGTAGGCACATGGAGTATAGAAGGGTTAAGGGAAGAGGCGACTTCTCCTGCTGAAATCGGATGGGGTACGCACGAAAATGAACTTCCGGAATTAGCCAACGTGCCTGAGATTGGGCCGAGGAATCAGATATTTCTTTCACGCATGGGAATGAATACATGGGTAAGGTCATGGGTGCCTTACGGCGAGATTGTGGGGATGGTTATAAGGCACGCAGAGGCATTTACAATTTCAGACAGGCTTACTGTATGGAGAAAAGGAAGGGCTGTGTACAGGCCTACTGTCCATTACGCATATATGCCTTCCAACGAGACGCTTTCCTCGCTTTATGAGCTCAGATGCAGGAATTATGAATTGCAGCCAAAAACTAGAATTATGAATGACGAAATAATCAACGGTTCGGACACTCTTGGAGCTCTTATAATGGGGCATTGTTATAATTCATGGTGGACAGGAAGCATCTTGAGCATAGGAGAATCCAGAAGATTGGTCAAACATCAGAATGCCACTACTATGCAGGTTGCTATAGGCGTTGTTTCAGGGATTATGTGGGCCATAGAAAATCCTGAACAAGGGGTGCTTGAGCCGGACGACCTCCCTTATGAATATATACTCAAGATTGCAAAACCACACCTTGGAAAATTTATCTCAGAGCCTTCAGACTGGACTCCATTCAGAAACTACCAGGTATTCTTCAAAGAAAACCCAGACGCATATCTTGACAAAAAAACTCCATGGGCTTTTAAAAATTTTCTTTTTAAACCATAAACAACTTTACACTTTAACAATGTTGATTTGTCAAGTTGTTACGGTAGATGAATTATGCTTGAGATATTTGGAGTTTAAGGGTATATTGGTGTAACTATGAATATTATATTAGCGTCTAATTCAAAGAGAAGGCACGAGATTCTGGCTTCGTGCGGCATAAAGCATAAAGTCGTTCCTAGTAATGCAATAGAATATATGACTGTGAGCAGGCTTCCTGAGCAGGTGGCAATGATAAATAGCCGCATAAAGGCAGAGGCTGCAGCTAAAAAGCTTAAATCAGGATATGTGATAGGCGCGGATACAGTTGTTTTATTGAGAAAGAAGATAATCGGCAAGCCTAAGAATGCAAGCCACGCCAAAAGGATGTTAAAAGAGATGTCAGGCAAGGCCATTTCAGTATATACCGGGCTTTGCGTGATAGATGTGAAAAAAGAAAACCTGATTTCAGACTACGAAAGGTCTCTTGTAACAGTGAAAAAACTTAAGGATAAAGAAATCCCGGGATATTTTAAATTGCTTGGGCCATATGACAAAGCAGGCGGATTTTCAATAGAAGGCGTTGGTTCGTTTATCTTTGACGATATAAAAGGCTCTTATTTCAATGTGCTTGGCCTTCCTACAGCTAAGTTAAAAGAGATGTTTGAAAAACTAGGCGTAAATATTTTAACCCCGCCCTTTTGCAAATATATTTAAGCGTTATTATCAAAAGGGCGGGGTAAAAGAAATCAGGGCGTAATGTTTGACGTAATAGTTATAGGCGCCGGCCCGGCCGGCATGATGGCAGCAGGCCGTTCAGCTGAACTTGGCAATAAAACCCTCCTCCTTGAAAAAACAGATTCCTCCGGCAAAAAACTGCTCTTATCCGGAAACTCCAGATGCAATATCACAAATAACTGCGAAAGTGTGGAAGGATTCATAAATAATTTTTCAGAATCAGGAAAATTTTTAAGAAACGCCTTCAGCACATTTTTTAATAAAGAGCTTTTAAGATTTTTCAGAAAAAGAGGCCTTGATTTTAAAGTAGAGCCAGGCGGCAAGGTTTTTCCGATTACCGACAGAGCAGAGGATGTGCTCTATATACTTGTAAAATATGTTAAAGATTCGAGGTGCCAGATTTTATACAGAAAAGAGGTTTCTGATATAGTAAAACAGGGCGATATTTTTGAAATCTCCACAAGAGACAGCTCTATATACAGCGCAAAAAAAGCAATACTCGCGACAGGCGGGCTTTCTTATCCCCAGACAGGCTCTACGGGATTTGGTTTTCATATTGCAAAAAAATTAGGCCACACTGTAATAAAGCCAAAACCAGGCCTCACAGGAGTTATATTAAAAACTAATTTTTTAAAAGAGTGGCAGGGCGTGTCATTTGAAGACGCAGGGGTCAGCGTTTACTCAGGCGACAAGCTTATTCATAAAGACCGCGGGGAAATGATATTCACGCACTTTGGAATATCAGGGCCGGTTATACTTCATATGAGCCATATAGTATACGACGCGCTGGATTCAGGAAAAAGGGTTTTTCTTTCAGTAGATTTTAAGCCGGGCCTAAACCATCACGAGCTGGGGCTGCTTTTCCATGAGGAATTTAAAACCAACCCTGCCAGGAAAATAAGCAATTCCCTGAAAGAATTTGTGCCTGCCAGGCTGGTAAAAAGATTCCTAAAAGCCATGCCTATAGATCCGGATAAAAAATTGAATCAGGTTTCCAAAGAAGAAATAAAAGCCATTTTAGAAAAATTAAAAGGATTTAGATTAAATGTAGAATCTGTGCGGCCGATACAGGAGGCGATGGTTACATGCGGCGGCGTATCCGTAAAAGAGATAGATCCAAAAACCATGGAATCTAAAATTCTAAAGGGGCTTTATTTTGCAGGAGAATTGATTGACATAGACGGAAAGACAGGCGGATATAACCTGCAGGCGGCTTTTTCAACAGGCTGGATAGCAGGCGAAAGCCTGCTTTAACTTGCCAGTGTGTGGTTCTTTATTTTTTTAACAGCATCCTTGCCTATAAGCTTTTCAACTATAGCGAAAGCAAATTCCATCGCAGTAGCCGGCCCTTGGCTGGTTATAATATTCCCATCTGCTACAACAGCCTTATTTTTGTATTTTGTGCTTTTTCCAAAATCAACTTGGTTCCCGGGATAACACGTGGCGGCCTTATTATCCAATATCCCTATGGGCGCCAGCACCACTGCCGGAGCTGCGCATATACCTGCGATTAAAGCGCCTCTAGAATTCATATCCTTGATAAAATCATTTACCTCATTAGAATTGTGAAGATGTAATGCCCCCGGCATTCCTCCTGGAATAATTACAGCGTCAGCGTCAGACTTGATATCGCTCAATTTTTTATCCGCGGATATTGTTATTCCGTGCGAGCCTGTGATGCTCATACTATCAACCCCTGCGCTAACAGCCTCTATCCCGGCCCTTCTTAGTATGTCAACCACAGTAACTGCCTCTATCTCCTCAAAACCTGTTACAAGCAATATAATAGCTTTTTTCGCCATATTCACCTCCAACTATGTTATAATAGAAAATATGAAGAAATTCAAGTACATTTATGGGCCGGTGTTTTCCTGGAGGCTCGGAAGGTCTCTTGGCGTGGACCCATTATCCCAGACAGATAAGATATGCACGTTTGACTGTTCCTATTGCCAGATAGGCGAGACCAAACTTTTTAATTCCGGAAGAAAAGTCTTTGTTTCCAAAGAAGCTATAGCGAAGGAGATTTTAGCCCTGCCTAAAAACGTAAAAATAGACTATATTACTTTTTCAGGAAACGGGGAGCCCACCCTGGCTAAAAATCTGGGCGATATTATAAAGCGCATCAGGAAAATAAGAAAAGAAAAGATAGCTGTCATAACCAACGCCTCTTTGATAAATAAAAGCGATGTGCAGGAGGACCTTTTACTGGCGGATTTTGTTCTTGTGAAGCTGGACGCCAATGCGGAAGATCTTTTCAGGGAGATCAATAGGCCGGATCCGGGCATAAGATTCGGAGATGTTGTAAAAGGCATAAAAAGATTCAGCGAAATCTATAGAGGAAGATTGGCGCTTCAGATTATGTTTGTCGGGAAAAATAAGTCGTACGCAAAAGAGATAGTAAAGATGGCGAAAAAGCTCGGCATAAAAGAGGTCCAGCTCAACACCCCTTTAAGGGAGTGCTCTGAAAAGCCTCTTTCAAAGCCTGAGATGGATGCTATAAAGAAGTATTTTAATGGCATGTCTGTAAATTATGTATATTGGGCCAAGAGAAAAGAAGTAAAGGCTATGGATAAAGAGGGCGCTGAAAAAAGGCATGGCAGGGATAAAAAATAATATTCAAGAGATATTGAGAAGGTTTCCGAGCCATATAGAACTCGTGGCTGCTGCTAAAGGCCGAAGCGTAGGCGAGATTTTAGAGGCGATAGAAAGCGGCGTAAAGATATTTGGCGAAAATTATACACAGGAAGCCGAAGAAAAGTTTAACATAATCGGCGGCGGAAAAGTTAAATGGCATTTTATAGGCCATCTCCAAAAAAATAAGGTCAAAAAGGCGGTTAAAATTTTTGACGTGATAGAAACAGTAGATTCAATTAAAATAGCCCAAGCCATAGATAAATCCTCAGCCGCAATAAATAAAGTAATGGAAGTTTTCATAGAGGTTAATTCAGCCAAAGAAAAAAGTAAATCCGGCGCATTGCCCGAAGACGTAGAGATCCTCGCCCGCCATATCCTGGAATTAAAAAATATAAAGTTAACAGGCCTCATGACAATGGGCCCTGCGCTCAAAAACCCGGAAGACTACAGGCCGTATTTTAAAGACACAAAAGCGCTTTTCGATAAAATAAAATTAAGCTTGGATATAAAATATCTCTCCATGGGCATGAGCGATTCCTACCAGATAGCTATCCAGGAAGGCGCAAATATCGTAAGGATAGGAACACTAATCTTTGGCCCTAGAAAAACCGCGTAGGTGGCCTTAGGGCTCCTCAGTATAATGCTCGGGAAAAACTGGACCACTTTTTAAGCCCAAATAAGATAAATTCTGCGATATAATAAGGCCTATAAGGAGGTATCCAGTTATGGCAATGCGTAAGAAGTTTGAACCGGCATTAAAGGCAAGGATAGCGCTTGAAGCTGTAAGGGGTGAAAAAACTCTGGCCGAGTTAAGCTCCGAATACGGAGTACATGGTACTCAGATTAGTAAATGGAAGCAGGAGTTAATCCAGCGT
>MNVP01000043.1:0-4565 GCA_001871815.1 Candidatus Omnitrophica bacterium CG1_02_40_15
ATTTACAGGCAGTTCGTTTTTAATTTCTATATTTCTCTTTTTTAACTGCACTCCGTAATTCGTGATAACTTTTTCAACTTGCTGCCTTAGGTTAAAAATATCTTTTTTCAACAATATCTCTTTTGACTCAAGATGCGAAAGAGAAAGCAGGTCTTCTGCTAATTTGTTAAGGCGTTCTGTGTGATCCTGCATAATAATTAAAAAGCGCCGGCTATTCTCTTTATCATCCAAAGCGCCCTCAAGAAGAGTTTCCATGAAGCCTTTTATGGAAGTAAGCGGGGTTTTTAATTCATGCGATACATTTGCGACAAAATCACGGCGCATGGTTTCTAATTTTCTTATCTCGGTCATGTCATGGATAACCAGAAGGCATCCAGTGACAATGCCTTTTTCAAAAACAGGAGAAGCGTTTATTTGAAAAATCTTCTGGACCGGCCACATTAGAGTCAGTTCGCAGGACGTGAATTCGCCTTTCTTTAAAACTGCGCTTATGATGTCCGATATGTCATTGTTGCGAATTACCTCCAGAAAAATTTTGCCTTCCAAATTTTTCTTTGAAATATTAAATATGTTTTCTACTGTAAGATTAACAGAAACTATGCGGCTGGCCTTATCAACAACTATTATGCCTTCAACCATGCTTTCCAAAATAGCCACAAGATGCTGATTTTTTATTTCAATTTCATTAATCTTGTCTTCCAGATTTTGAGCCATGCTATTTAAAGTAAAAGCAAGTTCTCCTAATTCATCTTTTGAATCCAGGAATATTTTATGGCTAAAATCGCCTTTTGAAAAACTGTCGGAAATACGAACGATCTTATGCACTTTCAGAGTCATGTCTCTGGTTAAAAGTAAGCTGGACAAGAAGGCCAGGCTTAATGCAATAAATAAACCTGGTAAAATAGCGTGTAAAAAATAAGTGGATCCAAATGAAATTAAAATAATAAATACATACGAAAATGCCAGCTTGTATTTAAAACTATGGATTTTAATTTTCATCCGAATCCAGTTCGAATCTGTAACCGTAGTTTTTTACAGTTACTATTCTCTTTGATTCATTCTTCAGCTTTTTACGAAGGGTTGTTATGTGGACGTCTACCGTGCGAGTCTGTATTTCAAGGGCCTGGTCAAAACCCCAGATAGTGTCTAATAAATAATCCCTGGATAAAACTCGGCCTTTTGCTTTTATCAAAATCTTTAACAGTTCAAATTCTTTTGAAGTAAGTTCTATTGGTTTATCTTTTATCGCCACCATAATCTTAGAAAAATCTATAGTTACATCCCCTATTTTTAACGCTTCCGGCAGTTTATCTTTTTCCTTTAGCCGGCGCAGCACCGCCTTTATCCTGGCTATAAGTTCTCTGGGACTGAATGGCTTTGTCATGTAGTCATCCGCGCCTAATTCCAGGCCCACGATCTTATCTGCTTCCTGAGCCTTGGCTGTAAGGATAATGATAGGGATGTGCGCGGTCTTTGTGTCATTTTTGACAGCTTTGCAAACTTCCAGGCCATCCATTTCAGGAAGCATTAAATCCAGCAGTATAAGGTCTGGATTTTCTTTGCGAGCAATATCCAGGCCATCTTCGCCATTATTAGCTGATAAGGCTTTAAAACCTTCTTTTTTCAGATTATAGTCAAGCATCTTGACTATATCTTTCTCGTCCTCTATTATTAATATCTTTTCTTTGGCCATATAAATTGATTATATCCTCAAAAGCAAAAAATCCCAAGCAAATTCTGCCTGGGATTACTTTGCGCAGCAACCGCAAGCGCATGTCCGCCCTATTTTATATCGCTATATGGTACTATTATGCTCTATCAAAGAAAACTTTTCCTGTTTAGAAAAAGTTTTAATCTGAATTTCGCGTTTTAAGGCTTTGCTTCTATTGGGATAATTTTCTTTATAAAGGAGTTTTACAGGCATACGGATCCGCGTGTAACGGCCGCCTCTTCCTGAATTGTGCTCATCTAAACGTCTGGGGATGTCGGTAGTAATGCCAGTGTAAAGACTCCTGTCTTTACACTGGATGATATAAACGTGCCACATAATTTTAATGCGTGTTAAAAATTGACCCTCTGGCAACTCTAAGACAATATTTTTTAACGGCCGCCATCTTTACGCTTTGAGAAACATTCTTTGCAGTATACCGGACGGTCTCCGCTGGGTTTGAAAGGGACTTCGCATTCTTTCTTACAATCTGAACAAATTACCTTGTGCATCTCCCGCGGCCGCCCGCCGAACCCGCCACCGCCTCGTTCCTGAAATGCCATGTCGCCTCCTTTTTAGTTTAGTTTTTTATTGCCTTATTATAGATAATAATTCTTAGATATACAAGTATTTTTTATTGACTTGAATACAATATGCTTACCTCTATCGCAATACTTTTTCTTGTACTGTTTGCCATTTCCTACGCTTGTATATTTATAGCCGTCCTGCTATGGCATATAAAAACCAGCTATATTTTTTGCCTGTGTTTTTCAGTAACCCAAAATTCCATATACCTGCCAAACATAAGGCGCGTTTGCGCGTCCAGCGCAGGAAGCGCGCTTAAAACCAACACAATTATCGGGATTAAAAGCCATTCAAAAATATGCATAACTCTCTTTATAAAATTCTGTTTTGTTCTTACTTTAGGGAGTAGGAGTAAGCTTATTATCATGCAAATGACAATACCGCAGAAAGCCAGGCTGAATATTGAACCGCGTATGCGTGGCGTAATATAGTAAACAGTGCTCGTCTCAAATTCCCTCTCTGCAAATACAGCAGGCAACCAGCTAATAAAGGTAAGAAGGAATGGCAATGTAGCCCATGAAACAAACGCGTCTAATAGTTTAAACCCATGGGAAATCCTGCTATATAGAGGGATGGA
Source organism: Candidatus Omnitrophica bacterium CG1_02_40_15 (assembly GCA_001871815.1). Lineage (GTDB taxonomy): Bacteria > Omnitrophota > Gorgyraeia > Gorgyraeales > Gorgyraeaceae > UBA10183. The sequence goes on from MNVP01000043.1 coordinate 2,871, forward strand.
TTTCGACTTCAAAAAAGCCCTTATGACTATGGGAAAATTCTCAACGCCCCAGGCCCATCTGCGTTTTTGTCTATATATGTGCCAAAACGTTTCGCGGATAATTTGGCCAACGGCTATATCCATTGAGACAGTAGTATATATGGGCACTGTTTGATAATTACCGTCATAGTGTATAAAGGCTTTCCAAAAATAGCTGAGTCATCTGAAATCATATCGCTAGGCCAATAACCGATGCCAACCAGCGCTTTAAAACTCATGCTATGGCTTGAGAATGTAACTAATTTTCTGGGATTCGTAGCTTCAATCAGCTGGAAAAAAGAAGTTCCTATATCAATTATTCTTGCAAAACCCGGGACATCCAATATATTGTTGTGATAAACAGGGATAGGCTGAAAGCTGACAGCCGTTCTTCTAGGATTTATCATATAATGATAAGTAAGGCAGCTAAAATAGTCGGATTTAGGCACGGTATCTGCGTCAAAACACGAAACAATTACATTTTCATACGGGATATTGCGTTCTTTTAAATATCTCGAGGCGTATTTTGCCGCAAAAGTCGTATTGGCTCCTTTGACGGCCGCTTCTCCCGCTATATTATTAGGATGCCTGACAATCATTATATCCAGAAAATCTTTTTTATATCCCTCCCGCAGTTTTTCCATGTCTTCTTTCACATCATTTGTGGCGCTTTCCTCGGCCGCAATAACTATCATAATCCTGGACGGCTGATATTTTCCTTTTTTTATGCCCAAGATGCCAGGCTCCACGACATATTTTTTTTCCTTTATAACAGGGATTATAACAATATGATAGATGTTTTCTGATTTAACGGGAAATTGTCCGCTCTTTTTCAGATTATAAAGCTGTTTATAGTGTATAAAATTCGAGATTCTGTTTTTTATGCCCCGCGAAACGCTTTTACGGCAGAGCTTGTTAATATTTGCCTCTATCTCGTCTATCTCTTCTATGCGCTTCATCCAGTCTGTATCTTTTTCTATCGTCAATCTCATATAGGAAATTACCAGGAAGATATTCATATAAATCAGCCTTAATACCCAGTATAAAATAAAAGATACCATAATCACGGCCGCCAGAATAGGTTTAATAAAAGATAGCGCGCACACGCCTATGATGATTGACCAGCTCAATGCGCCCGGAATAATCTCCAGGATTCGCTCCTTTTTTTTCTCATCATCGCTTATATTGTACCTGGAGTATATAAAGTCCATTGGCCGCTATTTCTCCTTTTCTTTATCCTCAGCTAAAGCATTGTTAACAATAAATCTCTTCTTCGGGATAACCGCAATTCCCTTAAGCAGCCCTTTCTCATTATCCAGATAATACAAATATCCGGTTTCAGCGGAATAAAAAATTTTCGTGTTCTTCATCGCTTCCGCTACCTGATCAATATGAGGCGTTCCCTAGGGCTCCAGTTCTATGATATAAACCCGATTGCTGTCTTTTATAACTATGTGGGTTTTATCTCCTACCCAAAAACACTGTTCTATATTCTCTCCCTTATCGAATATAATTTTCATACTTACTGCATAATCAAGCAAGGCCCTGTCTTTATTTTCGATAAAAAATCAGCAACGCCTATTTTATGTCTTGTCCAATAAAGCAATGAATTTCTGCTTTCCTGAAACCGTGTGCCAATAAGGCCTTTTTCTAAGATTTGATAAGGCGGCTGATTGG
>MNVP01000043.1:4600-10256 GCA_001871815.1 Candidatus Omnitrophica bacterium CG1_02_40_15
ATATTATCTTTTAAAAACTCGATTCTATATCTAGTATTTACATTAAATAACTTTCTGCTTAATTCTGTGTTTGAGAATAACTTCTTATCTTTCTGCGAGCCATAGGATGATTGAAAGATATCGCTTTTATCGTCTATATAATATATTTTTTCTTTATGCAGGCCGAATCCTATAATATCCTTCTCATATTTGAAATAAAGATTCTCCGGTTCCAAATCCAAACGGTTTATATAATTTTTATAAAAAGAAAATATGGTTTTTTCATTGCCAGTATCCCAGTCAATATATAAAGGCCTCGCGGGAAAAAGCTCGGTAATTTCCCTGATCTTTGTCTTTTTTGCGCCTATATCCAGAAGTAAATACCTCCTGCTATCCAGCCATCCGCTATATACAATCATCATGGCGCTATCTCTTTTTTTATAGATCAGCTTAACCGGAAAATCGCAAAATTGCGAATCTTCCGGCAATAAAGGCGATATCTTTTCTTTCTCCGGATCATAGATAAAATAATCTCCGAGTTTATTTCCTTTGGCCAGGAGTACCAAATTTATTCCGTCTAAAGGCGCTATGCCGGCGTAAATATCTGCGCTTAACTTTTCCGATCTCCATTTATTGGGAATTAGAAGTATATTTTCAAGGGCCACTGCTTTCCCTGGCTCAAGATTTACAGCGCCACTCCAAATTTTATAATCTTTCAGCACAAGCGATATGTTATAAGTTCCCGGCAAAAGTTCTGGTATGGTAGTAGGCGTTTTTTTAATATAGCGGCTTTTACCTAAGTATACATTAGCTCCTTCTGGCATAGTTGAAAAATAAATCAGGGCTGTTTGCGTGAAATTTTCTTTTGCGGGATTGAGGATATAGCCAAAACTATATAATATTAATAGCGGGCATAATATTATGTACAAAAGCGCGAAGATATAAAAAAGTATTCTTCTGAGTATCAACATTTGAAAGCATTTGTACAGAGCGCGCCTGAATAAGGGCAAATATTATTCCAGCTCGCCTGTTTTACAGCCCCGGCCGAATTTTACAGCGCTTTCCCTGACAGTCCTTTTATAAGTGCTATAATCTATATCTATCAACCCAAATCTCGGGCCAAAACCTTTGTCCCACTCAAAATTGTCCATCAGCGACCAGCAAAGGTAACCAGTCACTTTGACGCCTTTTTCCATGGCAAGGTGGATATTTTCCAGGTGATCGTGTATGTATTCCCACCGCAGGTTGTCATCCGGAGTAGAGATACCGTTTTCTGTTATGATTATTGGAAGTTCATATTTTTTGAGCTTTAAAAGAACTTCGCATAACCCCTCTGGATAAATATCCCATCCTAGGGAATTTTTCTTAACAGGATGATGGTTATTTTTACAGACATCCATTGCCAGGTTACGAATCCCCCATTTTTCCAGTTCTACTAACTGCCGTGAGTAATAATTAACCCCGATAAAATCCACAGCTTTACGCCGCATTATTTTATAGAGAAATCCAAGATTATACCACTTGCCCCTTAGATAAGCTGCGAACCGATTCTTAAAATCCTGCGTGCATGGCACAAAAGCCTGCATATTCTGGGCAACGCTTATAGAAGGCTTAGGAATACTTAATTCTTTATAGATTTTGTGCATCAGGCGAAAAGCTCTTGTATGCGCAGAAACAAGATTATCTTCAACTGCCTTTGCTTTCAGCAATGACTTTGCCTCGGGAGGCCATACCCCAAGGATATACGCATGATATATATATACCATAGGCTCATTTATAGTAATCCAATAATGGACATGTTTACCCAGAGAGCGGATCACAAAATCGCAGTAACGCAAGAATTTAGCTACAGACCGCCTGTTCTCCCGCCCCCCTGATTTACTGAACCATGCCGGATTGGTAAAATGGTGCAGCGTAACCATTGGCTCAATATTACGCATTCTCAGAGAAAGAATAACGTCAATGTAATGTTTTAATTCTTCCTGAGAGAATTTTCCATCTTCTGGCTCAATGCGGCTCCACTCGATAGAGAGACGGTGGGTGTTATGATTTAAACTTTTAGCCAGGTCAAAATCCTGTTCATAAAATTCATAGTGGCGCGAGGCCCTGCCGGAATTTTCTCTCCCAGCATCCTTCTCCCACTGCCACCAGTCAGAGTTAACATTATCCCCTTCTACCTGATAAGCAGAGGTTGCTGCTCCCCAAAGGAAATCTTGCGGAAATTTTATCATCCTTCGACTCCTTTCAGTCGCTCAGGATGACACCGAGCAAAGTCGAGGTGTCATAGTAAAATTATATCATTACTAAGAACAAATCCCAACAAAATATATTTATTTATAACTATTACAGCGCTTGACTTAGGGTGTGGAAAAGTGTAAATTAAACGTATGCATTCCTTGATAAAACTGATTAAGAAAACTTACAAAATGATAACCCCAAAAGAACGCAAGGTAGTAATGAATAATTTCGCTTCCCTTTCGCTGCTACAGGCCATAACGTACATCTTGCCTGTCATAATCATCTCTTACCTTTTCAGAGTAATCGGACCGGAGAAATTCGGCTTAATTGCTTTTGCGCAGGCCTTTGTGCAGTACTTTATGATCCTGACGGATTACAGGTTCAACGTCTCCGCTACAAAAGAAATTTCTCTCTGCCGAAATGAACATATTAAAGTCTGCAGAATCTTCTCTTCAGTCATGACAATAAAGATTGCCCTGACATTTTTAAGCTTATTGACGCTGGGTATTATTGTGTATCTTATCCCCAGATTCAGGAACGATTGGATGGTTTATGCGCTCAGTTTTGGCGCAGTAGCAGGGAACACCCTTTTCCCTGTCTGGTTTTTTCAAGGCACGGAAAAAATGAAACATATCGCGGATCTAAATATCATAGGAGGAATCATATTTGCGCTCTTTATTTTTCTTTTTGTGAAAGGGCCTCAGGACTACCTGAAGGTCCTTTTCATAAATTCCTCTGTATTTTTAATAATCGGGCTCTGGGGCAATACATTGTTTTCAGAAGATTCGAGATATCGTTTAAATTCCCTGGATATAAGAATGTCAGGCAACAACTGGAGACGGGCTGGAATATTTTTATTTCCAACGTAGCGATAAACGCTTATACGACTACACGCATTTTTACTGTTGGCCTTCTTACCAATAATACTATCACTGGATTTTATTCTATCGCTGAAAAAATTGCCAGCCTGGCCCAGACATTCCCTCTAGCTTCTTTTTCCCAGGCGCTTTTTCCCCGCTTAAGTAAAATATCCCATAAAAATAAGGCCAAGGCGTTTAAGATTATGCAGCGGATACAACAAATCACCGTCAATATATCATTAATCTGCCTGCCGCTTATTTTTATCTTCGCGCATTTAATTGTAAGGGCTGTCTGCGGCGGGGATTACCTGCAAACAGTATTATCCTTGAGGCTTTTGCTTATCTCTGTATTTTTTATCAGCTCTAATGCCTTCCGCGTCCAGTTTCTGCTCGTTTGCGGCAAAACACATATCTATTCCAGAATCCACGTGACCATGGCAATCATAGGCCTGCCTTTAATATTTCTTTTAATATATTATTTTTCTTATATAGGGGCAGCTATTGCAACAGTAGCTATTGAGGCAGGGATTTTTATTATTACCTATATTACAGTAAAAAGGCTAATGATTTCTACGCGCAGCGTAGGTAAAGCTTAAAAAGTATTTTCTCAGGGATCTTTCCGTGGAGCCAAATTGGTTTGTCCCTAAGAAATAATCCGCTATTACTTCTCGTAAACGGGCAAGTTCTCTAAGGCGGGCAAAACCCTTTACACTGTCCAAGGTCAAATCTATTAACTCAAAAGAACGCTCTAATGCTTGTTGGGAATAAACAGGGTTTTGCTTTGCGCGCCAATTAAGGGCGCGCCCTACCTCGTTTCCGATATTCGCCATCTGCTCCAGGAAAGACAGTTTCCCCCACCGGCCTTGTGCAAGGTCTTTATGCTCATAACTCATCGTCTAATCCTTTTCTCCGTTATCTGGATGATCTTCTTGCGCATTCCTTCATTTTCTACGCCGCAGCTTCTATTGCCTTGCGACGGACGCATATTGATCATGGAATCAAATTCAACAAAATCATCACCCAGCATTTCTGGATAAAAATTAATACCCCAAAGACTCTTCTGTTTTGAACCGTTCTCAAGCAACAAGGCTTCTAAATCAGAATGGAGCTCTGCGTCAACTGCGATAATTTCTCTATCGACATCAACTACAGCCTTTACCAAATTACCAAAAGTAGCTACAGCCATTGTTTTAATTTCATTAAGCGTTACGCTTTGCGTTATGATTTTCATACAGTGGATTATACCTCAAACAAAAACCCCCTGCAAGTACTTTACCTGCCTAACAATAAGCAAGCTTACAGAGGGCAAAACTCTAACCTTACGATTTACATAATGTTAGAGTCCAAAATGGCTCCCTGGTTAGTCTATGTTGATAACACGAATTCTCAACAAAGTTATATAAAACTCCTACGCTCTCTATTTCAATTCCGAAAGCGACAACTCATCCAGCACCCAGTCAATATTTAAACCTAACTCCCTATCCTTATTCTGCCTCTCTATGCCTTTTAGGTGCTGTTTCATAAGCTCAATCAGTCTTGGCCGCATTTGTGGGTCAGCTGCTGCTGCGCGGGGAGTCATATCATCTAAAGCCGGAATTTTCTCATCAAGGAATATGGTATAATGCCGCTTATGTGTCTTCTGCAGAAGCTCGCGCTCTATTTCTATCGGAATATCTTTACTGCCGCTTTCCTCTTTCTCTAAAATCCGCTCCTGTACATAATCTTCATAGTTGTCTTCTATCTTTGCGGCCTGTTGTTTAGCCAGATCTACTACTGCTTCATTTTGCAATTTGAGGTTCTCCCCAAAAAACTTCCCTACCATTGTCTTGGCAAAGGCATACTTTTGTTTGGTAAAGACTTCTATAACTAGTCTATCAGGGAAAAGGCTGACATTTCCCATTGTTCCAACACCTTCCTTACTCTCGTCTTTGTGCTGAAAATGCAGCGGCATATCTTTTTCCAAGGCCTTGGATTGTCCTCGACGCAGCCAGCTGTAATAATGCGCTCCGGAAACATTCTCTTCTTCGGGATACCTTTTGCGTTTTTCAAAGTCTGGCTTAGTATCCAGAATCTTCTTAATATCCGCATAACTGCCTGTAATTTTATATATTGCCTTACATTGATGCAAATCCATCGCCTTTAATGCCGCTATATTCTTTTCCCTGCTTAAATCATAAATTAAATCGCAGAATACACCAAAATTCTCAGAAAGATAATCTTTTATTGCCAGTTCTTTATGTTTGCGGCGCTCCTTCCTGAATGAATCGCGTAAGGTTTCCATAAACTCTGCAAATACAAAATCCGGAACCTCAACGCCATTATTAGCCAGACGGCTAAAATAAGGGTAATGCGCCAGCCAACTTAAGAGCCGCGTAAAACGTACTGACCTTGCGGCGGTAGTGCGGTCAATTAAAATAAAACTCCCTTTCTCTGGCTCCAATAAATCAATACACTCCATCCTCTGATGATCTAATATCTTTTGTATCTCAATCACTGTAGCGCGGCAATTAGAGCGGCACTCCATCATAATGCGTTCGTCATTATTAAGGCCTGCCCACCCTTCGGATTGCCACTTTTGG
>MNVP01000060.1 GCA_001871815.1 Candidatus Omnitrophica bacterium CG1_02_40_15
ATCAATGATAGCGAATTTTTTACCAATAATATTAATATTTGTAATATTTTATTTTATGCTGATACGTCCGCAGCAGAAAAAACAAAAGGATTATGAAAAGATTCTTTCATGGCTCAATAAGAATGATGAGGTTGTTACCACAGGAGGCATCCACGGCACTATATTAAATGTAAAAGATACCACCTTGACTCTTAAGATAGATGATAATGTGAAGATAGAGGTAAATAAAAACGCAATAGGATATGTAAAAAAGAGCCGTGGAGGCACAAATGACTAAAAATTTGCAAGGGAGGATAGCGTTAGCCCTAGGCGTTCTGATATTTGCGTTAGTGGGCATGCTGCCTCTTAAAGAAAAGATTAACCTTGGTTTGGATTTACAGGGCGGCATGCATCTTTTGCTTAAGGTAGATACATCAAAGCTCCCTGAAGAAGCAAGGGAAGATGCGCCTACTAAAGCTCTGGAAATTATACGCAATAGAATAGATGAATTTGGGGTAAAAGAACTTTCTGTTTACAGGCAGGGGTCTGACGAAATAGTTGTCCAGCTTCCAGGGGTTACAGATAGAGACAGGGCAAGAGAGCTTATAGGTAAGACCGCCCTTTTAGAATTTAAGCTTGTTGAGGATAATCAGGAATTATACTCCAAGGCCTTGCAAGGCGATGTGCCAGATGGTTATGAACTCAAAGATGTGGATAAAGAAAAGATATTATTAAATAAAAATACTTTACTTACAGGCGATACGCTTGTAAACGCAGAAGTAAAGTTTGACCAGTCTCGTTTCAATGAGTCTTATGTAGCGATTGAGTTTAACGCCAAGGGCGCCAGTATATTTTCTGAGATAACAGGCGCGAATGTAGGGAAGAGGCTGGCGATTGTTCTGGATGGCAAGGTTCATTCAGCGCCTAGAATAAACGAAAGAATTCCTTCCGGCAGGGCAAGTATCACTGGAAGGTTTACAGTGGAAGAGGCGAGCGATCTGGCTATAGTTTTACGCGCAGGCACTTTACCCGCTCCGATTTACATAGAGGAAGAGAGGACAGTAGGGCCTTTGCTGGGGCGAGATTCCATAAATAGCGGTATTAGAGCCTCTCTCATAGGCCTAATTTTAGTTTTTATATTCATGATAGCCTATTATTTATTCGCAGGAATGATTGCAAGTTTTGCAATGCTTCTAAACTTTGTAATAATCCTGGGGACATTGGGATGGATACATACTACTCTAACATTGCCTGGCATCGCAGGTATGATTCTGACAGTTGGCATGGCAGTTGACGCGAACGTCCTTATATTTGAACGCATGCGGGAAGAAATGGCAACAGGCAAGCACATGAGGAGTGTGATATCTTTTGGATATGATAAAGCATATAGCGCTATATTTGATTCAAATATTACAACGCTTATCGCAGCAGCGCTTTTGTTTCAGTTTGGATCAGGGCCTATAAAAGGTTTCGGAGTTACCCTTACTATAGGTTTGATCGCCAGCATGTTCACAGGCATATTTGTGACGCGGATAATTTTCGAGATTCTTTCAAATAACAAGGGTTTCACAAAACTGCGCATGCTAAAGTTATTTCCAAAGACTAATATTGATTTTATAGCCAAGCGCTGGATTGCTTATACAGCATCAATAATTATATTAGTCGCAGGTCTGGGCACATATTTAATGCGCGGGGAAAAGATGTATGGCATTGATTTTACAGGCGGCCAGATACAGGAATATTCTTTTGCCAGCCCTGTGAGCGCGGAAGAGATCAGAAAGTCAATGGACGCTATAGGCATAAAGGACGCGACTATACAGCAATTCGCAAATAAAAACCAGGTTTTAATAAAGACAGCCGCGGACGAGACTACTAAGATAAGTGAGACCCTTAAAACGAGTTTTCAGAATAATCCCGCGGAGTTATTGCGCGTTGAAAAAGTAGGGCCTTCTGTTGGAAAACATTTGAAGAAGAACGCATTTCTCGCGCTTATGTTGAGCCTTGCAGGTATATTGATCTACGTAGGCATCAGATTTAAAAATATGATATATGCTTCTGCCGGTGTAATAGCGCTTATTCATGACGTTGCTGTTGGCATGGGCGCGCTGGCCATGGCAGGCGGAGAAATGGATCTAAATATAATAGCCGCGCTTCTTACAATAGCAGGGTATTCAATAAACGATACTATTGTAATATATGATAGAATTAGGGAAAATTTGAAACTATACCGCAAGGCCTCTATGAAAGAGATTGTAAATATAAGCGTTAATCAGACGCTTTCCAGGACAATGCTCACAAGTTTTATGACATTACTAGCGGTTGTTTCTATTTTCCTTTTTGGGGGAGAAGTTTTAAGGCCGTTTTCATTTGTGCTTCTGGCAGGTATGATATCAGGGGTATATTCAACAGTGTATATCGCATCTCCTTTGATTATATCATGGCATACAAAGCAATCTAAAAATTAGCGTATAGCGTAGAGCGTATAGCGGATAGGAAAAACTATACGCTAAACGCTATCCGCTCTACGCTAGATATATGGACAAATTTAAAGAAATCAGGCGAATATTAATAGTTATTCTTTTTTTCAACTGGTTTGTGGCTTTTAGCAAGCTCATATACGGACTTATTACGAAGTCTGCTGCTATGACAGCGGACGGAGTGCATTCTTTCGCAGACGGCGCTTCAAATATTATAGGCCTTGTAGGCATATGGGCTGCATCTAAACCTATAGATGAAGACCACCCGTATGGCCATAAAAAATATGAAACTGTTGCTACGCTGGGCATTGCGGTCATGCTCTTTTTAGCAAGTTTCGATATTATAAAAGATTCTATTTTAAGGCTGTTTCACCCTGTGGTTCCTGATGTAAATATGGTTAGTTTTGGCCTAATGGTAGTTACATTTCTTATTAATGTAGTGGTAATGAGATATGAATATAAAAAAGGGGCAGAGTTATCCAGCGATATATTAGTTTGCGATTCAATACATACAAAAACCGACATATTTGTCTCAAGCGCAGTTATTGTAACATTGATCTCGACAAAAGTAGGCTTCCCTATACTTGATACGATTGTGGCGTTTGCGATAGGCATTTTAATCGCTAAGGCTGGATTTGAAATATTAAAGAAAAGCTCTGATATATTGTGCGATGGAGAAGCTATTGAAAAAGCAAAGATAGCCAAAGTAGTGAGCGATGTGTCCGGAGTAAAGGCCATACACAAGATAAGGACAAGAGGAAGAGAAGACGATGTGCATGTGGATCTTCATGTGACGGTTAATACGAGCATGCACGTTGACGCCGCGCATGAGCTTAGCCACAGGATAAGCGATACCCTGAAAGAGAAGATACCCGGGATCACGGATGTAATCGTGCATATAGAACCAATGTATAGTCACCGCTTATGAAAAGATGGAATATAAAACAACATGACTTATCGCGCCAGAAATATTTGAGCGATAACCTATTGATATCTCCTATAATTGCTCAGTTGCTTATAAATCGGGGTATGCGCGATGTTGATAAGATAAAATCATTCCTGAATAGCAACCTGTCTGAACTTTACAACCCGTTTTTAATGAAAGGCATGTCCGAGGCGGTTTCTCGCATAAGAAAAGCCCTGGATAAGAAAGAAAAGATACTTATTCATGGCGACTATGATGTGGATGGCGTAACCGCTACAGCGCTTTTATTTTTTACTTTGCAGGAATTCGGCGCAGAGCCTGTTTACTTTATCCCGGACAGGCTTACTGAAGGTTATGGGTTAGGCGCAAGCGGAGTAGAAGAGGCTGTTAGAATAAAAGCAAATCTCGTTATCACAGTTGACTGTGGGATATCCAGCCATGAAGAAGTAGATAGCCTAAATAAACACGGCATAGATGTGGTAATTACAGATCACCATGAGCCTCCTAAGATATTACCCAATGCTCATGCGACAATAAATCCTCATCAAAAAGGGTGCGCTTATCCTGATAAAAATCTTTCAGGGGTCAGCATAGCGTTTAAATTATGCCAGGCATTGAGCTCTGAGCTAAATAACAGAAATTTCTGGAAACACATGGACCTTGTTTCGCTTGGCACTATTTCTGACATGGCCCCTATATTAGGAGAGAATAGAATCCTTGTTAAAGAGGGTTTGAAATTATTTAAAAACGCAGGTTCTAACAAAGGGGTGAAGGCTCTTATGGAAGTAAGCGGCATTAAAAAAGATAAGATTGGAGCTTTTGAAATAGGCTTTATTTTAGGCCCCAGGATAAATGCAGCTGGAAGGCTTGGCTCTGCAGACACAGCAGTAGAGCTTTTGTTAACAGATGATGATGAAAAGGCAGGCTCGCTTGCGAAGAAATTAAATAAGGCAAATCAGGAAAGGAAAAGGATAGAAAAAGATACTTTGAAAGAGGCAATATTCAAAATAGAAAAAGATATAAATTTTAAAGACCATAAGGTGATAGTGCTTCATAATGAAAACTGGCACACAGGGGTAATGGGTATTGTTGCTTCCAGGATATTAGATAGGTTTAACAGGCCAGTGATCCTTATTTCAACTAAGGACGGTATAGGAAGAGGTTCTGGGAGGTCTATTGAAAATTTCCATTTATTCGAAGCGCTTACAGCTTGCGAGGAATTCTTAAAAGAATACGGAGGGCACCAATATGCGTGCGGCCTGACTATACTTGAAAAAAATCTAGCTGGATTTATAAAATTGATAAATGAATTAGCTGTCAACACCATGACAGCAGAAGATTTAATCCAATCGCTTTGTATTGATATGGATATAGAGTTAAAAATGCTCGATTACAAAATAGCAGAGGATATAGCAAAGCTTGAACCTTTCGGAAAAGGGAATAGTGAACCGATATTTTGTTCCAGAAATCTGAGATTAACCCAGCCGTTGAGGGTATTGAAAGGAGAGCATATTAAATTTCAAGTTACTGATGGCAGGAAAAATTTTGAGGCAATAGGGTTTGGGATGGCTAAGGATAGCGATATAGAGCTTGCGCTGAGAAATAATATTATGTTTGATATGGCTTATACTGTTTCGCTTAATAATTGGCAGGGGGCAAGTACTGTTCAGCTGAAGATAGAGGATATTAAGCCTTCCGGACCTTGCCGGCTTTAAGGCAAGATGTGCATATCTTTATTGTTTTTACAGTGCCTTTTACAATAATCTTAGCAGCCTGCAGATTAGGCATAAATCTTCTTCGGTTTACTCCCGTTATCTTTAATCCTACGCCGCCTTTTGCTTTTGCCAGGCCTCTTCGCGCAATGGTTCTTCCCGCCATGGGCCTTTTTCCGCATATTTCGCAAACTTTTGACATGTATAAATCTCCTTTATTTGTGCAATGATTTAGGTTAAAATAATAACATAACATAATGTAATATGCAAGGTTTTTAAAATGGGTAGGGGACGGTCGCGACCGTCCCCTACAAAATGGTAAATGACAGATAAAATCAGACAAGCCTACAGATTAATGGAAAAGTGCAGTTTGTGCCCTAGAAAATGTGGGATAAACAGGCTTAAAGGCCAGATGGGATTCTGTAAAGCAGGGAGGTTGCCGATGGTTTCAAGTTTCCACGCTCATTTTGGCGAAGAGCCTCCAATTTCAGGCAAGAACGGTTCAGGCACTATATTTTTTACGCATTGCAGTCTCAGGTGCGTATTCTGTCAAAATTATCCCATAAGCCAGCTAGGACAAGGAAGAGAGGTAGGCATAGAAGAATTAGCTGGTATGATGCTTAAGTTAGAGGCCGAAGGCTGCCACAATATAAATTTTGTAACGCCTACTCATTATATGCCAGAGATTTTAGAAGCGGTATTTATTGCAAGAGGTAAAGGGTTGAAGGCGCCACTAGTTTATAATTGCGGCGGATACGAATCAATGGAAGCCCTGGATATTTTAGATGGGATAATTGATATATATATGCCAGATATGAAATATTCCAACAATACATCAGCTAAAAAATATTCAAATGCCCATGATTATTTTGAGATTAATAAAATTGCAATAAAAGAGATGTACAGGCAAGTAGGAAATTTAAAGATGCATAGAGGCATTGCGAATAAAGGAATTTTAATAAGGCATCTTGTATTGCCTGAGAATTTAGCTGGCAGCCAGAAGATATTCGAATTTATCGCTGATGAGTTATCCCTAGATACATATGTTAATATAATGGCGCAATATTATCCGCGCCATTCTGTAGGGACAGAACAATGTTCTGTCCCTACAATGAAAAATGACCCCTTGCAGAATTTTCCAGAAATAAACAGACGGATTACTACAAAAGAATATACCGATGCGATAAAATTGGCTCAAAAAACAGGGTTAAAAAACGGTTTTAGGCAGATTATGAGCACAATAAAACGCAAGCGCATTCCAGAATGGACCGACAACCTCAAAACAACTTGACATTTCAACATTGTTGAAATGTTAAGTTGTTGGGCTGAATAAAATAGATTATTATGAAAGATTTAAATATTTCTGCAAGATTTATTAAGGGTGTAGGGCCTTCGAGGCTGAGGATATTGAACCGGCTTGGCATAGAGACTATCCATGATCTTCTTTATTGTTTTCCTGCCAGGCATGAGGACAGGAGCAGGATCAAGAAGATAGCTGAGATAAAACCTGGGAATTTTGAAACAATAAAAGTGAAGGCGCTTACCTTTGGAGGCCGCATGTCAAAAAAAGGCATGAGCATATTTCAGGTGGCTGTCGGAGATTCTACAGGGGTAGTTCACGCCACATGGTTCAATCAGCCGTATATGAAAGATAAATTTAAAATAGGCCAGGAATTAATTTTATACGGGAAAGTGGAAAAATATAATTATCTACAGATCAATAATCCTGAATACGAAATCTTAACAGGCACAAAGGAAGATTTCACGCACATAGCGAGGATTGTGCCTGTATACCCGCTTACTGAAAGCCTGAACCAGCGATGGTTCAGGAATATTATGAAATTTACAGTGGATAATTATGTGGACGAGGTTAAAGAGATATTGCCGTTCGGGATGCGCAAAAGAAACAATCTCATGATACTTAAAGAAGCTGTGAGAAATATCCATTTTCCAGTGAGCGCGTTGGTTCTGAAAAAAGCCAGGGAAAGGATTATATTTGACGAGTTCATGATATTAGAGACAGGCATTGCGTTAAAAAGAGCCAGTATCAAGATAGATTTGAGCGGTTACAGCCATAAACTGGAAGGCGATCTGATAGGCAAATTTAAAAATGATATGCCGTTTCAATTAACAAAAAGCCAGTCAAAGGTGATAAGAGAAATAGAAGAGGATATGAAAAGCCAAAAGCCGATGAATAGGCTTTTGCAGGGAGATGTTGGCAGCGGGAAAACAATGGTGGCTTTATATGCGCTTATCCTGACTGTTCAAAATGGATACCAGGGCGCTTTGATGGTTCCCACAGAGATACTCGCAGAGCAGCATTATAGAAATATAGAGGCATTGATAAAGCCTCTTGGAATAAATGTAATGCTTTTATCGGGAGATTTAAAAGAAGAAGAGCGCAGGCGCAGGCGGCAGATGATAGAAGCAGGCGAGGCAGATATTATCATAGGCACTCATGCCCTTATTCAAGAAAGAGTTAATTTTAAAAAATTAGGCCTTGCAGTAATAGACGAACAGCACAAATTCGGAGTCATGCAGAGGGCAATATTAAAATCAAAATCGCAAAATCCAGATATACTTGTTATGACAGCGACTCCTATACCAAGGACTCTGGCATTGACTGTTTATGGAGACATGGATGTGTCAACAATAGACGAACTGCCTCCTGGTAGAGGCGGCGTCAAGACGTTTTTTTTCGAAGAAAAGAATAGAGACAGAGCTTATAAGATCGCAGAAGAGGAAATAAAAATAGGCAGGCAGGTTTATATAGTTTATCCTATAATAGATGAATCAGAGAAATCAGATTTGAGAGCGGCTATTAAGATGCATAAAGATCTGAGCCAGCGTTTTACTGATTTAAAAATAGGGCTTTTGCATGGAAGGATGAAATCAAAAGAAAAAGAGGCGGTAATGCATGATTTTAAAGACCGTAAAATAGATATGCTGGTTTCAACCGTAGTTATAGAAGTAGGCGTGGATATCAGCAATGCCAGCGTGATGATTATAGAGCATGCCGAAAGATTCGGGCTTAGCCAGCTGCATCAATTAAGAGGCAGGATTGGAAGGGGTAAGCACCTGTCTTACTGCATATTGGTCAGTGAACCAAAGACAGATGATGCAAAACATAGAATAAGCGCTATGCTGAATACCCAGGATGGTTTTAAGATAGCGGAAGCTGATCTTGAAATCAGAGGGCCAGGCGAATTTTTCGGCACAAGGCAGCATGGCCTTCCTGAATTAAAGATAGCCAATATAGTAAAGGACAAGGATCTGTTAGAGCTTGCTAAAAAAGAAGCGTTTGAGTTGGTTCAAAAAGATAGGTTCTTAAGATCGCCTGAGAATAGGCTGATAAGAGAGAGTCTTTTATCTAAATTTAGCAGAGAGGATTTGGCTTTAGCATCTGTAGGATAAAAACATACCTGTCCAACTTCGCAAGTTGCCCAATTGGGCAACTTGCGAAGTTGGACAGGTGTAGGTTGAATATGAAAATAATAGCAGGTGAATATAAAGGCAGGATTATAGATATGCCGGTTGGAATAAGGCCTACGTCTGATAAAGTAAGGAAGTCTTTGTTTGAGATACTCAAAACTCAGATTGTAGGAACAAGTTTTTTAGATCTTTATTGCGGAAGCGGAGCAATTGGCATAGAGGCATTGTCGCGTGGCGCAGAGAAAGCTGTTTTTATTGATAATAACCATGGCTGTATTTCTATTTTAAAGAGAAATTTAGATAAAATAGGCATTTCGAAACCTCTATATGATATATATAATAAAGATTGCATATATATCTTAAGTAGGGGCGGATTTCAAACCCGCCCCTACGATATTGTATTTCTTGATCCGCCTTACTATAAGGGCTTGGCTAAAAATACCTTGATAGAGCTATCCAATTGTGATATACTAACGCCTAATGCTTTAGTTATAACAGAGGTATTTAAAAAAGAAAGCCTTCCTGAAGAACTAGGTGTTTTCAAAAAAATCAGGTCTTCTAAATACGGCGATACGCTATTGGAGTTTTTTGAAAAACCGCGGAACTTACGCGGAAGCAGTTGCTCGTTGCGCTCGCAACTGACGCAGAACAACGCGGAAACTTATGTATAATTTCTGCGTGGTTCCGCGTTACGTTCTGCGTAGTTCCGCGATAGCATGCAAGCAAGAAGTATCATGAAAAATATAGCCATATATCCAGGTACTTTTGACCCTATTACATATGGGCATTTGGACATCATAAAAAGGGCAATCAAGATATTTGATAAAGTTATTGTAGCAGTTGCGCATAATAACGAAAAAGACCCTCTTTTTAGTGTTTCTGAAAGGGTTGAGCTTTTAAAAAAGGCAACTAGAAGCATTAAAGGCGTCGAGATAGATGATTTCCATGGCCTAGTGGTGGATTATGTGAAAACCAAAAAATCCAAGGTTGTCATAAGAGGGCTCAGGATGATTTCAGATTTTGAATTTGAGTTCCAGATGGCGCTTACAAACAGGAAGCTGTCTAAGGATGTTGAGACAATATTCATGATGCCATCCGAGGCATATTCTTACCTATCTTCAAAATTAATAAAGGAAGCTGCCAGCCTTGGAGCAAATTTAAAAGGTTTTGTGCCTAGTTTTGTTGAAAAAGCAATCAAGGCGAAATTATGAACTTTCTAGAAAAGATATATGAACGCGGCAGGAAGACGAAGAAAAAGATTCTACTATCAGAACCGCATGATGAAAGAGTCCTTAGGGCCATAGAGAGTATTTTAAAATCCGGGATTTGTATGCCTGTTTTAATAGGCGATCCTAAAGAGGCAAATGGAGCGGCAAAAAAACAAGGGATAGATTTAAAAGGCCTGGAGATAATAGACAATAAAAAATCAAAAGAT
>MNVP01000020.1 GCA_001871815.1 Candidatus Omnitrophica bacterium CG1_02_40_15
CCAGAGCCCTGGCCCGTAAAATTCAAAAGCAATAGTGTTATCGCTCGAAATAAAAAATTTAGCTTTGTCAACGTCCAATACCCTGATCTTGTCTTTAAAAACAACGAGCGCATCGCCTTTCCCATAGGAGAGTTCCAGAGCATCAAGCACAGCGGATTTCAATTTCAGCTCTTCGTTTATAGAGATTAAAGGCATGGTAAAAGAGTTCACACCTACAAGCAATACGCTTGATACAGTGCCCATCACCAGAACAAATAAAATTATCTTCAATGCTTTCATTTTTATAATAGTTTAGTTTCTATAGGAAACTATGGTATTCTTCGAGCGGCCATCTAAACTTATTACGCAAGCTAAGTCGAGAAGCCCAATGGTTCTCGACTGGGTTTACATACATAGCTGCATCGTCCGCTCGAACAGTATTATATATTCTTATCACAACTCATTTTTTCTTATACCTTGCTTTCAGCACCATTGTATCAATAAGAGGGGTAAATGCATTTACCAAAAGTATACTGAACATAACGCCTTCCATATATCCTGAAAGCCCTCTGATTAATACCGTCAAAAAACCAAGCAGAAAACCTGCTATCCACCTGCCTGGTTTAGTAAAGGGGCTTGTTACTGGATCAGTGGCCATAAAGAAAGCGCCTAAAAGCAATCCTCCTGAAAGAAGCTGGAACCCACCCAATGCAAATTGCGTATGAATCAAGTGGTTACCCAAATAAGGAAAAATAACTACTGTGGCAAGATAAGCCAATGGCAGGCGCCAGTCAACTATGCGCATAGCTATCAAAAATAACCCGCCGGCGATGATACCTACTCGGAATGTCTCGCCTATACAGCCAGCAGACTGGCCAAGCATAAGGTTTGAATAAGAAGTAATTATGCCCTGGTTTTTGAAAAGTGCCAGCGGTGTAGCAGTTGTTATGGCATCCACGCTATTTTGAAAGTGGATAAAGCCTCCAAGGCCTTTATTAAAAGGCATCTGCCAGTTCATTGTCATGATATTCGGAAAAGCTATTGTCAGGAACACCCTTCCCACTATAGCCGGGTTAAAGATATTTCTGCCTGTGCCGCCAAAGGCCTCTTTACCGAATATGACGCCAAACATAACTCCGATAGCTACTACCCATAAAGGCACTCCCGGAGGAAGGATAAGCGGGAATATCAAACCTGTGACCAAAAATCCTTCGTGTATCTCTTTTTTCCTGAATACGGCAAAACATACCTCTATAAGCCCTCCAAAGGCGTAAGACACCATAATCACGAGAAAGACTCTCAGGCCCCAGAAATATACTGAGGCTATTGTAACTGGCATTAGCGCTATAATAACAAGCGACATCAGGCGCTTTATATCCATATTATCCACAATATGAGGAAGGCTGGTAACTTTATCGGTGCCAAAAAAGAATTCATCCATGGCATTCAACACTGGCTTGAATATCATAAGCGCTTTATTTTTTTGACTGGCCTTATTCATGTTCTCAAGAATGACTTTTATTATTTTCATCTAAATCTCTCTACCCATCATACATGGCGTAGGGACAGGACACTGTCCTGTCCCTACAGTTTTGTCACACCTCTATATTCTTTTATGCCCTTAAGGTTAAAATAAGGCAGTATGCACTGGGTGCTGTCGCATCCCTGCATGATAAGTTTATCCTGGCCTTCCTTTATAATCTTCATGAGTGAAATTTTTGAAGGGCACACATAACTGCATAGCCCGCACTCAATACAATTAAATATGCCATAGTTCATGATGGTTTCGTCTATCAAATTTCGCTGGACATACTTGGCTAAGAGATGGGGTATTATTTTAACAGGGCAAGCCCTTTCGCAGAAACCGCAGGAGATACAAGGCCTTTCTTCTCCATGTTTATTGGTATCAGGCGCCCTCTTTACCCAGGGCAGCATTTCTGCCAGAAAAGCCCTTGTGTAAGAGTCCCTGGTTTTACCCAGCCTCATGAATGATAGAAATTCCCTTTCCCTTTTTTCCGGTATAGCTATTATATGAGAAAACGTCCTGTCTACAGGCAGGCTGATATCGTTTAATTGAAATCCTGTCAAAAGGCTGTTTAAGGCCACCCGGATAGGGCTTTCAGTTTTAACCCTTTCTGCAAGGATATCCTTTAAAGATGTTCCTACTCGCACCTTTATGTGAATATTATCTTTTATTGAAGGGCCGCAGATAGCAATAATCCTTTCGATGAACGGCTTGCCCTCGCAAACTGCTTCATAGACACCTAAGACAGCCTGAATATTCAAGATCACCACGCCGATATTTGCGGCTGAATAGCCGTATGGAAAATTCTGGTTGAGTATGGTTGGAACGAGTATTTCATCGTAACCTTGAGGATATTTTGGCTCCAACGGATATGTATCGAGCCATTCTAACTGGGACGTTAGCTTCGTTACCTGTTCTATTATATTTCTCTTTTTCGAATTCAGGCTTAGATGTACCTTAGAATTCGGCATAATCCTTTTCAGGATCTTTACGCCTTCTAAAAAATTTAAAAGATTCTTTTCTTTCAGCAATAAATCCAGAGAGATATTATAAGGCTCTGAGCCTATGCCATGCACAATAAGGTGTTTTACTTCTTCCGGCGGAATGATCGAACTTTTGAAACGGGTAGGTATCCCTTCTCTGTCCAGCGAGCTTACACCTGACAGGTAAACCAATTCTTCTATCTTTTCATTGCTCAATCTTGCCCACTCTAGAGAGCATCTTTCTAATCTGGGAATCTCTTTAGAGGCATTGGTTGTCCGGATGATAACCATGGCGGTCTGGCGTTTAAAATAATTCATCCGTTTGACATCTTCTACGACCCCGTTCACTGAAGAATGTATCGGAGATGAAACAACGCTGTCATCCCTTGCAATAGTCTGGCCGGCAAATACTGCATCTCCTTTTTTAACCAGGCTCTTCAATTCTGCGCCAAAACCCTGTTTAAGCGGTATAGTTACCAGGGCTGGTATCTGATTTTCTACAATCACAGGCCTGGCCTGGCCGTTAAAATTTTTGAATCTATATCCGCCTCTAAATGTCCTCGCAGGTTTCAACATGTTATGGCCGCCTATGCCTTATATATACAGGGCAAATCTTCTTTTCTTCTTCTTCACAGTATTTTATTTCCCAGCAATTGGTTGTGCTCAATATCTTTTTAACGCCCTGGATATTTATCCTATTTTTTTGGAGCATATCCTTTATTTCTTTCAGGCGCTCAATGTCGCATCTTGAATAAAATCTATTTTTTCCCAGGCGGGCAGGTTTGATTAAGCCTTTTTTCTCCCAGATACGCAGCGTAGCTGTACAAACCTTGATAAGATCTGCAGTGATGCCTATGGTGTAAAGAGGCGTGGTATATCCTTGTTGCACTTTGCTCCCCTATGTATAATAGGTATTTTTATATCATATATAAATATTGTTTGCAAGCACTTTTTTTATTTTTATTTTTAGAAAAAAAGGGTATAATACTAGGCATGATTTATGATCCATTTCAGGAAAAGGCCATCAATTATATTAAAGAAGGGTATTCGGTAATAGTATCTGCTCCTACAGGCGCTGGTAAAACTGTTATAGCTGAATATGTAATAAATGACTGCCTGGCTAAAGGCGCGAAGGCCATATACACAGCCCCTATAAAAGCGCTTTCCAATCAGAAATTCAGGGATTTCCAGGAGAATTTCAGGAACCACATAGGCATACTTACAGGAGACGTTACAATAAACCCGTCAGCATCAATACTCATCATGACGACTGAAATATTCAGGAACAAAGTGCTGGAAGAAGAAACCAACCTGAACGAATATTCCTGGATAATCTTCGACGAAATACACTATCTGGACGATTACGAGCGCGGCACTGTGTGGGAAGAATCCCTCATATTCCTGCCGCCCAAGATGAAAATGCTAGCGCTCTCAGCGACCATACCCAATATAGACGAATTTGCCAAATGGATCGAGTCGATACACAAAAAACCCCTTAAAGTGGTCAAAGAGGACAAAAGGCCCGTGCCGCTGCATTTCTTTTTCCAGTGCCATAATAAAATCCTGGATAATACCAGAAGCATGCTAAATGTAGGACGGCACGAACAGTTTAAGCCGAATAAGCCCGTGGGCCTCGTAAAATACCTTTTTGAAAATAATAAACTGCCATGCATTTATTTCTGTTTCTCAAGAAGGCACTGTGAAAGGCTCGCAGAGGAAATCATGTGTTTTGATTTTTTAAATTACGATGAAAAACAGACCATAAAAACTCTTTACCGCGAGTTGCGTCAGAGATTCGACCTCCTGAACGAAAAAAGCGCTGAGGCCATGCTTCCTTTTGTAGAAAGAGGCATCGCGTTTCATCACGCAGGGATGATGCCCACGCTGAAGGAAGTAGTCGAAAGGCTTTTTACCTCGAGACTAATAAAAGTGATATTTACAACAGAGACGTTCGCGCTGGGCATAAACATGCCCGCGCGGACAGTCGTGTTTAACGAGCTCAGGAAATTCTACGGAAATTTTTACGGCACTTTAAAGACCCGGGATTTTTATCAGATGGCAGGCAGAGCCGGAAGGCGCGGCATAGACGAAGAAGGCTTTGTCTACTCCAGGGTAAACCTGCACCATACTTCCGGCCAGGAATTAAATAAAGTGATTTACGGCACCCCGGAAAAGGTGGAAAGTAAATTCAACGCCTCTTACGCCACTATATTGAACCTTTACAGTAAATACAAAGAAAAACTATACGAGATATACCCTCTCTCGTTTCATTATTTCCAGGCAAATAAACACTCAAGGCAAAAAGCCCTGGACCTAATGTATAATAAAGTCAGGCTTTTGAAAGATCTGGGATATATAAAAAATAATTCTCTTATGAAAAAAGGCGAATTCGCCAGTAAGATCTACGGATATGAGCTCTCCCTCGCAGAGCTTTATGAAAGAGGGATCCTGGAAAATCTGTCAGAAACAGAACTCGGGATACTGTGCCTCGGACTTGTATTTGAGCCTAGAAAAATCAGCATCCTCCCTAAACTCTCTAAAACAGCAAAATCTATTAAAAATATCACTGAAACAGTCCTGGATAATATAGAAAGATCTGAAAGAAAACTAAAGATAAGGCCTTTCAGCAAAAGATATTATTATCATCTTTCGCCTTGCCTGGAGGCATGGGTAAGAGGAGAAAATTTTGATAATATACTGAGGCTTACGGATTCTGACGAAGGGGAAATAATACGCTATTTCAGAATGGGTGTTCAGATACTCAGGGAACTAATGGACACTCCATGCTCTCCGGAATTCAAAGAAAAAGCCCTAAAATTAATTCGCATTATTAACCGAGATATAATAGACGCGGAAAAACAATTAAGAGGCTAATTTAAGAACCTCTTCCAAAGATCTTATTACCTTTTTATTCTTATATTTTTTTACTGAATTAAGCGAGCTTGACCCGCCTGTTATAAATACCGCGTCCATCTTTGCCCTTTTTGCTGTTTCCATATCAATATCCATATCGCCTATAAACACCGCATCCTGAATCTTAACATGAAGTTTGCGGAGTATATAATAAAGCATTCCGGGATCAGGTTTAACGCTTCCTATTTTGTCAGCGCACGCCATTATATTGAAATATTTTTTCATATCAAGGGCTTTAAGTATGACTTTCGTAAAATAATACGGCCTGTTCGAAGCTATGGCCAGGAGACATGATTTTTTATGCAGCCTGTTTAAAACCTTTTTAGCGTTTTTCTTTTGTTTCGAATATATAACCAGCGCTTTTTTATGATGTTTCCTATAAATATCGAGCGCCTCATCCATCCTGTCATTCGGGAAGAACATCTCCATGAAAAGCCTGTCTCCCCTGCCTACCTTGCGCTTTGACTCATTATACGACACAGGCTCAAGCCCGAATCTCTTGCGCGTAAAATTCAGGCTTTTCCAAATAGCTGTATAGGCATCTGCTATAGTCCCATCCAGATCAAATATAAAAAGCTTCTTTGTATTCATATGTTTTAATCAAAACAACTTTACAAATCAACAATGTTGATTTGTAAAGTTGTTTGTTGGCTGAATTAAAGCCCTTTGCCATTTTCTTTCTTTGATATCTTTTGGCACGTAAACATTCTCCCCTGTCATTGGATTTTTGCCTGTCCAATACATAGCAGCTGATACAGTCATTGGGAGAGGTATAAAATCCTGAATCTGCTCAGGCCTGATTTTTCTTTCTGAAAGATAGCGCGCCATTTCTAAGCTTGCGTTTTTATCTGCGCCAGGATGAGATGTTATAAAATAATTTACAATGAACTGTTTTTTGCCAAGTTCTCTATTTGCATTCTGAAATCTTTTTACAAACCTCTCATACACCCTGATGCCAGGCTTATTCATAAGCTCCAGGACTTTATCAACAGTATGTTCCGGAGCTACTTTTAAATAACCGCTCACATGCTCTCTGCATAAAGCCTTCAGGTACCTGTCGGACTGTTTATCTGTCAGGAGGTCGTACCGCAAACCGCTGCCTATAAATATATGTTTCACGCCTTTAATCTTTTTGATCCTGTCCCAGAGGCTCAGGGTTTCGTCGTATCCAAGCTTAAGATTTTGGCATTTCGAAGGCATAAGGCATTTTTTATCTTTACAAGCCCCGCGCCTTTCCCATGATTTGCAATCTGCGGCGTATAGATTCGCGGTAGGGCCTCCTATATCAGTTATTGTGCCTTTGAAATATTTTTGCTGCGTCAGGATTTCTATTTCTTTAACTATAGATTCCCTGCTCCTTGATTGTATTATGCGGCCCTGATGAATCCCCAGGGAACAAAAACTGCATTCCCCGCTGCAGCCCCTGTGAGAGATTATTGAATTTTTGACTGTCTCAAAACCCGGCACGCCGCCTTCTTTGTCATAGCTAGGATGAGGCAGCCTCGCGTAATCAAACAGATATATATCGTCCAGCTCTTTATAGGTCAAAGGTTTTTCCGGAGGGAGTTGGATAACAAATCTATCGCCGTGCTTCTGGGCAATAGTTTTGCCTCTCACAGGATCAGACTCCAAATAAAACAATCTGAACGCCTCGTTGAATTTATCTTTATCTTTTTCAATCTCTTCAAAAAAAGGTATCTCCAGATAATTTTTTAAACCGCTTATGTCTTTTTTTATAATTACTGTGCCGCGTATATTATCCAAGCTTTTTATGTCTTCGCCTTTTTGGAGCCTATTGGCTACTTCTACAATCTGTTTTTCCCCCATTCCATAGACCAATAAATCTGCTTTTGCATCCAGAAGGATTGAGCGGCGCACTGCATCTGACCAGAAATCATAATGGGCCAGCCTCCTCAAGCTCGCTTCTATGCCGCCCAATACAATAGGCGTATCAGGAAAAAGCTCTCTTACCTTATTCGCGTAAACAATAGTAGCCCTGTTAGGCCTTAGCCCTATCTTTCCGCCGGGCGAATAATCATCTTGTTTTCTCTTGGAGCGGTTAATGGTGTAATTGGAAAGGATTGAATCCATATTGCCTGCTGTTATCCCGAAAAATAACCTTGGCTTTCCTAGTTTCAAAAAGTCATCCGAGGTTTTCCAGTCAGGTTGAGCTATAATGCCGACTTTGAACCCAGCGCTTTCAAGAACCCTGGCAATAACAGCTGCGCCAAAAGACGGGTGATCCACATACGCATCACCTGTAATAAGTATAATATCCAGTTCATCCCATCCTTTTTCCTTCATATCCTGTTTGCATATAGGTAAAAATCTTGTATTCATCATGAAATCTTGCAAACAACTTTACAAACTGACAATGTCAGTTTGTAAAGTTGTTAAAAATAAATCCCCGGTAAAATATCTGCCGGGGATCATTATGTTATATTCTGTTATAGTCAATCTGTTTTTAATTTATTATCTGCATTTCTACGCTTGGTTCAGTAGGATAGGCTACAGCGGTGCCTGCGCCTGTCTGCTCAAAGGTAGTAGCTCCTGTGACATCAAATTTCACTCTCACCTTTTGAGTGGACCCTTTCGCCGCTGTAATAGTAGAGGGAAGATTGTATGTCTTAGTATAGGTATCTGCTGTTGTATCCACCCCTGATACAGTAGAAGGAACTTTGCACGTACCTTCAGTATAACTGGCAGCGCTGTTAGACGCTTGAATACTTCCTCCTACTCCAGCAGTTGAAGTAGTGTAGTAAATCGTTCCGGCGCCTCCTGCAAAAATATTGCCACTATCCGTATAAGATGCCTTTACAGTCATATCTCGGTCTAATGTAACTTCTATTTGATCGTATGTGCCTTCCGGTATCGCTGACCCTGATACATAGCCTGCTGCAAGTTCTCCGGCATTAACAGAAGCGATATTTACAGAAAGATCTGCTTCTCCCACAGTCACCCATTCAAGGGTAACTGAATTACGCAGCCTGGCTTTTTTCATTATGATCGTATACGGATCAGGATTCACAGTAGCTGTCACAGCAAGCGCTATTTCAGACATAAGAAACACAAATAATAATAGTAAAATCGAACTTTTCAATATAATTTTCATGACATACTCTCCTTTATTTTCTACCTACTTCTATTGTCATACCTCCCACGTCTTTCCATTTTTCAACCTGTATGTTGAAATTTCTCTCCACCCTGTCCAGAGTCCTTTCCTTCAAATCTACATCAGGATACGCCTCCTGATCCGGCTTAAGCGCTTCTTTCAGGCTTTTCAAAGTGAAGTTATCAAATGCCAGGCTGAAACGGCCGTCCAACACATATTCACGATCGCCCTTATTGTCATCATAAGTTTCCAGATTGAACACTAAAAATTTAAAAGGCTTTGCTTCGGCTCTTAATTTATTGCCTGCTATATTCTTGAATTTTTTATAGTCATAATAATAATACTGCGCGAATAATTTCAGCCATGGAAGATGCGGCACCGGCGCGCCAAGTTCTGCGTCAAAACCATCTACTACCTTTTCATAGGTAGTATAGCTGGATGTCTCTTCAACAGTCCTCTTGGGAGAGGCGCCGATATAGGAATTTGTCCTGAATTCCCACTTTTTGGCAATCGCCTCAAGGCCTACGCCTGTTCTATAGTGTTTATGAAGCGCCTGATAATCAAAAAATGTGTTAATGCCGCCTAACAATTCTCCGTCATTCATAAGTTTTCTATATCCTAAACCGGTAGAATATGTGTTTCTCTCGTCAAGCATTGTAATCCTATCGTGCGTAAAAAATGTATCCACCTTGTCTTCTGATTGGTAGATAGGCTGGACAGTTTCCAAGTAAACACGCGGCTTCTGGTCTGTTTCAACAGATAAGCCAAAATCAGTCCTCTTCAGCCATTCAGGAATTTCTTTGTCTTCTGCTAAGGCCAGATATGCGGTTCCGAATACTGACATAAGTAATAACGCCAAAAATAATATTTTCCTCATCATCCCACCTCCTTGATTATTTTGAAAATATATTACTATCTTTAGTTTACGATGTCAAGAATTATTCGCCTATTATCTTTACTAATATTCTCTTTTTTCTCTGGCCGTCGAATTCGCCGTAGAAAATCTGTTCCCACGGCCCAAAATCAAGCTCGCCCTTTGTTACCGCTACCACAACTTCTCTGCCCATAATAGTCCTTTTAAGGTGCGCGTCGCCGTTATCCTCTCCTGTCAGATTATGTTTATACTTATCAACTCCGTACGGCGCAAGCTTTTCCACCCATTTCAGGAAATCTTCGTGGAGGCCTGATTCATTATCATTTATAAATACGCTGGCTGTGATATGCATGGCATTTACAAGGCAAATGCCTTCTTTTATCCCGCTTTTGGCGAGGGCATTTTCTACCTCTGAAGTAACATTCACTATTTCATATCTATTTTTGGTATTCATCCAGATGTAATCTGTGTATGATTTCACAATTCACCTCATCTCCGTTCTCCGAACGGGGTAGTTACCCCCGTTCGGAGAACGGAGGCGGTTACGTTTATAGAAATGCAGAGGAAACAGTGTCTGAAAACAAAAATCCTTTTTCAGTAAGCATTATACCTCTTTTCTCCCGGGTCAGCTCATCTATTTTATACTCCAGAAGGGCATCTTTCGAAAGCTCATCAAGAATGCCTTTTTCCAAAGTGTCCTCGAAATCAAAGCCTGTTTTATTTTTGAACCAA
>MNVP01000055.1:0-423 GCA_001871815.1 Candidatus Omnitrophica bacterium CG1_02_40_15
ACAGTTTCTCATAAAGAATATTTCGAAAAGCTCTTTGATGGTTTTAAGATTGATATTAAAGATCATATGTGGGTTATAACTGATAAGGGATCTCCGATGGATGCTGGTCAGTATACCCAGAGAGAAATTCAGCTTAACGGAAGCGATGATGTAGGTGGCAGATTTGCCTCTCCTACAACTAATATTTTCCTTCTTCCGTTAGCTCTTGTAGCTCCGGAAAGAGTTGAAGCAATTCTTAACACTACAAGAACTATGAATGAAATAGGAGATATTAATAAGGACACTTTTGTAAAATTAGGCGCTTATCTTTATCATATGGCTGCTAATTTAGGTAAGGATAAAGTAACTTTCATGGTTCCAGATGGGCTTAGAGATTTGCCTATGTGGTCAGAACAGCTTTTCGAGGAATCTCTCGGCAAAGGC
>MNVP01000055.1:463-11018 GCA_001871815.1 Candidatus Omnitrophica bacterium CG1_02_40_15
CAACAGCTCTTAAGGATGCTAAGGAAAATGACAGGGTGTTTTTAAGAATTAATGTTGGCAATAGAAAGACCAACGATGAATTATGGAGGCATCTTAAAGAAAATGGATACCCTGTATTTGAAATAAATATAGAGGATATAAATTCCATAGGAGGCGTAATGCTTGGCCTCCAGAGAGCTGTAGCTACTGTAGGATATTTATGGGATATATGCTTTGTGGATCAGCCAGCGGTAGAAGGATATAAGTCAGAAACAAGAAAGGTTATGGCGGGTCTAAAAGAGGGGGATAGCGTAGAGGTTCCGAAAGACTGGAAGAGCGTTTCGTTTAATAGTATAAAATTATATTATGATCGCCTAATAGCAGCAGGCGCTTTTACCGAAGAAGATCTGAAGGCTGGGGTGGAAAAACTTGGCTCCACAATGGATAATGCGCCTTGCGTGTATGCAGCGATTATAAATATATTAAGATCAAGACCTGGTTTTGAGGCAAAAGAACTTACAAGTTATGGCAGAATGACACAAGAATTGAGGACTATTTTACAGGCGGTTAGGAAAAATATATTTACGGATGGCCTTAGAATGCCATCCAAGCTTGGAGAGGGCCCTGATAAAAACCATTCTTATCAGCAAAACATAGAAGATGGAAAAGATATGTGGTTTTCAACATATTTTATGCCGCTTAAAGTAGAACAGCCAGCAGCGCTTACTTACGATGATAATTTAATAAAAGCTCAGACATTAGGCACGGTTAATTCTATAGTAAATAAAGGCCGTAAAGTAGCGCTTATTACTTTTGATTCTACAACTAAGGAAGCAGAGAAGGATGTAGAGTTGTTTTTCAAAGATGTAGAGCGTTATTTGAAAGTTTCTACACAAGCAGAATCACCTAAAAGGCAGGAAGCCAAAGACATGGATCAGATCATAGCTGTTCAGGCAGAAACTGTTATAAGCAAACCAGCAGAATTTGAAAAATGGGTCGGGCATTGCCTTTAGACAATGTAGTGGTAATAATAGCCATGGATGAAGGTGAATATGCTTCAGTAAAAGAGTATAAAGGTTATCAGGATAGAGTTTATATAAAGACGCTTGCAGATTTAAAAGTAGACGAACAAGGCAGGCTTAATTTAATAGAGCTTTTCGCAGTAGAAGGATCATCAGGTAATTTCGGAGGCTTTAAATTAGGGACACCAGCCACAATTGAGAAATATAAATCAGTAGCTGGAGCAATAGCGCAAGGTGTATAATTTAAAAGTATAAGGCCAGGCCTTTTGAGATTTATAGCCACATCAAAAGGCCTGATTGGTTTTTAATCAAGGTAGAGACATAAAAAAATGCATAAAAAGATGAAAATAGTATTAATACTCATACTAATAGCAGTGTTTGCAGCATTAGATGCGGGATATGCTCTTAGGCCGCCTTCTCAGTTTAATGAGCAAAAGTCTAGTCAAGATCGCTTTAAGTATATTATAGGAAGACTAACCTCTGATAGATTTTCAATAATAGATGATGATAGAAACCATGCGGCTGAGAAGATTTTAAGAAGATTTGCTGAAGGATATCTTCCTGATATAATGCCATATCAAATTCAAGGGATTGCTGAAAAAGTCCCTTGATTCCTGATATTGATTCCCCGTCGGAAAAAATTCCGTTCTCCGACGGTAAAATCCATTGCTTTTGCCCTCTTTTTAAGGTATACTTGTTCTTAAAGGGAGGACAAAATATGCTAAAGAAAGAATCTGGACAGAAAGACTTCTTCGACAGTTACGTATACGAAAGGTTATTGCCGAATAAACACATCCTCTTGGATATAAAAGAATCTCTGGACTTCTCATTCGTCGACGAAGCGGCTAAGGATTTATATTCAGATGTGATGGGCCGTCCCAGCTTCCCCCCACAGGTATTATTCAAGATGCTATTCCTGGAATTCTTCTATAACCTAAGCGATTATGACGTTGTGGAGCAGGTTAAGACTAATGTCTTATTCCGTTACTTCGCGGGACTTGGTATATCCGAGGACACCCCTGATGACACTACCCTTGTGGTGTTCCGTAAACGGCTCGGAGAAGAGCGCTTTAAAAGGTTATTCGATGATGTCGTTGCTAAGGCCAAAGAGAAAGGCCTTATAAAAGACACTCTCAAAATACTCGACGCCACGCACATAATAGCCGATATAGCAATACCTAGTACCGTAAATCTCTTACGCCACGGAAGAAGAAGGATCATAAAAAGAATCGAGAAAAGACTTTCTCCTTCCGTGAAGGAAAAATATTTTAATGAAAAGAATCTCGCCTATAAGCCCACCAAAGAGACATTGGAAGAAGAGATAGCGTTAACAAGGTCATTCGTAGATGAGCTCAAAGGAAAATTCACTGAAGAGATAGGCGAGGATATAGAGCTTCTGGAAGGGATAATAGCGCCTAAAGATACGAAGCCCGGCGGGCCCAAGGATCAGCTTGTAAGCTTTGTGGACTCTGACGCCGGCTTCGGTCATAAATCAATAGATAAACCCTTCTGCGGCTATAAAGGCCACATAGCGCTTGACGCGGATTCCGGCATCGTTACCTCCGCCAGAACCATATCAGGTAACAGAAACGAAGGCAATAACGATGAGGTTAAAGCGATATTAGACGATGATGAGTCTAAGGATATAACCCATAAGGCGGTAACAGCCGACAGCTTATATGACTCATATGAGAACAGGCTCGATATGCATAAACGAAAGATGCGCGCCTTCATACCAAGCCGCACCAGAACACGCAAAAAGAGAGTGCATATCGAGAATTTTGTTTATGACGAAGATAAAGACACTCTTATGTGCCCGGAAGGACACTCTCCCATATCCAAGACCAGCCAGGAGAATGGGAATCTTTTCATTTTTTCCACAAAATCCTGCAGGGGCTGTCCACAGATAAACGGCTGCCCAAAACCAAACAATGACAGGATCAGAGTCTTCGTAAGCAATGATTATAAGCTTATGCTGTTAGATAATATACCAGACAGGAAGGAAGCTCTTTTAAGACGAAAGATGATAGAAGGTAAATTCGGCGAGGCCAAGAAATGGCATAATCTACACAAAGCCCGTTACAGGCGGAAGAGCCGCGTAGCCATACAGGTATTTATGACGTTTATGGTATTAAATATAAAAAGAATGATGAAACTATTGCTTCCAGTGCCTGAATACGCTCTATGTGGTACGGGATTCGGATGAAAATAATTATTAAATCAAGAATTGAGGGAATTTAAAAAGTAAAGAATAGAGAATAGAAAAAATCTACGTGAATCCGACGATATCAACTCCCTAAAAATCTACTTTTTCAGCAATCCCTTAAGAAATACTTGACAAGAAAATGGTTACATGGTATACTTTATATAGTTTTATAAAGTATTTTAAATATAGTTAATCATAAAAACAATGGGAGGAATTGATGTTTTCCAAACACCTGCGTAAGTTTATCTCTGTTTTAATTATTACCACCTTTTTCTTCTCTAGTATTAATATAAGCTATGCTTCCCCAAGTTCCAAATCTCTCTTCAAGAACAAAAAAGTCGATTACGATAAAATCAGCAACCAGTCCCAGGATACTCTCCAAAAGAAGCAGTCTGTCCTGAAGGGCGAAGATGCCAAGCAATTGGAATCTCAGGAAAAGGCATCCAAAAAAATCCTACAATCTAATTTAAGCGACATATCGCAGATACACATACCGCAGGAATTAGGAAGGGTTGTAGAGGTTTACCAAGGCGCAGTAGCTAGTACAGAAGAAACAACTCCTTTGATAGTTGGCATCCAAGACCTGCATACAAACCCAGAAGCTGAACTTAATTTAGCCAAAATCTTAGAGCTTCTCTTAAAAGATTATAATATGGGACTTGTTTGTTCAGAAGGAGCTGATGGGAAGATAGATACTAGTCCGGTTTCAAGTTTTCCTGATTATGGCATAAGGGAAAGAGTTGCTAGAATTTTTATTAATTCAGGAGAGCTTACAGGAGAAGAATATCTGTCTATTACAAAATACCCGGATTTACCAATGTGGGGCATAGAGACCAGGGATATCTATTTTAAGAACATAATCGGCTTTAATAAGATAATGAAATTTAGCCCATCTTCTCAAGTCTTTATCTCGCAAACTAAAAAAGCCATAGTTGAGCTTAAGCCTAAGGTATACTCAAAAGACTTGTTGGATTTAGACCAAAAAGAAGCTGAATTCAGCTCCCAGAAACTAGATACAGCCAAGTATATCCAGTATCTGACTAACTTTACCAAAAAGTCGAATATCTCCATGGCTAACTATAAAAATATCTCTTTACTGACCGAAACCATGGAAAAAGAAAAGACCATAGACCAGCTTAAGATAATGAACCAATCCCAGAATTTACTATTGAATCTACAGTCCAGCCTTCAGATTAAATCCCTGAATAATGATTTAGACAGCCTTATGGCAAGAGCGAACCTGTATAAAGACCAGAAAATATCCCCATTCTCATTCTATAGCTATTTAAAAGACCTGGCCAATAAACACCTGAAAGAAGATTTTTCTGCTAAATACCCAGAATTAAATAATTTCGTAGACTATCTCACTAAAGTAAACTCTCTTGATTCCACCAAGCTATTCACAGAACTCGAAGATTTAAACTTCACAATAAAAGAAGCCCTCTCTAAAAATGATGAACAGAAAACTCTTATAAAACTTGACCACAATATAAGCTTTCTTGAAAACTTCTTTAACCTTAAAGTCTCAAATGAAGACCTGGACTATTACCTTAATAATAAGGATTCCCATAAAGTAGCCTTCTTTAAAGACTTTTTACCAAAAACCCTTAAAAGATATAATATCAATGCCTTTATAGATTATAACCCCGCTCTCATAGATAACCACCTCCAGGAATTAGAAGACTTTTACAAGATTGTGAAAGACAGAGATATAGCAATGGTAACAAACGCCATATCTGAGATAGAAAAGCGCAATGTAAAACTTGCAACACTTGTACATGGAGGATTCCATACTAAAGGTATCACCAAGCTTTTAAGAGAAAAAGGCTATTCCTATATAATCGTATCCCCTTATTCAAAGACTGATATGGATGAGGAAAATTACCATTTCTTACTATCAGGCAGGCGTAAACCAATAGAAGAGATATTAAAGAAAGAATTTAATCTACCCAAGATAGTTGATAAATTCACTAAGACTCTAAGAGTCGGTATCATGTTTGCAGATACTGGCCTCCAGGATGCTTTAAACGCGTTGCTTAAAAGAGAACTTGGAATTTCTACAGGTGATACAGCCACGCTTCAGGCAACAATGGAAAGACTTCATGCTGCCATAGGAATGGCTCTTGCTGAAAGAGGAACAGGCATAGAAAGCTATCCTGGTGAAGCTGGCAGTGTAATACTGGCTTTTACCGGTGAAGGATGGCGATCAGCTTTTAGAGTTACAACCAATGATGTTACACTAGTCAATGAAGCTGATTATAGAGCAGGCGCAGGGACGCAAGTTGCAGTTGCAAATGGCGCTAAAGTAACAGCAGCACTAGCAAAAGACGAAGACGTTCTTGCGAGACAGAGATTGCTTAGACAAGCATATGTCTCACAAAGAAAATTTGCCACGTTGGATGATGTTGATGTTACTGGTAAAACTGTTCTTGTTCGCCCGGATTTAAATGTGCAAGTGCAAGGCGGACATATTTTAAACCCTGACTCTCCTCATGCTCGAGTGATTGCAGCAGCAGATACTTTAAAAGAATTGGTTGAAAAGAATGCCAAGGTTGTAGTAATTTTTCACCAAGGGCGCCCAGGAGAACCTGATTTCATGGATATACCTGATGAGCATGCTGCGCAGTTGGAGAAATTGATAGGCCATCCTGTGAAATTTGTAAATGATCTATTTGGTTCTACAGCTATTCAAGCTATACAGTCTCTTAAACCTGGAGAAATTCTTGTTCTAAAACCTGTGCGAGCCAAAGACCTTTCGACAGGAAAAATCTTGGAAGAGAACCCTTATTTTGTAAGCTTGCTTGAAAGGTACATAGATTTGTTTGTGCTCGACGGTTTTTCTGTGTCGCATCGCGACAGTCCAAGTGTTACTGGGTTTGTGCGTACGCCTATGGTTGCTGGCAGGCTTATGGAGCGTGAGATTAAAGGAGCTACTAAGATACTTGCTCCGAGCCAACCGCATTTAGTAGTCGTGGGTGGTGGTAAAATAGCGGAAAAACTTTCTGAATTTGAATCTGCCTTGACAAGCGGCAGAGCGACAAAGGTCCTTTTAGGAGGCCGTCTTGCTAATCTGGCTTTGGTTGCTGCTCAGCTTGCAATGGAATCAGTAGATATGTCTAGTGATGGCTTATTTCAACTTGCAGTTGCAACTGTAGGTCAAGCCACAGCAGACGAACTTCAAAAAAGCGGAGATTTAAATGAGGCTAAACGACTTGCTAAGCTATTGACAGAATACCGCGAAAAAGTAGAGCTACCAATAGACATGGTATCTATTGTGGTTCAAGGTGAGGTACACGAAGCGCAAGTCGTAACGTTGACTAATGGCCGCGTTCCCGAAGGATTTAATTTGCTCTTAAGCAGCATTGGTCCAGAAACCGCTGCGCATTACGCAGCAATTGCTAGTCGAACAGATGAGCCATTTGCCAGCGCATTTGTGATTGGTCCGCTAGGTGACACGCGGTATGATGAACTTACGGTTTATAGTAAGGAAGTGCTTGATGCTGTTTCACGGTTACCTTTCTGGTCAACTGGCGGCGGAGATACCGATGCGCTGGTTGAAAAAATTGGTTTAACGCCGACTTACGCTTCGCTTGCAGACAGCGCTTTAGCTGAATTTAAAGCTGGGAAGTTATTGCCCGGAGTCCAGCTACTTGCTGAAAACCATCCAGATGTTATGAAGCCAGGAATTGTGCGCAATGATGAAGAAGCGCATGTATTGGCCTATGCTGCTGTTTTAAATATACTTTTGGGAGCTGCTAATGAATTTAACCGATCGCATAATGAAGAAGCGCGACTCATTGCTCGATCTATTTTATACAACCGAGGCACTAAGGTTGATGCTATCGCAATGGGAAAGACGCGACTTTTGACTAGTTCGGTTATTAGCCATCTCTGGAGTGATTTAATACAAACTTTGGCAGGTCTTGAAACATTTGAGGTTAATGCTCAAAATCCATGGTTTGACTTTAGCATGACAACCCTGCGCGATAGACAAGATAGGCCGATTAGCGCAGATGCTGTGCGCCAAGCCTTGGGGAAAAGCCCGGATGTTATAGTAATCCAAGTGCCTCCTGAAATAAGCAAAAAAGGAAAAGCTGGCAAGGCAGGCGAGATTGACACAAAAAAGTTCGCAGACAGGATCTTAAAAATCCTTGATGCTGCTTTACGGGCAAGTGGTATAGATCCTAATACGCAGAAATCTGCGCGGTTCGAAAATTTACCGCCATTAGTACAAGTCTTAGAATCAAGTATTTCAGGTGAACTGAAGATTGCTACTTTTGTTCCTACCCCAGATAGCCATATAGCCAAGCTAATGCAATTAGCCAGAGATGCGGGAATTGATCTGAAAGCATTATTTGAAAAAGAAATGGCTACTCCTAAAGCGAAGGACGCTAAAGTAGAGCTATTTGGAGATCCAAAGCCAGCGCCAGTGTTTGAACAATTAGTTGCGGAAACACCTGATAATGCAGCAAGGCCACTGTTGTCACCACTAGCTGGATTAAAACTTGGCGGCGCGCAGATAAATGAAAGTTTGCAAACTATTTTTATTGAAGATCCAAAAGCCGTTCTTGATTCTGCACAGCTCAAAGCTATTGTTGAACGCATTCAAGCGGAACGAAAGGTGATTCGTATTGTTGTACCTATGGATACCGAAATCGAACAAAAGCTTACTGCTGAGATTGGCAATTTTAAATCGCCAGGTATTAAAATTAGCTCACATATCATGACTCGTCATGGCCTAAAGCACAGAGCATTCATGATTGCCCCATGGACCAGCGTGAATATAAATGGCTGGGGTAATGAAGCTATAAAATTGGCTCCTGCGTTTGAAATAGGCGGATTTTCTGTGTCCATAACGATTAATTCTTTGGATAGATCAGAACGTGTTATAGACGCTTTTATGAGAGGGCTTAGTGTATATGTTACTGATCGTAATGAGCACAGTTTGCAGCAATTAGAAGAAGAACTGCGATCTCTTCTTATAGCTGCTTTTACTGCTCAAGAGAGAAATAAATTAACGGAGGGTATTTTAGCATCAGAACGTTCTAAGCCTGAGGTTACGACGGGCATTCTTACTAGAGCTAGAGAGTTAGGTCGCACTCGTGCAGATTTAGTATTTAAAACACAGTATAAAGGCTTTTTTTCAAAAGCTTTAATGGATGGAGCTTTTGATGTGGTAGCTGATGCTTCACCCGAGAAGATAGGCGCGCAGAATAAAGAACGTTTATACACACCTGCATCTAGTAAATATCCTAATATGAAATTTATCTACCAAGGCGGCGAAGCAGCTTCTCTGGCAGATGCATCATTTAGCGCTGTAGTGGCAGATTATGATAAAGCGGGCGATATGACGCATCTACGGCAAGTGTCATGCAATACTACTGGCTTGACTAGTATATTAGGTTATTTAATCAGGGCATTGGGTTTGCCTTTAGTAGTAGATAATCAAGCTATTCGCAGAGATGTAGATCCAGGAGATTTAAAAGGCAGCGTTGTTTCTTTATTGTATAGTACTGCCTATCATCATGGGCCAGATGCTAGGACAGCGTTGTCTGATAGAGAGAATGAATTTGTGGTAGCGTTGAACACTGATGCGGCTCAGGCAGGTGGAAGCATGACACGGTTTCATATACATGCTCTGACTATCCGCAGAGCAGACAGAAAACCATTGGATAAAAGGGCGGTTCAAGGAGCGCTAGCAGTGCAGTCGCGCGTAGCGTTAGTTGATTATCCTAATGGAAAATTTGATACTGCAAGACTTGCAGAACTGACTTTAAATTTATTACCGCAACAGCTATCATGGATTCCAGAAGGTGCCAATCATCCTTTAGTGCCAACTGTAACTGTGTGGGAAACAGATGATCCTTCAGAACTGATGCTTATATATGCAGTTCCCCAAGAGTCTATTGTAGCTGCTGGTAATGTAGATGCAGCAAATGCCCTATTAGGGCTTGCTTCACAGGAGGCTTCTCTAGCCATGATGAATGATGGAATGGGTATAACAGACTTGGTTAGCGCTATAGAATCGCGCTTGCCAGTTAGAGACGATCTAGCAGATTTTACAAACAACACCAGAAGTGCATTGTAAAGTTAGCTTGAAAAAAATTGGATAAATGGTATACTGTTAATAGTTTTTGAATCCATTTATACATTAGAAATTGATTACAGAGAAAGGAAGGCAGATGAAAAAACTATTGCAGGTTTTATTTGTGATTTCGCTAGGGTGCATATTTGGCGTTAGTCTGTGCTATGCTGAGACTGTATGGGAAAAGCGGCAAAAAGTTTTACAAGACCAGAATGAGCAGAACGTAAGCGTGCCTAATGAAACAACCCCTGTTGAACAAGAAAAAAGCAAGTCTGTTGCCTCAGAATTAATAGAAGAAAATCCTTTTAATATAACTGTGCCTGCAGAATACGGAAGCGTAATAGAATCCAGTAAGGGGACAAATGGGAAACTTATCGTGCATATCCAGGATGCCCATGCAAACTATGAAGCGCAGAAGAATATAGCAGGAATTATCGAATCTTTGATAGACAACTATAATATAACTTTAGTTCTAATGGAAGGGAAGGCAACAGACAGAGACTTTAAATATTTAAGATATAAAGCGCCATTAGATGTCAGAAAAGACATCGCAGACAATCTTTTAAAAGAAGGCATTTTTAACGGGGTAAATTATCTAGACCTGGCCTCAAGTTATCCTATATTAATCCAAGGCGTAGAAGATAAAAATCTATACGATATAAATGGCGTGGCATTATGGGATATGGATAAATTTAAAGATATTGCCTTAGAATATGTTAATAAATTGACTGTAGCAGCAGATTCCATTAAACCAAAAATCTATAATGCTGAATTACTAGCAATGGACAAAGCTAAAAAGGATTATGAGGACGAGACAATAAGCCTATCTGCATACTATAAAATTTTGGACGACATTATCAAGAAGAAAAATATCTCCATAGAAGAATTCCCAAATTTTGCAGTATTTGTAAAAGGCGAGATAAAAGATTTGAATATAAACAGTCTATTTAAAGAAGAACTGCCGTTGGCAAATAAAATCCAAGAAGCTATATCAGAAAATGATGACCAAAAGGCCCTATACAGAATCTCTAAGGCATTGTCAATAATGGATAAAATGCTAAACATCAAGATGGTGCCGGAAGAGTATGATTATTTTCTTAAGAATAAAGAAGATTTTGACCCGCAGGCATGGGCAGATTTCTTAAAGACAAAATCGGATGAATTAGGGTTGGGCATTGAAATATCTAATAATTATTATGCTGTGAGCGACAATCTCCCTACCATAGAAAAATTCTATAGTTCAGCAATAGATAGGGAAAATGC
>MNVP01000087.1 GCA_001871815.1 Candidatus Omnitrophica bacterium CG1_02_40_15
AGCGGACGAGTGACCCTTCGACAGGCTCAGGGTTCTTAGTCCCGAGCGAAGCCCCGCCCTTTGTAATCAAAGGGCGGGACGAAGCCGAGGGACGAGAATCCGCCGCGGAGCGAAGCCCCGCCCTTTCCAAAGAAAGGGCGGGACGAAGGACGCCACGCTGGGGCGTCCGAGCGTCTTTTCGAAAGCCTGCCAAGGCTGGCAATTACGCAATGTGTTACCTAGCTATTCAAATAGTACGGTTTATTTTAGTGCCAAGCACCAATATTGACAACAGGGCATTTTTTTGCTACACTAACAGATATTATGCGGATATGCCATGTTATTACTAAGCCTGAACTTGGCGGGGCGCAGCTCTCTACCCTGAACCTTATCTCAAGCCTTCCAAAAGATAAATATCAGGTATCTATAGTAACTTCTTCTGCGGGCTTATTGAAGCAGAAATTTAAAAGCCTTGAAAATGTTACTGCTTATTTTTCTCCATTTCTAATAAGGCCTGCAAACCCCATAGTAGATATATTAGCATTAATACATATATTTTTTATATATAGATGTAGGGGGTTTAGAATAATTCATACCCATAGTTCAAAGGCAGGAATCATAGGGAGATGGGCGGCGTTTTTATATAACAAAACCCAGTGTTGGTTGAAGGTTAAAGGTGAAAGGTGTGAAGTAGTGCATACAGTCCATGGTTGGCCTTTTAATGATTATCAATGGATTTTAGTGAAAAGATTCTATATCTTTCTTGAGAGGATTACGGCACCTTTTACTACAAAAATTATATGCGTTTCAAAAAAAGACATAGAGACAGGCTTAAAATACAGAATAGCGCCAAAAGAGAAGTTCGTCCTGATAAAATATGGGATACCGCTTTATCAGTTTAAAAATTCAAACTGCAATAAAGCCGATAAAAAAAGAGAGCTTGGGATTAATAATAATGACCCTGTTATTGGAATGATATCCTGTCTTAAGCCTCAGAAGTCTCCTCTGGATTATGTTAAGGCGTGCGCAGATGTTTATAATAAATTACCAAGCATTAATTTTTTATTAATAGGAGATGGTGTTTTAAAAAAGAGGTGCAAATCAGAGCTTAGCAAATCTTCGCTAAACGGACGGTTTATTTTTACAGGCTGGAGAAGAGATGTTTCTGATATCCTGGATGTAATTGACATAGTGGTTTTGACAAGCAAATGGGAAGGCCTTCCTATTGCAATAATAGAGGCGCTCAGTAAAGGCAAGCCAGTTGTCGCAACTGATGCTGGAGGCTGCCGGGAACTGATAGAAGATGGGGTTACAGGCTATATTACAAGACCAGGGCAATACAAAGATACGGCTGACAGGTTATCGAGCATTCTCAAAGACAAAGATTCTCTTTTAAAGATGAGCCGAGAAGCGGCTAAATCAATAGACGAGTCGTTTGATATTAAGGCTATGGCGCGCAATATAGATAACTTATATAGGTCCTTCGGCACCTAAAATGCTCACCTTGTTCGCATTTTGACGCTGCCTCAGGATCAAATTCGCTTCGTCCCGCCCTTTTTGGGTGGGCTGCTAAGAAGACTCGTCAAAAGGGCGGGGCTTCGCAAATTTGGGAGGTTGGCATGATTTTATTTTACATAACTCTATGCTCTTTTATTTTAACTTTTTTATTGACCCCAGTTACTATTAAGATAGGCGCGAGGTTTAATATATTGAAG
Source organism: Candidatus Omnitrophica bacterium CG1_02_40_15 (assembly GCA_001871815.1). Lineage (GTDB taxonomy): Bacteria > Omnitrophota > Gorgyraeia > Gorgyraeales > Gorgyraeaceae > UBA10183. Next base: position 1,695 of record MNVP01000087.1, read on the forward strand.
CCTGCGAAAAGCGGGCATGGCAAACCTTGTATAGGGGGGATAAGTATTTACATAGCATTTCTTGCGGCAGTTTTATTCAGCCTGTTTTTTATTAAGTTGCCTGCTATGAAATTATCAGGAGTTATATTATCTTCTTCCATAATATTGCTGCTTGGCTTGATAGATGATATAAAAGACCTGAGGCCCCTGTTAAAAATAGCAGGAGAACTGCTGGGTATATTTCTCTTAATATCCTTAGGATTTTTCACTAAAATAGCATTTGTTCCCGGATGGGCAAATATCTTCATCACAACAGTATGGCTTTTATTTATAACAAACGCATTTAATCTGCTTGATATAATGGACGGCTTAACTTCAGGCCTTGTTATTATCATAGCCTCAAGTTTGCTGGTGATCGCGCTTATAAATAAGGATATTTTTTCCTGCGTTATCCTGACGGCTCTTATAGGCGCTCACGCAGGATTTTTAAGATATAATTATCCTCCTGCGAGGGTTTACATGGGAGATACAGGCAGCCTTTTTTCAGGATTTTTGCTGGCCCTGGTTGCTATAAATATCAGCTATGCTCCCATGGAAAGGAAGATCGCGCTTTTGACGCCTATTTTAGCTATGAGCCTGCCTATTTATGACACATTGTTCCTGATGGTCATGCGTATCAAAAAGAAAAAGCCTATTTTTAATAAGACAAGAGACCATTTCGCATTGAGGCTGGTAGCCATGGGGTGCAGCATAAAGAAAAGTATCTGGATAATGTATTTTTTCAGTATGTTTTTGGCGTTTTCAGTGATAACAGTAGCGTTTAGTAAAGATTCAATAAGCTTGATCGTTCTTGCGGTTGTAGGGCTGGTATTTATTTTGATGGGTAAAAGCATTGGGATGGTAAATATAGATGAATAGAGAAGAAACTATAATATTAGGCGCTGGCCTTGCAGGCTTGAGCGCAGCGTATCATCTGAAAAGCGGTTATGCCTTATTTGAAAAAGATAACGAAATAGGCGGCATGGCCAGGTCAATACATAAAGACGGGTACATATTTGATTACGACGGCCATCTTTTGCATTTCAGAAATAAATATACATTCAATCTGGCTTCAGAGCTTTTAAATGGAAACATGGCTCCGCATAAGCGCAATTCTTGGGTATATTCAAAAGGCATTTTCACGCGTTATCCCTTTCAGGCAAATTTCTATGGCCTCCCGAATTCTGTTGTAAAGGATTGCCTGATGGGCCTTATTAAGGCCAGGCTTCCCCTCATCCAGCCCTCTCCCCATAGGGGAGAGGGTAAGGGTGAGGGGAACTTTGAAAATTGGATAATAAAAACCTTTGGCGAAGGCATAGCGAATCATTTTATGCTGCCTTATAATAGGAAATTCTGGACAATTGAGCCAAAGGAACTGACATGCGAGTGGCTTGATGGGTTTGTTCCGGTCCCTGATCTGGAAGATACAGTGACGGGCGCTATTTCAGATAATACAAAACCATACGGCTATAATTCCAGATTCTGGTATCCTGTAAAAGGAGGGATATCTGAGCTTGCGAAAGGATTCTCAGAGAGGATCAGGAATATACATGTTAATAAAAAGGCTGTTACCATAGACCAGCATAGAAAAGAAGTTGTTTTTGCAGACGCTACTATAAAGAAATTTAAAAATATGGTAACTACTATGCCGCTGCCAGAACTTTCTAACCTGCTGGTAGATATGCCGCTAGATGTAAGGCGCGCTTTTTCAATGTTGAGATGGACATCTATATTTGTATTAAATATCGGCATAAAGAGCGATAACCTAACAGAGAAACATTGGGTGTATTATCCTGAAGAAAACGTAATTTTTTACAGGATAGGGTTTCCTACAAGTTTTTCAATGGATGTCGCGCCTGAGCGAAAGATTTCGATTTACGCTGAGATAGCATATTCTGATACAAAGAAAATAGATAAAAATGAAGCTATTTCTAAGGCTATGAGCGATCTTAAAAGATGTGGTATTATTTCAGATGAGTCCAGCGTGGAAATTTGCCTGCCAATGGATATAAAATATGGTTACGCGCTATACGATTCCAATAGAAAACATGCAGTTCAGGTTATAAAAGATTATCTGGAAAAATTTGGAATCTATACTATTGGTAGATATGGGAGCTGGAGATATATGTCAATGGAGGATGTTATTCTAGATGGGAAAAAAATAGCAGAGAGTTTAAAGTTTAAGGTTTAAAGTTTATGGCTACTTACATATTAGGAATTTCATGTTTTTATCATGATTCAGCGGCTGCGCTGGTAAAAGACGGCGAGATCATAGCCGCAGCGCAGGAAGAGCGTTTTACCCGCAAGAAACATGATTTTAGTTTTCCTGAAAATGCTGTTAAGTATTGCTTGAATGAGGCTGGCATAGTTAGCAAGAATTTATCTTTCGTAGCTTTTTACGATAAGCCTCTTTTGAAATTTGAAAGGATACTTTTGACTTATCTCTCTTACGCCCCCACAGGCTTCAGGTCTTTTAATAAAGCAATGCCATTATGGTTAAAAGACAGGCTCTGGATGTCCAGCCTTATTTCTGAAAAACTCAATTATGACGGCAAAATCCTTTTTACAGAACATCATGAATCTCACGCTTCATCCGCTTTTTACCCTTCGCCGTTTAAAGAAGCTGCTATTCTAACAATGGATGGCGTAGGAGAATGGGCAACTACAAGTTTTGGGGTGGGGAAGGATAATGATTTTGAATTACTCTATGAGATAAAATTTCCGCATTCCTTAGGGCTTTTATATTCCGCTTTTACCTATTATATAGGTTTTAAAGTGAATTCAGCTGAATATAAAGTCATGGGCCTTGCGCCTTACGGAGAACCAAAATATGCGGATTTAATTTTAAAGGAACTTATAGATTTAAAAGAAGATGGTTCTTTTAAGCTTAATATAAAGTATTTTAACTACTGCGCAGGGTTAACAATGACAAACAAAAATTTTGACAAACTATTCAATAGGCCTCCCAGAAAGCCTGAGACTCAGATTACCCAGATGGATATGGATCTGGCCAGATCTATCCAGCTAGTTACAGAAGAGGCGATGTTAAAAGCCTCAAGGCATATACAAAAAATAACCGGCCAGAAAAATCTATGCCTTGCAGGAGGCGTTGCCTTAAACTGCGTAGCAAACGGAAGGATTTTAAGGGAAGGGCCTTTTGAAAATATCTGGATTCAGCCTTCCGCAGGAGACGCAGGAGGCGCGCTCGGAGCAGCGCTAAGAATCTGGTATAAGTATCTTGGTAATAAAAGAATAGCTGATAATATAAATGATTTTCAGAAAGGTTCATTCTTAGGCCCGGGATATGCAGATTCATATATAGAAAATTATTTAAAAACTAATGATATCCCATATGTCAAGTTGACAAAAGAGGCATTGCTAAAAACAGTAAGCCAATATATAAACGATGAAAAGGTGATAGGCTGGTTTCAGGGAAGAATGGAGTTTGGGCCAAGGGCTCTTGGGGCCCGCAGCATAATAGGAGATGCAAGGTCTCCGGCTATGCAATCCAGGATGAATCTTAAGATAAAGTTCAGGGAATCATTCAGGCCATTTGCGCCAAGTGTCCTGGCTGAAAAAGCAAAAGATTATTTTAATATAAACTCCGAAAGCCCTTACATGCTTTTAGTGGCAAATGTGAACAGCAATAATTTGAAAAAGGATAATGCAGAAGAGCCAGAAGGCTTTGATAGGCTGAAAATTGTACGATCTGGCATACCAGCAGTTACTCATGTTGATAATTCAGCAAGGCTGCAGACTGTATCAAAGGATACGCCCAATCGAATTTACTATGAACTTATGAATGAGTTTTATAAAAATACAGGATGCGCTGTGATAATAAATACATCTTTTAATGTGCGAGGAGAGCCTATAGTCGCAAATCCCCAGGACGCTTATAGATGTTTTATGAGAACAGAAATGGACTACCTTGCGATGGGGAGTTTTGTGGTAGATAAAAAGTTACAACCGAAACAGAAAATAGAAACTAAAAGGTATTTCGAACTAGATTGAAATTTAGGAACACTATATGAATAGAATTGGTAATACTGTTCGAGCGAGGCCGAATATCCCTGTCCCGAGCGGAGTCGAGGGATTCTCGACAAGCTCGAAGAATATTCGGCCGAGTCGAGAACTGCGCAAATTTGGTTTTAGTTTTGGCTTAGGCTTAAATATTCTAGGCTGTATAATGTTCTACAGGCATAAGGAGCATTTTATATGGTTTTCCAGCATAGGTTCTTTTGTTTTAGTATCAGCTATTTTATGTCCTAGTATTTTAGCGCCTTTAAAAAGACTTTTAGATAAGTTAATTTTTATTATTGGCTGGCTTACGAGCGCAATAAGCCTTTCGATAGTTTTTTATCTGATATTTGCGCCTATTGGAATTTTACTGCGTTTATTCGGCAGAGATTTGTTAAACAAGAAGATAGGCAAGAACGTTTCTTCATATTGGATTAAAAGAAATGTTTTTTCAAAAGGATCTTACGAGCGCATGGGTTAAGATATGAAAAATTTGCTAGAGTATAAAAGCCTGATTTATGAATTAGCTGCGAGAGATTTGAAGATACGCTACAGAAAGCCTTTTTTAGGATTTTTCTGGATGCTGATAATGCCTTTTTCCACAGCTTTTGTTTATAAAGTATTGTTTTCAGATTTTATGCATGTTTCAAGCGGGCGATATCCGTTTTTTATCCATTTAATATCTTCATTATTGCCATGGAGTTATTTTGCTACCGCTGTTCAGAGTTCCAGCGGATGCATATTAAGCAGTAAGAACATAATTAACCAGATATCTTTTCCAAAATATCTTATACCTGTTTCAATGGTATTTGCCAATCTTATAAATTTCCTTCCCACGATGGTGGTTTTGTTAGGGTTTATTGTTATATTTCATGTTAAGATCAGCGCTTTGATAATTTTTTTACCAATTCTAATATTGATCCATACATGCTTAATTATAGGATTGTCGCTTTTGGTTTCAGCGTTGCAGGTTGTTTACAGGGATGTAGAATACATTGTCCAGATTGTGATTATGACATTGTTTTTTCTTACCCCGGGTGTTTATGCGTTAGAAGAAATGATAAGCAAAAGCAGCCATCTTGTTGCAAAAATTTACATGCTCAATCCTCTGGTGGGATTTACAAATCTATATAGGATTGTATTTATCGGGGGTTATTTAAATGGTATGCCAAAGGAAGTTAATTTCTTGAACACACTTATCATCCCTGTTATATTTTCAATAATAGCGCTATTTGCAGGGTATTTTATATTTAATAAATACGAAAACAGGTTTTCGGATTATCTGAATGTGTGATTTTTTTAAGCCATGGAAATAATCAGATTAAATAACGTAGGAAGAAAATTTCATAAAACTGTCAATGCGGATAAATCGCAGGATAATAGAGCTATTCTGAATAGCCCGAATAGTTTTTGGGCTTTAAGGAATATCTATATGAGCATAAGTAAGGGAAAGATAATAGGTATTATAGGTAGGAACGGCTCCGGAAAATCAACCCTTTTAAATATAATCGCCGGCGCTCTGCCTGTCAGCGAAGGCGAGATTACGACGCAAGGCAAGGTTTCTGCTCTTTTGACATTAGGGGCAGGGTTCCAGGACGAATTTACCGGAAAAGAAAATATATATCTGAATGCCAGCTTGTTAGGCATGAAAAGAGAGGATATAAAAAATATTTTCTTGGATATCGTAGAATTTTCGGAATTAGGGGATTTCATAAATGCGCCGTTAGGAAGCTATTCTTCTGGCATGAAGATGCGGTTAGGGTTCAGCGTGGCGATACACAAGGAATTTGATGCCTTGGTAACAGACGAGATAATGGCCGTGGGAGATATATCTTTTCAAAAAAAATGTTTTGAAAAGATGGCGGATTTCAAAAGACAAGGGAAGTCTATGGTAATAGCTACGCAGGACATAGGTGTGGCAGAGAGGTTTTGCGACAGGTTATTTTTATTGGAAGACGGACACATAATATCCGAAGGCAAATCTACAGAGGTTGTTGAGCGGTATCAGGTGTTATTGACTAAGAAGAAGATATTATCCGCAGGCGCCCGCTCAGTTATGGTAACTGAAACTAAACGCTGGGCTACGGATATGGATGAATGGGGAAGAAGTGAAGGGACGAGAGAAGTTGTTATAAAGGATTTAGTCGTGTCTAATAAATTTAAAGAGAAAGTAGATAAAGTGAAGTCCGGCGAAGCGGTAAAAATTAGAGTTAATTTTACCGCTTACGAAGAAATAGATAATTTTCATTTTGGGGTAGCCATATTCAGAGAGGATGGCGTATATTGTTACGGCCCAAACACGCAGTTTGACGGGCTGGCGCTACAGCGGATGCATAGAGGCGATGGGTATTTTGAATTAGAATGCGCGGAATTATTACTAATGCATGGGGATTATTATATATCTGCGGCAATTTGGGATAAGAATGAAACAATCGCTTATGATTATCATAAGTGTAATTATAAACTAGAGGTCATTGGAGATTCTCTTTCAGGACAGTTGTTGTATTTAGCTTACAAGTGGCATGGGTTTCATTTTATGCCTTCTCTTAATGAAAGGTATATGCCGAATCTGGATTGCCTGGTGGATAAGTGGGGCAGCCAGATGAATAGCGCCTTAATAGTTTTTGAATCATTAAGGTTTTTGAATAATTATGGCTCCAAGGACAGCGTATTTTTGATGGGCAGAGAATTTAAAATAAAGGCGGATTTTAAAATAGGCCATTCTTTACAAGATGCGGTTAAAAATTTTGTATTCTGGATAGGCATATACCGTTCAGATGGTATTTATTGTCACGGCAGCGTAAAGAAGGTTACGTCCTGCGGCGCTAACTCAGAGATATTGATTTATCCTAAGCTAAAATTGCTTCCCGGAGAATACAAAGTTTCAATAGGTATATGGGATACGAATGTCAATGCATTTCTGATGTATGCTCACGGAACGCATTCATTCAATATGATTTCTGAAAAAAGAGATCATGGCACAGTTTATTTAGAACATCGCTGGGATTGGTCTATTCCAAAAGGAGGATAGCCTGATGTCAAAAAAACAGCCATTTGTGAGTATTATCGTAGTAAATTTTAACGGCAAAAAACTCATAAAGAAGTGCCTAGATTCTTTATTTAAAATAGATTATCCTGATCGCAGATTTGAGATAATTGTGGTAGATAACTGCTCGCAAGACGATTCTGTAAAATTTATCAAACATAAATATAAAAAGGTAAGGGTTATAGAAAATAGACAGAATAATTACTGCCAGGCATGTAATCTTGGTATTTTAAAGTCAAAAGGAAGCTATATTGTTTTATTAAACAATGATGTCGTAGTTAAAAAAAACTGGCTTTCAGAGCTGGTTAAACCAATAGAGAAAGACAAATCTATAGGCGCAGTGACCAGCATGCTCCTGAAAAAAAATGGAGTTATTCAGAATGCAGGCCTGTATGAACTGCCTAATTTTTATTGGGACGAGAGGGGAGCTGGGAAAAAACCGGAGAAATACGCTTCTATGACTGAGATTGACGCCATTTCAGGCGCATGTGCCCTATACAGAAAAGCTGCTTTGAAGGATATTGGACTATTGGACGAAGATTTTGTGATGTTTGGAGAAGATGTCGATATGGCTATAAGATTCAAGAAGAAAGGGTGGAAATTGGAATATACGCCATTTAGTACAGCCTATCATAAAAAACATGGCAGTTGTAATGAAGAGTTTACGCGTGAGGCCGTAGAAAAAAATAGATTATTGTTAATTGCAAAGCATTATCCTGACAAATTAACAAATGCATTGATAGGTAACGGGCACTTTATTGTAAAAGAGGGCAAGCAAAAAAGCGGGAGGTTTTTTGAACTGCTGCCTGATATATTTATAAAATTAGCAAAGGAGCACGGCCATTTAGCAGCAGATGGGATAATGAAAGATGCCTTTGTTGAATTAGAAAAGATATTAAATTATGAAAATAAGAAATTGGAAGAGGAGATAAAGAACCTTTTAGATGATTTAATCGAAACAAAAAAAGACAGAGAGCACTATAAGAAACAAGAGGAGAATTATAAAAAAGATATAGAAGAAGTATCTAAAAATCTCAATGGGTTGTCCCAAAACCTCAACACTACCCAGAATGAACTTCAGGCTTACAAAGACGAGGTATCTAATTTGTCGAACAAGCTGAAAATAAGCCTGGGGAAGAGGAGATAAAGAACCTTTTAGATGATTTAATCGAAACAAAAAAAGACAGAGAGCACTATAAGAAACAAGAGGAGAATTATAAAAAAGATATAGAAGAAGTATCTAAAAATCTCAATGGGTTGTCCCAAAACCTCAACACTACCCAGAATGAACTTCAGGCTTACAAAGACGAGGTATCTAATTTGTCGAACAAGCTGAAAATAAGCCTGGATGACGGCCTTCGTAAAGACGGCGTTATCATGGGACAAAGCAATGTTATTGCGGAGAAAGACAATAATATAACAGAAAAAGAAAATGTCATCTTAGCAAAAGAGCAGCGCATAGAAGAACTGTCCCAGAACCTCAATTCCATAAGCGCTGAGCTAAAGGCCTACAAGGAAG
>MNVP01000081.1 GCA_001871815.1 Candidatus Omnitrophica bacterium CG1_02_40_15
AATATCCCGCTCACTGTTTTTCCTGTAATCTCTTTTGCGGTGTATTTAAATGTAGGCATAGATTTTATCTTCTCGACTCTGCTCACATGATATGTTCTCATGACCGCTCGAAGAATATTATGCAGAGTTGCACTCCACTACTCCAATATTGTTCGAGCGGACGTCATTACCATATTTGTGAGCCCAGTCGAGAACTACTCTTCTGTTGTTACCCGGCCAACCTCTTCCATGCTGGTCACGCCATTCCTGTATTTCTCCATACCATCATCGCGCAAAGTCTTCATGCCTTTTGAAACAGCATAATCTCTTATAGCGTCTATAGATTCGTTTTCTATTATCATCTCTCGGATCTTATCGTCTACTGCCAATGCTTCAAGTATAGCAATCCTTCCAAAATAGCCTGTTGAACCGCATTTTTTGCAAGCCCCTTTGCCTTTACAGGCCTTGCATATAACCTTGCACAGCCTCTGCGCAGCCACAAGCACAACAGACGACGCTATCAGAAAAGGCTCTATGCCCATATCCATAAGCCTGGAAATAGCAGTAGGCGCGTCATTTGTATGCAGCGTGCTTAATACCAATTGCCCTGTAAGAGACGCCTTTATCGCGATATCCGCTGTCTCAGAATCCCGTATCTCGCCTATCATTATTATATCAGGGCTCTGTCTTAATAATGAGCGTAAGCCATTCGCAAAAGTCAGCCCTATTTCAGCATTTGCCTGTATCTGCGTTATTCCCTCCACCTGATATTCAACAGGGTCTTCAATGGTTATAATATTTTTATCGGGCGTATTCATCTGATTTATCACTGAATAAAGAGTCGTAGATTTTCCGCTCCCAGTAGGGCCTGTCACAAGTATCATGCCAAAAGGTTTTGCTATTGCCTCTTTGAACCTCATAAGCGTGTCAGCGGAAAAACCAAGCGTATCAAGGCCTATTGAAAGATTGGCTTTATCAAGCGCCCTCAGGACCACCTTGCCTCCGAAAGCTGTCGGCAACATAGACACTCTAAAATCCACTTCCTTTTTTTGCATCCTTATTTTGAATCTTCCATCCTGCGGCACCCTTGATTCTGTAATATTCATGCCTGACATAATCTTTAATCTTGCAAGCACCGCATTTTGATTCTTCTTTGGTACCCTCAAAACGTCATGCAGATTCCCGTCAATCCTGTATCTTACGCGGAGATAATCTTCTTCAGACTCAATATGGATATCAGAAGCCCGTTTCTTTAAAGCCTCTAATATTATCAAATTCACCATCTTGACAATAAGCGGAGTCCCACTTTCTAGCGCAGCTTCGCCTATGTCAAATTCCTCTTTCGCCATATCTATAACTTCAAGGTTTGGGCCTTCTGTATTTTTAATAGCGTCTAACATAAGGCTGTCGTCAGAATCATACAACCTGTCTATTGCATCCAGTATGTCAGTCTCAGTGCTCAGCACAGGCTCTACATTAAATTTTGTAAGCGCTTTCAGGTCATCAATGACAAATATATTCAATGGATCTGCCATGGCAACTATCAATGTATTGGAAAACCTGCATATAGCAATAACCCTGTGCTGTCTCGCCATTGCTTCTGGTATGAGTTTAACGCAATCTTTGTCTGTCTTATACTTTGAAAGATTAATAGCAGGCACATTAAGCTCTTTGCTCATCACAGACATCATATCTTTTTCGCTTACCATACCTTCTTTAATAAGTATCTTGCCAAGGCTTCCGCCGTTCTTAGCCTGAAGATTTTTGGCGGCCTCAAGATTTTTTTGCGTAACGAGTTTATTGTCAACCAGCGCCTGTATTAATCTGTCTTTCAATGATTTCGCCATAATTTCACAATTCTTCTCGACTCTGCCCACATAATATGCCTTCATGTCCGCTCGAAGAATAACATGTCCCGAGCTTGTCGAGGGATATTGTTCGAGCGGACATTCTAGCTATACTTGTAAGCCTAGTCGAGAACCATTTTACTCATCCGCCACTGTTACGCGCAAAACTTCTTCCAGGCTGGTAAGGCCTGCTAAAACTTTCGCAATACCATCTTCCCGCAATGTCCTCATGCCTTCTGCGCAGGCAATCTGTTTTACCTCATTTTCCCTGGCGCGTTTTAAAACAAGGCCTCTTATAGCAGGCGTAATTGCAAGCACCTCGCATATACCCACCCTGCCTGAATATCCTGTATTTAAACATGCCGCGCACCCCTTTGCTTTATAGAATAAAATATCCTTTGTCTTTTTAATATCAATACCAAGCTTCGCGGCCAGGGCTTCACCTGGTTTATAAACTTCTCTGCATTTAGGGCATAATTTTCGTATAAGCCTTTGAGCAATTATTGCAATAAGCGACGCACTTATTAAAAAAGGTTCGCAGCCCATATTTATAAGGCGCACCACTGAGCCAGGAGCAGTAGTCGTATGGAGCGTGCTCAATACAAGATGGCCCGTGAGAGCGGATTTTATTGCTATATCCACTGTATCGAAATCCCTTATCTCTCCTATCATTATCACGTCCGGGTCCTGCCTGAGGATAGACCTGAGGGCGCTGGCAAATGTAAGGCCTGCTTCCGCCCTGGCTGTAACCTGATTAATGCCTTCTATCTGATATTCAATCGGGTCTTCAACTGTTATGAGATTTTTCTCAGGCGTATGGACATATTTCATCAAAGAATAAAGCGTTGTAGTCTTACCGCTTCCTGTTGGGCCGCAAACAAGTATCATGCCATGAGGCATGGACGCGCATTTTTTCATTTTATCTAAAGCGTAGCTGCTGAACCCTAATCTATCGATATCAAGCGTTGCCTGAGATTTATCCAGGACCCTCAGCGCTACTTTTTCGCCCTTGCTCGAAGGAAGGATGCTTACCCTGAAATCTACATTGTTATTATTTATTTCTAATCTAAACCTGCCGTCCTGTGGAAGCCGGCGCTCAGCAATATTCAGTTCAGACATAACCTTTATCCTTGAAACAATGGATTCGTGCGTATTTTTCGGAAGAGTTTCTACTTCCTTTAATACACCATCCACCCTATACCTGACGCGCACTGAATTCTCCATAGGCTCTATCAGGATATCGCTAGACCTGGCCTTTATCCCATTTTCAAGGATCATGTTTGTCAATTTCACAACAGGCGCTTCTTCCACCAGCCTAAAAAGCCGTTCGGAGTCTACTTTTTCTTCGGCCTCTCCTACTTGGATAATCTCCATTTCCTGCGTCTTTAAATCATCCATTAATTCTTCTATGGCTTCATGGGTGTTCTCTACATAATACTGATCTATTGCATCCTGAACCTCTTTATAAGAAGCAATAATAGTGCCTATATCAAGTTTCGTGATAGACTTCAGGTCATCTATTGCGAATATGTTCAATGGATCTGACATTGCAATAGTAAGCATATTACCAACCTTTGAAACAGGCATTATCTGATATTTATTTGCCACGTCGCGAGGAATGAGCTTTAAAAGTTCTGAATCTATTTTAAAACGCGCCAGGGATATAGGCGGGATTCCGAGGCCCTGGCTCAGGACACACACCAGGTCTTTTTCTGTTATAAAACCTGATTGAACAAGGATAGTTTTCAGAGAACCGCCTTTTTCCTTCTGAATTTTCAACGCATTATCCAGTTGGGACCTTGAGATGACTTTGTTGTTTATCAATAATTCAATTAAGCGTTCTTTTAAAGAATACATATTATTTTCTTCCCGACTCTGCTTCCGTATCTCGCTCTCATGGCCGCTCGAAGAATAACATGTCCCGAGCTTGTCGAGGGATATTGTTCGAGCGGACATCCTGACTATACATGTAAGCCCAGTCGAGAACTATTTATAATACTTCTCTATCGCTTTCTTGATATCAGTTGCTGTGCTGACAAAAAGTTGCACATATAAACCTGACAAAAGCGCAATATCTTCCACCGCCTGATTATTCAAAGGATTTGCCATTGCTATTGTGAGATTGCTGCCTATCTTATCTACGGGAATCAGGCAATATTGTATCGCAACATTTTTAGGGACTATCTTAACGATTTCAGAGTCTATCTCGTAATTTTCAAGCGGTAAATACGGAAAACCATATTGAGCTGTAATAGCCTGAGCAATCGCTTCTTCGCTTACATAACCCAAATCAACCAGGACCTGGCCTATCAAGCCTCCTTTATCTTTCTGCGCCTCTAACGCATGCTTAAGCTGATCCCTTGTTATAAGGCCCAGGTCAACTAAAAGCTCCCCTAATTGTTTTAAATTTATACGATTAGCCATAAATATTTTCCAATTACTTCTCGACTCTGCTCACATGATATACTCCCATGACCGCTCGAAGAATATTATGCAGAGTTGCACTCCGCTATTCTAATATTGTTCGAGTGGTCATCGCGGCTATGCACGTAAGCCCAGTCGAGAACCTCTAATTATTTTCCCCTCAACATCCTCTCTAAATCCTGCACCTCTGTAGTGCTTACTAGCGCCTCTTCTTCTGAGATATGCCCAGTTTTGCAGAGCTCAAAAAGCGCCTGATTCATAGTCTGCATATTGTCCTTCTGGCCTGTCTGAATTATAGAATACACCTGATGGATTTTTGATTCTCTTATCATGCTTTTTACAGCGTGATTTGCAACAAGGACCTCTACCGCAAGGACCCTGCCTTTTCCGCTCTTGCGCGGCAAAAGCTGCTGAGACAGGACTCCTGTTAGCACAAAAGAAAGCTGAGTCCTCACCTGCGCCTGCTGCCTTGAAGGAAATACATCTATAATGCGGTTTATTGTCTGCGCGCTGTCTGAAGTATGAAGCGTTGCAAATACAAGATGCCCTGTCTCTGCGATCACAAGCGCGGCGTCTATTGTCTCCAGGTCTCTCATTTCTCCTATCAGTATAACATCAGGGTCTTCTCTTAATATATGTTTCAGCCCCTGCGAAAACGAATGAGTGTCAACGCCAACCTCCCTCTGGTTTATTATAGACTTCTTATTCGAATGCACATACTCTATGGGGTCCTCTATGGTTATGATATGACAGTCCCTATTTGTATTTATATAATTTATCATTGAGGCAAGGCTTGTGGATTTCCCGCTTCCCGTGGCTCCTGTCACAAGCACAAGGCCTTTCTGGCGCTTACAGAAATCCTGGACTATGTTTACAGGAAGGCCGCATTCTTCAAAACTCATTATCTTAAAAGGAAGAGCCCTGATAGCGGCGCCTATATATCCTCTTTGAAAAAACACATTCACTCTGAATCTGCTCAAGCCTTCTATGGTAAAAGCAAAATCCAATTCTTTATCCCTTTCAAACTTACCTTTCTGTTCATCTGTAAGAATAGAGTAAACCAGGCTCTTAACCAAAGCCCCATCCAACACAGCGCTGTCCGCAGGGATAAGGCTCCCATCCAGCCTCATATGCGGCGTAGTTAGCGCGCCTAAATGTAAATCAGAAGCCCCTTTTTGAACAGCGTCTCTTAATAATTGACTCAGATCCTTTGCCATCTTCTCTCCTTCCTCTAAACAACTTGACAAATCAACATTGTTGATTTGTCAAGTTGTTTGAGCATTTCAAACAACTACCCTATTTTTGCCAAGGGACTTGGCATTACGCATAAGCTTCTCTGCCTTCTCCATAAGCTCATCTGCTGTGGAGCCGTCTATAGGATTTTCGCTCACGCCTATACTTACAGTAAATTTTTTATCAGGCCTGATTGGGTTTCCAAGCTTATCTTCTATTTTTTTTCTTATCTCCTCAGCAACGTTGGCAGATTGCCTTTTATTTCTCTCCGGCAATATCACTGCAAATTTATCATCTGATAAACGGCCTACCTTATCAATTTCTGTCACAGAACTCTTCAAAATAACGCCTGTCTCTTTTAAAAACGCATCCCGCCTCGCTTCACTGCCAGTTGCATAAAAATTCTTAAAATCATCTATGTCCACCAGAAGATATCCGCATGGCCTTTGGTATACAATAGCTCTTTTTATCTCTTCGCCAAGCCTGGTTTTCATATAATTATAGTTATGAAGGCCTGTTACATCATCAGTTATAGAAAGCTCTTTCGATCTTTTAATAAGAATATCATTTTCAATAGCTATGGAAATCTGCTTGGCAAATAATTTCAGGAGTTCTTTCTCATCATCTGCAAAAATAAAATCTTTCTCGTTATTCCCGGCTACAAGCATCCCGTATGATTTCCCTGCGACTGTTATAGGCGTAAGCGCAATATTTTTTAACCCTATTTTTTTTGCTAAAATATCCGAAGACATTTCAGGCTGTTCTAATTTCAATTCAGATGCCTTATTTCCTTCAAGATTACAACTAGATACCACAGCGTATTCTTTTGATTCCTCATTCATAAGCATTACTAATGTTGTTGAGTTATTTTCTATATCTGATACTTTCTGTATTATAAAATCCAGGGTGCTGTTTAGTTCTTTTGAAGATGAGATAAGATTCCCTATTTGTAAAAGCCCTGAGAGCGCGAGGACTTTTTTATTTATCTCCAGGTTTATCAGCTTTGTTTTTTCCCCATAGGCCCTTAATTCCTCCATATTTTCTTTTATCTTCCGGGTCATAATGTTCAGGGATTTACTCAAGTCTCCAACCTCGTCTTCCCGGTTTATATCTATACCTTTTGTCATATCGCCTGCTGCTAATTTTTTCGCCTCTTCTGCCATTTTTATAACAGGGCCTATCATCTCTTTCGTGACATAAAGGCCCAGGATAGATATTACTATAGATATAAACAATATAAAGCTTATATTGCCTAAACTAAGGCCAAAAAATAAATTTATATTGGGGAAGATATATGTTATAACAAGCCATGCGCATACCAATATCGGAATAAGCGACATAAGAGCAAATGCTATCATGGTTTTATATCTCAGGCCTTTTGGAAACATTGACATATCCTTTAATAAATTTATCATATAACCCTCCGTATCATTAATTCAAAGTATACAATACAATCCGCCCAACTTCAAGGACTAACCTTTATAAACTCCCACGGCAAAACTTCGCCTTCGTCTTTTTTCTTCAAATAAACTTCCGGGTCGATGCCTGTTTCCTGAAAAGCCTGATCCCACAGATTATAATTAAAATGTTCTGTCCACGCCTGAAGCCTCAGGCCTTTTTCCCACGCCTTCAATATAACCTTTCCAACACTTCTATCGCCTCTGGCCAGAACTGCTTCAATCCTGCTCGTTCTGGCATCATGAAAATTTATTTTCATATTGCGTAGGGGGCGGTCGCGACCGCCCCCTACCTCAATCTTAGAATACAGATATCTCTTTTTCTCTTCCAATATATCCAAATCCTCCATCCCCTCCCTTTCAAAATCAGAATGCGGTTTTGGTATAAAAGGATTCACGCTTAAATTTACCCCATTAGAAAGTCTCCGACTTCTAACGGGGTGAACATTTCTTATTTTCCCTGCTAAATCTATTATTGCATCCAGATCTTCATAGGTTTCGCCGGGAAGGCCTGTCATGAAATAAAGTTTTACTTTCCTCCATCCTGAATTTAACGCTAGCCTGGATTTTTCTATAATTTCAGCATCTGTTATTTCTTTATTCAAAGTGCGCCTCAGGCGTTCACTGCCTGCTTCAGGGGCAAATGTAAGCCCTGCTCTTTTCAATGTGTCCATGCTGTTATGCTCCTCAAAAGTGCCTACCCTTAAAGAAGGGAGCGATATTTTTACGCCAAGCGGTTTAAATTTTTCTTGCAATCTTCTGGCAAGTTCTTCAATATACGGATAATCTCCTGACGAAAGGGATAATAAAGATATCTCCTCATATCCTGTGCTCTTTATGGATTCCTCTGCTATTTCCATAATCCTTTTTACAGATCTGATCCTTAAGGGATGGAAGATTTTACATGCCTGGCAGAATTTGCATCCATGCGGGCAGCCGCGCATTATCTCTATCCCAATTCTGTCATGCACAATCTGTATATATGGGACAATTATACTCATAGGGAAAAAAGAATTGTCGAGGTCTTTGACAATACGTCGGTTAACAGTGAAAGGTGAAAGGTGAAAGGTGAAACTTGGAACATAGATTCCTTCTATTTTGGCAAGCGCCTTAAGTATTTCGTTCCTGGAACCTTCGACCTTAAACCTTAAACCTTTAACCAACTTCGCTATTTCCAATATCGCTTCTTCCGCCTCTCCAATCACAAACACATCTATAAAATTCGCCAGCGGCTCAGGATTGAACGCGCACGGGCCTCCAGCTATTACAATAGGATAGTTATCGCCCCTATCTTTCGAATATAAAGGCACTCCTCCCATATCCAGCATATTCAAGATATCCGGATAATTCATCTCGTATTGAAGGGAAAAGCCGATGATATCAAATTCTTTTAAAGCATGAGACGACTCAAGCGATTGAAGTTTTTCTTTCCTATCTCTTAATCTCTTTTCCATATCAAGCCACGGAGCAAAAACCCTTTCGCAAATCACATCCTGCTCCCTGTTTAATAGACAATACAAAATCCTCATGCCCAGATGGCTCATGCCTATTTCATAAACATCAGGAAACGAAAGCGCTATTTTCAAAGCGCCTTCATTCCATTCTTTATGGACCGCATTCCATTCGCTATTTATATATCTACCGGGCCTAGAAATTTCCAGCATATCCACCCCAAACAACTTTACACTCTAACAATGTTAAAGTGTAAAGTTGTTGATGTTATCTGTGTATTGCAATGCTCTCCAACAATCCCAAAGCTATCATGGTAACTAAAAGCGATGAGCCGCCGTAACTCACAAGCAATAGAGGCAATCCAACGACTGGCATGAACCCCATTGTCATGCTGATATTCACTATCACCTGAATTCCTATTATTGTAGCCATCCCGCATGCTGCAAGAACGCCACAGGGGTCATCTGTTTTTCTGGCTATCTCAAAAGCCCTTCTGACCATGATATAATACAGGCCTATTAAAATTATACCGCCTACAAAACCCCATTCCTCTCCCGCCACTGAAAATATAAAATCTGTATGCCTCTCTGTTAAAAAATTCAACTGATTCTGAGTGCCGCTGAGCCAGCCTTTTCCGAATACCCCGCCTGATCCGATTGCTATCCTGGATTGTATAACAGTGTATCCTGCGCCAAGAGGGTCTATGTCAGGGTTCATGAACACCATAAGCCGCTCTTTCTGATAATCCTTTAATAAAAACCAGGCAAGAGGAGACGCGGCCAAACTTCCTACTATTATAAAAAATAAATATTTAAGCTTGATTCCCCAGATATATAAAAGCGTAAAAAATACAGGCACAAGCATAAGGGCAGTGCCCAGATCAGGCTGCGCAAGTATCAGGACAAATGGCGCCAGCATAATAAAAGAAGCCGTTACGATATTTTTAATCCCTTTTTCGCTCTTTTTTTCTGTGAGATATTGGATCAGAGCAAGCGTGATAAATAATTTGGCGAATTCAGAAGGCTGGAGATTAAAATAACCTAATTCAAGCCACCTTTGCGCGCCAAGCCTTTTAGACCCAAAGAAAAATACAACCAACAATAAAATAAGCGAAAGGAAATAAAATACATACCCAAGGCTTATAATTTTTCTGTAGTTTATGTTTATTATAACAATAAAAAATAGCGCTCCTATTAAAAACCATGCTATCTGCCTTATTATAAAATCTATATTTTTTGAATAAGTGGCGCTAAAAAGAAATAAAAGCCCTATTACAAAAATGGCCACGCTGGTTCCCAGCAATACCCAGTCAAATTCTTTATATTTATGTTTCTTCAAATCTAACATCAGTACTTTGTCAAAAAATATTTTCGTTTACGATTATTTTCAAAATTGTTGTTTATGTAACTTTTGAATTTTCATAACTTACGTAAATACAATGCGTTGCGTCAAAATTACTATTGCTTTTTTGCCGTAACTTATGCTATTCTATGAGCATATGCAGCAATCAAGCTATCTTAACAAAGGAGCAACGCATGAACTATTCTACCATCAGGCCCACACGATTCATA
>MNVP01000063.1 GCA_001871815.1 Candidatus Omnitrophica bacterium CG1_02_40_15
TAAATCAGTGTATACATACAGGTTTTGGAATTAATTATTTCAAAGAGGTTTTAACAGGGCCTGAATATGCTGATAGGTTTATTAAAAAGATTAAAGATATGCCGGATATAGAAATTAGTTTAAAGTCGCTTGTGGTTAAATTGACGGATGATAAAACTATTACATTTTTAAAACCAGGGAAACTTGAAACTGTCAAAGCAAAAGCAATTATCATGGCCACAGGATGCAGGGAAAAGACAAGAGAGATGGTGCATATACAGGGCACAAGGCCTGCAGGAATTTTTTCAGCCGGGTTGGCTCAGAAATTGATAAATATAGAGGGCCTTTTACCCGGCAAAGAAATTGTAATTATTGGCTCAGGGGATATAGGCCTTATTATGGCGAGGAGGTTTGCGCTGGAAGGCGCAAAGGTAAAGGCTATTATTGAAATCCAGAAAGAAACGAGAGGGCTTTTGCGTAATATGGCGCAATGCGTAGAGGATTTTGATATACCTTTTTATTTTAACCATAAAATTTCAAGGATTTACGGAAAAGATAGGGTAGAAAAGGTGAGCGTACTAAAGGTAGACGATAATTTTAATGAAATCCCTGGCTCTTTATTTGAAATTAAATGCGACACTATATTGATATCAGTGGGCCTTATTTCCGAGAACGAGCTTATAGAGATGGCAGGGGTTAAGATAGAAGAGAATAAAACATCTGTACCAGGAATTTTTGTATGCGGCAATTCTTTTAAAATATACGATATGGTGGATTCTGTCACAGAAGATAGCATACTTACAGGCAAGCTCGCTGCAACCTATATAACAACTTGACATTTCAACAATGTTAAAGTGTCAAGTTGTTGAGATTATTATATGATGACAAAGAAGTTGACTTGCATAGAATGCCCGAAAGGGTGCAGGCTTATAGTTGATGTAGAAGACGGGAAAGTGGCCATGGTTACTGGAAATGAATGCCCTAAGGGAGAAAAATACGCAGTATCTGAGATTGAAAATCCAGCCAGGATCCTGACCTCTAGTGTTTTAAGCCAGGGCTTTGGATTAAAAATGATCCCTGTCAGGACTGATAAGCCAATGCCTAAATCCAGAATTTTCGATGCGATGAATGAGGTTAGAAAAATCAGGGTTACCACGCCTTTAAAGTCAGAAGATATTATTGTTAAAAATTTTTTAGGGCTGGGCGTAAACCTTATTGCGACAAGAAAGGCAGAATGAACCCCGCCATTCCTAAAGAAGGGCCGGGGATAGAGAAAGGAAGGGCGGGGTGAACAAAGAATTTTCAGCGGGAGCTGTAATTTTTAAAAGAGAAGGCGATAAAATACTATTTCTTGTGATATACAGTAAGAGGAATAATATATGGAGCTTTCCTAAAGGCCATTTGGAGCGCGGGGAGACTGAAAAACAAGCTGCTTTAAGGGAGATAAAAGAAGAAGTCGGTTTGGATAATTTACAGTTTGTGGAAGGTTTTATAGAAAAAATAAGATATGATACTGTAAGCAAGCGCCTGCCTTTTCAAGGGGAAAGAATAGAAAAATATGTGACATATTTTTTGTGCGAAATAAAATTTCAGGATATAATAGTGGATGGCAGAGAAATAGCAGATTATAAATTTTTGCCTTTAGATAAGGCAGAACAAATGATCAAATTCCGCAATTTAACTATTTTACTTAGGAGAGCTTATGATTTTTTACAAGGCATGTAAATTTTACGCAATTATCGCCGGGCTTATGTTTTTAAGCGGTTGTTCTGTTGTGAAATTTACAGGCGCTGCCATAGGGACTGCAGGCAAAGTGGTTTACACAACAGCTAAGGTTACAGGCAAGGTGGTTGGAGTGACTGCAAAGGCTGCAGGTAAAACTGCTGTAGCTACAGGCAAAGGCGTCAGGACAGTAGTGAATATAGCAACAGGAAAACATATTGTAAAACTTACAAGGCGCGGTAATAGCCTTACTACAAACGTACTTTTAAATAGAAAAATCAAAGAGGAGCTTATTGTTGATACAGGCGCAACAGATACTGTTATATCAAGCAGTCTTGCTAAGAAATTAGGCATATCGCTTAATAAAAGCCAGAATGTTTTATGCCAGGTAGCTGATGGCCGCACAGTGAATGGCAAGCAAGTAAGAATTAAAGAAGTAAAGGTAGGCGGGGCAAAGGTCTATAATGTCCAGGCTATTGTGCTAGATTCAGGAGAACTAGGCAATAGCCCTGGCTTACTGGGCATGTCTTTTTTAAATAATTTTGTTTTTAAGGTAGATACTGAAAAAGAATTATTAGTATTGCAAAAAAGGTAACAAACCGCCTATTCAATCCTATTCAAATCCTTTCACTATTGACAGGGCTTAAAAGATATGATATATTTAATGTAGTTAATAGTTAACTATATTAACTATAATGGAGGTTAAATATGAAGATGCCTATAGAGGAATTCGCTGACAAGATAAACGATATCATACCGGTTATGATAAGGGAGTTTGCAAAGCGCCAGGTGAATGAACTTTCCAAAGGCAAGATTACCCTGCCGCAGCTTTTAATTTTAGGTTTTCTGGAAAAAAGCAAAGAGGCAAAGATGACAGACCTTGCTCATTTTATGTCTGTGTCCACCGCTGCTATGACAGGCCTAATAGAAAGGCTTGTGAAATACGGTTATGCAGTCAGGGATCAAGAGCCGGGTGATAGAAGGGTTGTTAAGATCAAACTTACTCTAAAAGGCAGGGATATTATAAAAAAGATTAACTATCAGCGCAGGCAGATGATTATTGATATATTTGCCAAGGTTTCAGAGCATGACAGATCAGATTACCTTAGAGTTCTTACAAAGATAGAAGAGATGCTTTCGGAGCAGGCAAAATGAAAAGAATAATGAAATTATTTGCTGAAAGCAGTTTAATAATCGCTATTATCTATTTATTACCATTGCAGAGTTTTGCAGAAAATGTTAAGTCGGACAAATTGACGCTAGGGGAATGTTATCGCCTGGCCCTTAAGCAAAGCGAAACAATTGCAATTGATTCAGAACTTGTCAGAGAAGCTGAGGCGCGTTTTACGCAGGCACTTGGCACGCTTTTGCCTCAGGTGTCTTTTGCATGGAGCCAAACCAACTTGGATTCAGAAAGGGCTTTCAGCTCTTATAACCATAATGGGAGCTTTGAAAGCAAGTTTGTTTTCAAACAGACGCTTTTTTCAGGTTTTAAGGAATTAGCAGGCATGGCAGGAAGCTCCCTGGAACAAAAACAACGCATTAGCGAAAAGAAACGAGCAGAGGAATTGCTTTTTGTTGATGTGGCTGACGCGTTTTATCTTTTACTCGAACAGCAGGAAGATCTAAAGACTATAGGCATGATCCATAAAGCGTTGAGCGACAGAGCTAGCGAACTAAAAAAAAGAGAAGGCGTTGGTAGATCCAGGCATAGCGAATTAGTTAGCACTGAATCTCAGTTTTACAATATAGAGGCGGAAATACAGCTTGTTAAAAGCCAGGAGCTTGTTGCCAAGGAACTCGTAGCTTTTCTTATAGGTAAAGAACCCGGGGTATTATTTGATGAAGAAGATACACCGAATTCTCTAGCGCCTGAATCGTTTTATACTGCTAACGTTGGATTAAGAGCTGATGTCAAGGCTTATGACTTTGCAACAGGCGTAGCTCAAAAAGAGGCTTATATTGCGAAGACAGCGCTTCTCCCTGTAGTGACGCTGGAAGGGAATTATTACGAAAGACGGAATACGACACCTTTAGATGTTAATTGGTCTACTATACTTAAGGTAAATGTACCTATTTTTGAAGGAACAACTACGTATGGAAATATTAAACAAGCCAATGCTAAATCCCGTGAGGCGGAATTAACATACAAACGCGCAAAACGCCTGGCGATTCAGAATGTACATGATTCTTACGTCAAGGCTTATTCAGCTATACTTATGTCTAAAGCTATGGAAAAGGCTTTGAAGTCTGCGGAATTAAATTATTCTTTGCAAAAAGACGATTATAAAAATAATCTTGTCTCTAATCTTGACGTACTGACAGCGATTCAAAATTTCGGGAATACACGCAGAAACTATATGCACACGCTTTACGAGAAAAAACGCATGTACTGGCAATTGGAGGCGGCAGCGGGAAATATTAAATGAAGACATTACTTACGGAAACCATAGGTTTCCGTAAGTAATTTGTCTGAATTTATCCCGCCCTTTTAGCAATTTTTCTCAGTTTGCTATTCAAAAGGGCGGGATTCAATTCGCACAAAACAAGAAGTGACTCAAAGAAGATGTAGTTACGAAAATCAAAGATTTTCGTAACTACAGTGCTCATTGAAGAGGATAAGATAAAATGACGCTTTCTGATATAGCGATTAAAAACCCGGTTTTTTCATGGATGTTGATGATAGGGCTTATGCTGTTCGGGCTTATAAGTTTTAATATGCTGGGCGTGAGCCAGCTGCCTGATGTTGACTTTCCAGTTGTTTCTGTAAGTCTTACATGGGAAGGCGCTGCGCCGGAGGTTATGGAATCAGACGTGGTGGATATTGTAGAAGGCGCGATAATGGGCGTCCAAGGCGTACGCGATGTCTCGTCTCAGATACGGCAGGGGAACGCGAATGTTACAGTCGAATTTGAGCTTGACAGAAATATTGATGTAGCTATGCAGGATATTCAGACAAAGATTGACCAGGCTCAGAAAAATCTTCCTAAAGATATGGATCCTGCAGTTGTGACCAAGACCAACCCTGATGACCAGCCTATCGTATTTCTTTCAATATCTTCTGACAAGATGTCGTTGCGTGATTTGATGACATATGTTCAGAATCACGTGAAAGACAAGTTTTCCACTATTAGCGGAGTAGGCGAAATATTTTTGGGCGGATTTACAGATCGAAATCTTCGCATATGGGTGGATGCGGATAAGCTGGGCCAGTATCAGCTGACAGTCGGGGATGTTGTTGGCGCAGTGCAGGAAGAACATCAGGAAATGCCTGCGGGACGTATTGAAGCCAAAGAAAAAGAATTTAATGTCCGCGTTATGGGCGAGGCCCTGACTACCGAGGAATTTGAGAATATCCTGATTCCAAAACGCGCAGGGCAGCCTGTATATAAGCCGATTTATTTAAAAGATGTAGCTTCTATTGAAGACGGCCTTGCGGATATCAGGCGGATTGTGCGGACCTCCGGAAAACCAGCTGTTGTTATGGGTATCCGGAAACAGCGCGGATCCAATGAAGTTGAAGTAGCGCATAAGGTTTTGAAGCGGCTTGAAGAAGTCAAAAAAACGCTTCCCGAAGGCATGCAGGCTGTTGTGCGTTTTAACCGTACCAAGTTCAGCGAGGATTCAATCCATGAATTGACATTTACTCTTTTACTCTCAGCGCTTCTTACATCCCTTATTTGCTGGCTTTTTCTGGGTTCATGGAGCGCTACATTAAATATCCTGCTTGCTATTCCTACATCTGTTTTAGGCTCGTTTATTATAATATACTTTTTAAAATTTACTCTTAATACTTTTACTGTTCTCGGGCTTTCTCTTGCTATCGGCATTGTCGTGGACGACGCTATTATGGTTTTGGAAAATATTGTGCGCCACAGGGAAAAAGGAATAGAACAGGTCGAAGCCGCCCGGCAGGGCGCACGCCAGATTACTTTTGCCGCGTTTGCCGCTACAATCGCGCTTATTTCAATATTTCTACCGGTGGCTTTTATGTCAGGAATAATAGGAAAGTTCTTCTATCAGTTTGGCATGACTATTTCCATAGCTGTAGCTATTTCTCTTTTGGAAGCCTTAACGCTTGCGCCGATGCGGTGTTCGCAATTTCTTGAAATAGGAAAACGTAAGACTTTTATAGGAAAAAATATTGATAATGGCCTTCAGTATCTATCGGAACTTTATCAGGCCTGGCTTACTATGGCTTTAAATAACAGAAAAAAGGTCGTTGTCTCAGCCATACTCTTTTTTCTTGTATCCCTTTTATTCCTGGGTTTTTTACGAAAAGAGTTTGTACCGGCTCAGGATCAGAGCATGTTTATGTGCAGGCTGCAGACGCCAGTAGGCTCTTCCATTACTTTTACGGACGAACGTTTTAAAAAGGCAGAGGAGTTTGTTTTAGGCAGGCCTGAGGTAAAAAGCGTAATAAGCATAATAGGCGGTTTTGGAGGAGGGGAAGTAAACTCCGGAATGTTTTTTGTAACGTTTAAAGATCCCGGAGACCGGCCTATAGTACCTCCTGCCAGGCACAGGCTTTCGCAGGCTGAATTAATGACTGTCTTCCGCAAAAATTTAAACCAGATGCCTGATATTAAAGCCACTATCCAGGATTTATCGCTTTCCGGGTTTTCCGCGCAGAGAGGCTATCCTATTGAGTTTTCAGTGCGCGGGCCTGACTGGGAAAAATTAGCCGAATATTCGGAAAATCTCCGCAAAGAGATGGAAAAGAACAGCCTCATGATAGATGTGGACACTGATTACCTGGTTGCTATCCCTGAAATCCGGATTATACCTGACCGGCTGAACGCTGACGCCAGGGGGGTCAGCATGGATACCATTGGAAAAACTATTAATTCTCTTATAGGAGGAGAGCGCATCGGTAAATACACAAAAGACGGCAGGCGTTATGACGTGCGAGTCCGCTTAATACCTTCTCAACGCACCGAGAGTGAAAATATAAACAGATTATGGGTCTGGAATAACAGGGGAGAGCAGGTTAATTTAAAAGATATTGTAAAGATTACTGAAAAACTGACTCCGTTAACCATTACGCGCAAAAACAGAGAAAGGGCTATTTCTATTTTTGCCAATGTGGCTCCCGGGAAATCTCAGGTTGCCGCCCTGGATGAAGTTAATAAAATTGCAAAAGGAATTTTACCGGAAAATTACCACATTGTTTTTAGCGGAAGCACTAAAACCTTCCAAGAATCATTTGCCAGCCTTGCGTTTGCATTCTGGCTGGGCATTATTGTCGCATACATGATCCTGGCGTCGCAGTTTAATAATTACATTCATCCGATTTCAGTGCTTTTTGCTCTTCCTTTTAGCATTTCCGGGGCTTTTATAGCCTTGTGGATTGCAGGCCAGTCATTAAATATTTATAGTATTATCGGCCTTATTCTTCTAATGGGCATTGTTCAAAAAAACTCTATTCTTCTGATTGATTTTACCAATCAGTTCCGGGACGAGGAGAACATCGCTCCTCGCGAGGCATTATTAAAAGCGTGCCCTACGCGGTTACGCCCAATTCTCATGACTGCAATATCCACTGTAGGCGCAGCAATACCTCCGGCGCTGGCTTTAGGGCCTGGCGCTGAAACTCGTATTCCTATGGCGGTAACAGTCATAGGCGGAGTTATAGTCTCAACAATGCTTACATTGTTCGTAGTGCCATGCATTTACAGCCTTTTTATAAAGATCGAAGGCAAGAGGAAAAAGATTGTTTTCTCATCTGATTCAGGCCAATAATTTTTCTCGCCAACAAACATTTTTTATGATATAATAACAAAATTATGAACCCCGCCTTTTCTGCTTTAAGATATTATTTTCCAGTAGAAAGGGCGGGATATGTAATCAGGGAGGAAGAGCTGGGTGAATATTCAAGATGGATGGGAAAAAGCTTTAAAACATACTAAAATCATAAGGCCGAGGCCTAAGGATCTCCTGACCTTTGAGGCTACAGAGGTACCGTATATATTTTTATCTGAATCTCTGGTCAATCTGGGAGATACTGTAGTTAGGAAAGGCCAGGTAATGGTTGAAAAGCCCGCCATAATACTCCCCTCTAACCTGCCTCAATTTGAAGGGTTTGATTTTGAAAAGGAATTTCATTCAGGGCAGGATATGATTTTAAATTTTCTTCTTGTCCGAGGAGTTACTTTTCCGTCCTTAAAATATAATAATAAAACCTATTCGCTTGATATTTATGAAGGCCACCTCGAAAAGGCGATCGGATATTATTCCGATAAATTGCAGCGGGGAGAAGATGTCACTAATGGCCTGGTGGTAGGGCCTGAAGACTCCTGGCAGTTTTCCGTCCTGATTTTTATAGCTACCCAGATTATGCGATCAGCAGACGGTGATATAAAAAGATTATTGGAACGATTCAGAGAGAATCAGGGCAATCTGCAGTAAATTTTTCTGTCTATAATCTATTCGACTTCGTGAGTCGCTTACGGCGACTCACGAAGTCGGATTTTCTTGGTGACTACACATCTTGAAAGATATCAAGAATTTTACATTGGAAGAATTTAAGCAAGAATTGGAAAAGATTTCGGAGCCTTTATACAGGGCTGAGCAGATATTTTCCTGGATATATAAAAAAGGCGCTTGCGATTTTAGCGCCATGAATACCCTACCGAAACTTTTAAAGGAAAAATTGTCGCAATATTATTATATAGGTGCGATAAAACCTTTAAAACATCTTAAATCTATTGACCAGACAGAAAAATTTTTATTTGAGCTTGAAGATAGCAATCTAATAGAGACAGTTTTGATATATGCCTGGCAGAGAAAGACGCTGTGCATATCTACCCAGGCAGGATGCAAGTTCGCATGTTCTTTTTGCGCAAGCGGCATGAATGGTTTTAGAAGAGACCTCAGCGTTTCGGAGATATTGAGTCAGATACTGTCTATTGAACATAATCTGAAGCACAAGATAACAAATTTTGTTTTTATGGGGATGGGAGAGCCTTTGGATAATTATGAGAATGTGTCAAAGGTTCTAAAAATAATGAATTCCAAAAAGGCAATGGGTATAGCAGCTAGAAGGATTACTGTTTCAACTTCCGGCATTATACCAGGGATAGAGAAATTTAAAGAATTAGGCTTGCAGGTTAATTTATCCATATCGCTTCACGCCGCTAGTAATGAATTACGCGACAGGCTTATGAGTGTTAATAAAAAATATCCTCTTGAAGAGCTTTTAAAGGCTTGTGAAGACTACATGAAAAACGGCGGCAGGATGCTGACCTTTGAATATATATTGATTAAAGGCATAAATGATTCCCAAAAGGATGTAGACGAGCTGGTAAAGGCTGCAAAGAGGTTGAAGGCAAAA
This sequence comes from Candidatus Omnitrophica bacterium CG1_02_40_15, assembly GCA_001871815.1. Classification (GTDB taxonomy): domain Bacteria; phylum Omnitrophota; class Gorgyraeia; order Gorgyraeales; family Gorgyraeaceae; genus UBA10183. Next base: position 9,035 of record MNVP01000063.1, read on the forward strand.
ATAAATCTAATATCTTACAGCCCTGTGCCAGGACTTGATTTTCAGGCGCCTCTGGAAAAAGATGTAAAAATCTTTGAAGATAAACTAATCAAAAGAGGCGTTAATGTAACTATCAGGGATTCTAAAGGCAAAGATATTATGGCTGCCTGCGGCCAATTAGCAAGCGCCTTGCCAAGTTGACACTTCTGACATTCAGACTGTGTCGTAATTAATGCGGCGCTCTCATAAATAATTATACAAAATGTTACTCGATATTATATCAATTTATCGTCGGATATGCTATAATAAATGTGTAAATACTGAAAGGAGACTTTATTATGGCATATCGCTACGGTAACCGTGAACAGATAGAACTCTTCCCGCAAGCAATCGAAGATTATGTAACTAAAGATGACCCTGTGCGGGCATATGATGCCTTTTGTGAAGCGCTTGACTTTAGTGAACTAGGGATTGCGCTT
>MNVP01000028.1 GCA_001871815.1 Candidatus Omnitrophica bacterium CG1_02_40_15
TGCGGCAACAGGTATCGTATAGGACAGAATTGGTGCCTTTACTTGCAACTTAATGGATAGCATATGCGATTTTACCGAAAAAAATAAGGATATTGAAAGGCAATAACAGTTCGGAAACAGTTATTTTAGATAAAAAATGCCTTGAAATTGAATTGTCGGACAGCCTCGCCGCCCACCGCCGCAGATGCCTGCGTCCTCGCCGAATATGTAAGTAACAGCTCTTGTCCGCTATCCCGCCTATACTCCTGTGAAAAACACCCGCGACAGCGGGATGCCGAACCGCCTCAATGCTTCCCCGAATAAAGCAAAATCTTCCGCCCTATACCACAAAGGTGCGAGGCGCGCCGCCAAAACTTAGCATATCTAAAACCTTAAAAGAACAGGAAAAATTGCTTTATTTTTAATCGAGATTGTTATATAATATCATAAGTAAAGCTAATCGAATATACTACTATAAAAATACTATCATAAATAGTAGGAGTGTCAAGGTTTAATTATGCTTGCGGAAAATATAAGAAAACTAAGGATTAAAAAAGGGTTGTCGCAGGAGAAACTCGCCCGTCTTGCAGACATTTCTAACAATACCCTTATAAAAATTGAGCAGGGAATTGCAAAAGGGCCTACTATTACCACGGTCACCAAAATAGCTTCTGCTCTGGGAGTTTCTATTGATGAATTGGTAAGAGTAAACAGGGAGAAAAGACATGAAAAAAGATATTGATAAAGTAAAACAAAAAATTCTTCCAATACTGCAAGGGTATGGAGTCGAAAAAGTAGCCCTTTTTGGCTCATGTGTTCGAGACGAGATGAAAGAGGACAGCGATATTGATATATTAGTGGAGATTAAAAAGGATATCAGCCTGCTTGATTTTGTAGGGCTTAAACAAAAAATCGAAGAGGCATTGGGACGAAAAGTAGATTTGGTGGAATACGATACCCTTAAACCCCTTCTCAGAGAGAGGATATTAAAAGAACAGGTGGTGCTCTTATGAAAAGAGATGCGCGGGTATATATCGAGGATATTTTAGAGGCCATAACAAAAATAGAAGAGTACATGAAAGAACTTAAGACTGATGAAGGGTTTTATAGCAATACCCAGATTCAGGACGCTGTTTTAAGACGGTTAGAGATCATTGGCGAAGCTGTTAAAAACGTTCCACAAGAATTCCGAGACCGATATCCGGATATCCCCTGGAAACAAATCGCGGGCATGAGAGATATCCTTATTCATGAATACTTCGGGGTAAATCTGAAACGGGCTCTAAAGGTTGTAAAAGAAGACATGGTCGATTTAAAGGCAAAGATTCTAAAAATAAGGCAGGATATGGGCGCTTGCGGGAGGTAATTATGCGAAAGATAATTGGTTTATTAGCGTTGGTGATCTTAGTTAGTGGGTGCGCTACGGGACAGCTTGCTTGGAGACCAGAGGAGAGAGCAATAATAACCAATCGGGAATTCCCCTTTGCCTACGAGAAGGTATTTGACGCAGTATTAATAACTTTTGAAGACAATGGTTACCCTATAATAAATATTGATAAAATAAACGGGATAGTTAACACTGATTATAAATCAGCCGGGGGTGCTGTATTCGGAACAGGCAAAACCAAACTAAATGCAAGGATAACCAAGGTGGAAGATAATATTACGAAGGTAAACTTAAATTTACATTGTGAAGGGTATTCCGCCACATTAGGAGTTCCCATTACAGACGATTTTATAGATAAAAAACATTATGAGTCGTGATTTGATGCGATATCAGAGAGGTTAAATCAATAGATAATGCTCTTTTTTATTACGCCGTAAAAATAATTGTTAAAAGTTAAAAATCAGGAGGCATTATTATGAAGTTGAGTTCGGAGACAGAAAAAAAACTTGATGCATGGGTAAAAGTAGATACTTGGCATACAAATCATGTATTGGATATGGATCGATGGTATGATTTTGTTAATCAATACCAGAGAGATCATGGTTATAGCATTGATGAATCTGCTCTGTGAGAAATTATCGAAAGGAAAGTTGAGGGCGGGGTTAATGAGTCGCTAAGAGAAGAAATAAGAACTCGAATTTCTTTGGCATATAATATTCTCGATTTTCTTAAGAGAACGGGAAGATAATTTCTCCTAACAGTCGCATCAACTCGGACTGGCAATTTCATTGCGCTCTATTGTCAGCAGGTTAAGCGGGACATTATGTCAAAAAAAAGGAGAACCGGAATGCAAGCGGCAAGGAAAATCTTTTATGTTTTGGTAATCATATTAGCTACCAGGAGCATAGCGTTAGCAAGTGATGTAAGGGGTACAATAGGGGTTATTTTGAAAAGTGGCGATATAAAGTATGGCGCAAAAGTAGATGTGTATTTGACAACTAAAGAAGTATCGGTTCAGGCTATAGGAAGCGAAAGCTCATACAGCAACGCTTATGGTTACGAGAAGGCATTATTAGACTCGTTTTTTACGGTCTTCAAACAAGTACAACTGGAAATGAACAGTGCCGATTATGTTAAACAATTAACCAAGACTGACCTCAGTGGTAAATTTAGCTTTAAAGATGTAAGTCCAGGCAAATATTTTATCGTTGTAACGTTTCCCACAACAATAGCAATGCACAAAGTTTTTGGCAGTTACCTGTAGTGGTAGAGAACAAGGATATAGAGGTTGAATTGAGCAATGACAACATGGCACTGCCGCCGTACTATGAAAGGTGAGAGGCCTACAATCTACAGATATAACTGAGAATGAACGAAATCTGTATATCTGTGGGTGACATGGAGCGTGATTTTCACATGGAAAAAGGAAATGCTCTCGAATTGCAAATTGATATAGGTTGCTTTTTTATTTTAGGAGAAGATATATGGATTGGCAAACTTTAAGAAGAGATAGTGGATTAGTAATGTTGATTGTTGTAGGTCTCTTTGTAGCTTTAGGCTTTTTTGTTTTTTGGTTAGCTTTTAAACTAATTCTTATGGGGGTAAGAGGAGAATTTACAATATTGGCAGGATTTGAAGGAATGAGTTTATATATTACCAGTATTTCTCCAGGGATATTTTTAATAATTGCGATTGCTTTTATTTTATGGAAAGCCTTGCCATGTGTTTTACATCCAAGGCAATGCTGATTATACGGATGAAAAAGGTAATCTTATAGCGAGCTGGGTGGAAGCTTTAGCTGTAACAGGCACTGTTTCTGAAAAAAATAGCCTCTATCGACAAGAATGATTTATGGAAACTTTCTGCTACAGCACCACTTCGGGAGGAGGCCTTATATGCAAGTAATAATTAGAAGAATTGAAAAAGGAAGTCTTGCAGAAGAGTCAGGTCTTATAATATATGATAGAGTAGTTAAAATAGCAGATAAAGTCTCTTCCGATGTAAATAATGCTATAGAATTGGTAAAGAATAGTGATAAATCTAAGCCTTTGGAGATAGAGGTCATAAGAGATAATAAAAATTTAAAATTCCCTGTAAAATGGACACATGGGAAGGATAAAATCGGCGTAGATTTTGGAATATATATGATTGTAACAACTACAGATACAATTCAGGGGAAGACTATAAAATCATATTTAGGAATTGTAAATGGAATTACTGTAACGGGGTTTGGAGCAGTTAGGGAATTTCTTTCTGGATTCACAGATACACTTGGAGGACGTTCTGGTTCTTATGAGAAGGAATATAGGGACGCAAAAGAAATAGTCTTGAATAATTTAAAAAAAGAGGCTTTAAGATTATCAGCCGACGCTGTTGTAAGTATTAAATTAGATTATGAGAATATTTCCTCAAAGGGCGGTTCGTTCATTATGGTTACAGCAACGGGGACAGCGGTAAAGTTAGAAGATGTTTTCGAAGATGATAGGAAAAATACTAAGGAGATATAAGGCAATCTTGGCATAATATCGAGATTACTTTTTTACTCAGAAAGGTTTACGGAGATACCGCTTATGTCGAGTTATTGGCAAACTGTGGTTCGTCATGAAGGATTGAATAAGGTCAAGGTTATCAAAGGTGTAGATAAATATCATGTTGAATTAAGGGCCGCAATGGTGAGGCGTTCTTGGGATGAAATGTGGGAAAGAAAACAAGAGTTAGAAAGAAAAAAACAAGAACGAGAATCTAAAATAATGTTATGGGATAAAAACAAAGATTCAGCAGTCCAAAGAACAGAAGAAGCGGAGATTGCTATTAAAGAGATGGAAGACTTGCTTAAAAATGCCGTCAAGGCTAATAAAATCTATAGCTGGGATTATTTATTGGACTATTCAGAGTTTTCAAAAGAGAAGCCGAAAAAAGGTAAAACTTTGGAAATACCAAAAGAGCCATCTAAAACGGAATCAAGATTTAAGCCTAATTTTAATTTTCTTGATATAGTTTTTTCTTCTATGAGGCAAGAGAAAGACGCAAAAGCTAACAATTTATTTTTAAAAGAACATTTAAAATGGGAAAAAGAATGCGAAAATATCAATTTAAAAAATAAGAGAACCACCGAACAGCACGAGAAGAATCTAATAGAATGGGAGAGAGGCAAGCAGGAATATATCAAGGAAAGGGATAAGAAAAATGAGAAACATTTACAATTTAAAGAAAAATATTTCAAAAAAGACACATCCTCAATAGTTTATTACTATGAGATGATTTTGTCTAAACTTGAATATCCAGAGACGTTCCCTCAAGAATATTATCTTGATTACAATCTCGAAACGGGTGTATTAATAATAGATTATTTTTTACCGTTAAAAGAAGGCATCTCTAATTTAAAAGAAGTTGAATATATTAAGTCTCAAATTAAATTTAAAGAAGTATTCTTATCTGAGTCAGCTTTGAATAAATTGTACGATAGTGTTTTATATCAGATTACACTAAGAACCATTCATGAAATTTATAAACACGATACAGTCGATTATATTTCTTCAGTTATAGTTAATGGTTTCGTAAGATTCACAAACAAAGCAAGCGGTAAAGAAGCTACCGCATGTATTCTTTCTATACAATCAGAGAGAGACGAGTTTTTGAAAATTAATTTAGAAAAAATAGACCCGAAGACTTGTTTTAAAGCTTTAAAGGGCATTGGAAGTAGCAAGCTTCATGGACTAGCGCCTATTCCGCCTATTGCAAGAATTAATAGAGAAGATGATAGATTTGTAGATGCATATTCTGTTGCTGATTCAATAGATGATAAAACTAATATTGCAGCAATGGACTGGCAAGATTTTGAAAATTTAATAAGAGAATTGTTTGAGAAGGAATTTGGTTCAGTTGGTGGTGAAGTTAAAATCACTCGCGCAAGTCATGATGAGGGGGTAGATGCTGTTGTATTTGATCCCGACCCTATAAGAGGAGGTAAAATCATAATACAGGCTAAAAGATATACTAATACTGTAGGCGTTGCTTCTGTTCGTGATTTATATGGTACCGTTGTTAATGAAGGAGCAATAAAAGGTATCCTTGTTACTACCGCAGATTATGGTCCAGACGCATATAATTTTGCTAAAGACAAACCGTTGACGCTATTAAATGGAAATAATCTATTGCATTTACTAGGTAAACATGGTCATAGAGCAAAGATTGACATTAAAGAGGCAAAGAAAATTATAGCAGAACAGGAAAGGATGCGAAAGGTTGCTTAAAATACTATGTTTTCCGTTTGAATTTCATATCGGCTTAGAATTTAAGGTGGATTTTCAAAAGACTCCATTATTTCCGGAAAAACAATATAGTTGCAACAGTAGTATTGGTCAATATCCGTTTGTATCCATTGACCAATATAGAAAATGTAATAAAAGATACGCACAAGCAATATATAATTAATTCTGTTATAAGGGGCAAAATAATTTTGAAAAATAAAGCAATTTTTCCTGTTCTTTTAAAGTTCTTTTAAGGTTTTAGATATGCTAAGTTTTGGCGGCGCGCCTCGCACCTTTGTGGTATGGGGCGGAAGATTTTGCTTTATTCGGGGAAGTATTGAGGCGGTTCGGCATCCCGCCGTCGCAAGTGTTTTTCACAGGAGTTAGGCGGGATAGCGGCCGAGAGATGTCACTTAGATATTCGGCGAGGACGCAGGCATCTGCGGCGCGGCGGCACCGCCGCAGATGCCTGCCGAACCTCGTTGAGAGAAATTTTCTTCTTATTTTAAAGAGTTAATTCCTTAAAATAGGTTCGAGCAAGGTTGAGTAATTGCGACCATGAACCACTCGCTAAGATCTTCGTAGCGAGTCGAGTTTTCGCTCGGGTTCATGGCAGGCGATGAACCACTCGCTAAGATCTTCGTAGCGAGTCGAGTTTTCGCTCGGGTTCATGGCAGGCCATGAACTACTTGAGTGGTTCATGTGCCCTGTACCCGAACGAAGATGGGACTAAAAGAAGGATAGCTTAGTGAGTGGTACAGGGCCAAAAAAAAGGCGGTGTTATCTTGGACAATAAACAAGAATCTCAGCCTGACAATGTCCGGCTTGAGCGGAGGAGATTTAAGAGAATAAACGGAAGCTATATTGTTTCATACGCGCCCATGAAAAGAGAAGAGTTAAAATTTGACATATCTCAGACTAAAAATATAAGTGAAGATGGGATGTTATTTATCTCTGACAGAAAATTTGAAAAGGATGTTGTGCTGAAGATGAAACTTAGATTGCCTGAATTTTCAGATTATGTTATAGTGCAAACGCAGGTTATTGATTCAATACAACGGGTAAAAGGCTTCATGTATGAAACGAGGGCAAGATTTATAGAGGCGGAACAAAAGGTAAGGGAGTCTATAAGAAAATTGGTGGATCATGTATAAAAAATCGCGGAATAAGATAAATATCGGCTTGATAGGTTTGGGAACTATAGGATCTGGCGTCGCAAAGTTTCTAATGGCCAGGAGAGGCCTATTATTAAAACGCACCGGGATAGATTTTAATCTTTCATTAGTCTGCGACAAAGACCTGTCTTTAAAAAGAGATGTGTTTCTCCCTAAGGGTATGCTTACTAAAGACACTGATAAAGTGATCAATGACCCTGATATTCATATTATTGTTGAACTAATAGGCGGCATTCATCCTGCAAAAGAGATTGTGATAGAAGCATTGTCAAAAGGCAAGCATGTGGTTACTGCTAATAAATTGCTTCTTGCATCTGAAGGCGAGGAAATTTTCCAGAAGGCCAAAATCTCAAATAGAGAAGTATATTTTGAGGCAAGCGTTGCGGGAGGAATCCCTATTATAAAAGCAATACGCGAAGGCATGGTGAGCAATAGATTTTCCAGCGTATTCGGGATTCTGAATGGCACTTCAAATTATATATTATCCAGCATGTCAAGCGAGTGCTCAAGTTTTAAAACCGCTCTTAAGGAAGCGCAGTCAAAAGGCTATGCTGAAAAAGACCCTTCTTTGGATATAAAAGGCATGGATTCCAGCCATAAGCTTGCGATACTTTCGCTTCTGGCTTTTGGAAAAAGAGTGGATTTAGATGACATTTATGTTGAAGGGATTGAGGACATATCTAATTTAGATATTCAGTATGCCAAAGAGTTTGGTTATGGAATAAAACTTCTTGCAATAGCAAAATGCCATGGGAATGAATTAGAAGCCAGAGTTCATCCTACCCTTTTACCTTTAGAACATCTGCTTTCGTCTGTTTCCGGCGCATATAACGCAATATTTATAGAAGCTGATCTGGTTGGTAAACAGTTATTCTATGGCCAGGGCGCAGGCAAACTGCCTACCACAAGCGCTGTCATAAGCGACATAGTAGATGCTGGTCATAAGATTATCTGCGGAAAGAATTCAGTGAAGCAGATAATCCCTAAAGATAGTGAAATAAAAAAACTCAGGAAAATGGACGAGGTTGTTACCAGATACTACGCGCATTTTTCTGCTATAGATAAGCCAGGCGTCCTTGCAAATATAGCAAACCTCTTAGGCAGGCATAATATCAGCATCGCAAGCGTTGTGCAGAAAGAGCGTCGCGAGGCGCATATTGTCCCCATAGTTATGCTTACCCATGAGGCAAAAGAGCTGGACATGCAGGCCGCATTATCCAGGATCAATAAACTGCCTGCCATAAAAAAGAAAAGCATTGTGATTAGGCTTGAAAAATAGTCTTAGATGTCATTGCGAGGCCGCTGAAAGCTTTCCAATATTCTTCGAGTGGTCATGAAAGCATATAACGGTAGCAGAGTCGAGAAGCATATGTGGAACGGAATAATTGATAAATATAAAGAATTTTTGCCGGTTACTAAAAATACGCCTATAGTTACTCTTAACGAAGGCAATACCCCTCTTGTATATTCATGTCATCTTTCAAAATTAATAGCTGGGGTTGTATATCTAAAATACGAAGGCCTTAACCCAACAGGTTCTTTTAAAGATAGAGGCATGACTCTTGCTGTTTCAAAGGCATTGGAAGAAAAGCATGTTGCAGTTATGTGCGCTTCTACCGGTAATACTTCTGCCTCAGCAGCGGCATATGCGGCAAGAGCCGGGATTAAATGCATTGTTTTAATTCCTAAAGGCGCTATAGCGCTTGGTAAACTTGCCCAGGCGCTTATACATGGCGCTCAGGTTATCGCGGTTGATGGAAATTTTGATGACGCGCTTAATCTTGTAAAAGAAATCACTGCCAAACAGCATATCCAGCTTGTAAATTCCATAAATCCTTATAGAATTGAGGGCCAAAAGACTGGTTCGTTTGAAATATGCGATCAGTTGGGTTTAGCCCCTGATTTTCACGCTATCCCAGTGGGAAACGCAGGCAATATCACTGCCTACTGGAAAGGCTATAAAGAATATAAAGAAAAAGGTAAGATAAAAAATCTTCCTGTAATGCTCGGTTTTCAGGCAGAAGGCGCAGCTCCTATAGTGAAAGGCAGGATTATAGAAAAGCCCGAGACCATTGCCACCGCTATCCGCATAGGAAATCCTGCCAGCTGGAAAATGGCAGAAGAGGCCAGGGATGAATCCAAAGGCCTTATAGATATGGTTTCCGACGATGAAATACTGGAAGCGTATAAATTTCTCGCGTCAAAAGAAGGCGTATTTGTAGAGCCTGCGTCAGCCGCATCAGTAGCAGGCGTAATGAAGCTTGCCAAAAAAGGTTATTTCAAAAAAATTAAGAATCCAAAACTCGTCTGCATCCTTACCGGCCATGGCCTCAAAGACCCTGATGCCGCCATAAAATCCATCAAAGAACCCAAAGTAGTTCCCGCAAATCTCCAATCAGTTCTCTGCGAAATCCTCTAATTGTTGCTAATCCAATAACTTTACATTTCAACAATGTTGATTTGTCAAGTTGTTAACCCAAGTTCGCCACTTAGGAGCTAAAAATAAATATTTTTGGCCTTTTTTGTGATTGCTAACGACGAGCGAGGTAACAAAAATAACCAAAAAGTAAATGTAGTGCAGACTACCCTCTTGAAATTACCGGATAAAAAGATGATAATAAGAGCATGTTTTTACGAAGACACCGCCGGGAAAAAAGTGGAGAACATTACGAATACTGGACGCTGGTAGAGTCGGTACGAACCAAGCGC
>MNVP01000085.1 GCA_001871815.1 Candidatus Omnitrophica bacterium CG1_02_40_15
ACAGTAAGGCCTGTTTCCAGGTACCCTTCCAGCCTGTACCTGTCCCTTTCAGTTAGATGTTTATATTTACCGGCTTTAGTGGTACAATTTACCTGCTCCATAGACTCTCCTTCTGTTTTTTTTGTTGGTTTTATCACCTTACAAAATAACAGATTTTAAGAGCTATGGGGCATTTTTATTTAATTATTTTTCGCACTTACGATTACAATCTACTCTACCCCACAACGATATCCTGTAGGGACAGGACAATGTCCTGTCCCTACCTTGATATTTCTAGTATCTTATATTTCAATACACCCGCAGGAACCCTGATATTGGCTATATCCCCAATTTTACAGCCTAAAAGGGCTTTTCCTACAGGAGAAGAAATAGAAATCTTGCCCTTTTCGTAATCAGCCTCATCTTCGGTTACCAGCATATAAACTACCTCTTCTTTTGAATCTATATCCACTAATTTTAATTTAGCTCCGATGTACGCCTTATCCGAAGATATATTTTCATTATCCAGGATCCTGGCTGTCAGGATCTTCTCCTCAAGTTCCCTTATCCTTTTTTCATTTATTGCCTGCGACTGCTTCGCAGAATCATATTCTGCGTTTTCGCTTAGATCGCCCATTTGCCTTGCCTTTTCAAGGGCATTTGCTATTTCCTTGCGTTTTACGGTTTTCAGTATTTTTAATTCCTCTTTAAGTTTGTTACAGCCATCTTTTGTCAAAAAAGTGCCTTCAGACATATTCCCTCCCAAATTTTGCGAAGCAAAATTTGATCCCGAGCCGCCTTAGTTTTTACTATCGAGCGGCGAGGGACCTTTTATAAATCCTTGGAACGCGGTGGCCTATATTGCATAACACCTCGTAAGGTATCGTATTTATAAGCCTGGCCAGTTCTTCCGCTCTTATGATCTCATCACCCTGGCTGCCTATGAGAACCACCTCATCGCCTACTCTTACATTTTCTAAATGCCCCACATCTACCATGCACATATCCATACAGACCCTGCCCACTATTGGACAACGACTTCCACGTATTAAAACTTGAGCTTTATTTGAAAAATGCCTTGAATACCCATCGCCATAACCAACAGGTATTGTAGCTATCTTTGTAAGCTTAGAGGTCATATAAGTCATGCCATAACTTATACTGCGGCCCTTTGGCATTGATTTCAGATAAGTGATCTTTGTTTTTAAAGCGAGGGCCGGCTTTAAAAGTATATTTTTCATGAGGCTTTCTTTAGGGTATATGCCGTACATCATAAGGCCTGGCCTGACCATATTCATATGGCTATCTTTAAAATTTATAAGGGCAATGCTATTTGCAGTATGTTTTATAGGTATATATATGTTATTATCCCATAGCTTTTCTATAAGCCGCTTAAAATTCCCTATCTGGTTATAGGTGAAAACCTTGTCAGCCTCCGCATTTGGAAAATGCGTAAAAATCCCATCTATAATAATATTTTTTAACCCGGCTATTTTTTTTATAAATCCTATTGCCTCCTCGTGCCAGAATCCAAGACGGCCCATGCCCGTATCTATCTTCACGTGCACCTTTACTTTTTTATTCCTGGACTGGGCAAGCTTGGAAAGCCTCCTAGGGATATCCATGTCAGAAACTGTCTGGATTACGTTGAACCTAAGAACGCCTTCTATTTCTTCGGGCAAAATAGCGCCTATGACAAGTATCGGTTTTTGTATCCCTATCCTGCGCAATATAGCTGCTTCATCAAGAGATGCAACGCCAAAATAATCAATATAATCCTCAATTGTCTTTGAGACTTCCTTTATCCCATGGCCGTAAGCATCTGCTTTTACGACCCCGAGTATCTGGGTATCGCTCTTAACAATATGTCCGACTATCTCCAGATTATGGCGGATGGCATCGAGATCTATTTCTGCAAATGTAGGCCTGTAGTATTTCATGTTTATAGCATTGTTTTAGCATATAGCGTTTAGCGTATAGAGAAACTAAACGCTATACGCTATCCGCTATATTTTACTTGACAATCTTCTGGATACAGATATAAAGGACTGAGTTTATCCAGATTTGTTTTTTTAGCTTTTTTGATACTTCGACGGCGCCAAACCGCAGTCTTTAGGCCGCGAACAGAAGCGCCGCTCAGTATCAACCCTGAGCCTGTCGAAAGGTTGATTTTCGAGAAACCAAGCTTTATAAGATTCCCAGCTCCTGGATACCAGTATTCTTCAAGCAAAAATGCCGACTGGCGTTTATTTTTTGCCTGCCTGCCGGCAGGCAGGCTTAATTCCGCAAAGGCTTTTACGGAATCTTGATTAATATAATTTGCTATTTTGTCTCCATAAAGACTTAGCCCATCCCCTAGAAAAACAGAATCTCTTTTTACTTTCTTCAAAAACTTTTCTATGGGCAATAGCAAATAATCTGATAACCTCGCTACCTTGCTGCCTTTTCTCCTGTAAATAGCAGCATAAACCTGGCCCCTTTTTGCATCTATTATAGGAATAATATATCTGTCTTTTCCCTGGGCATTACAAGCAATGGAATCCATGCTAGCCACGCCGATGCATGGCTTCCCTGAGGCTATGCCAAAACCTTTTATCGTGCTGACACCTATCCTTAGCCCGGTAAATGAGCCTGGGCCAAGGCCTATTATAAAAGCGCCTATCTTATTTATAGGCGTTCTGGATTTTTTTAGGAGCTCTTTTACCTTTGGCACCAGCTGGCTGGCTTGCCTTCTATCAAGTAAATGAGATTCTTCTCTTATTATATCTTCATCTTCGCTCAATGCAATGCTCAGAAATTTTGAACTTGTATCAATGCCTAAGATCTTCAATGATTACCTTTCTCTTGTTATCGCCTTTTATCTTTAATCTCACAGATATATGCTTTTCTGGCAAAATGGATTTTATCTTTTCCGCCCATTCTATTACAGTAACGCCGTTTCCATAAATATATTCTTCTATGGCCAGATTTTCTATTTCCTTTAAATCATCCAGCCTGTATAAATCAAGATGGTATAGCGGAATTCTTCCATTGTATTCCTTTATCAAAACAAATGTTGGGCTATTTATGCGCTTAGGATCTTTCACGCCAAGGCCTTTTCCAATGCCTTTTGTAAAAGTAGTCTTGCCGCTTCCCAGATCGCCTGAAAGCGCAATTATATCCCCTGGTCTCAGTTTCCTTGCCAGCTTCTCGCCAATTAACATTGTTTCCTTAGCGCTATTCGTTATCATGCTTCAATATCATTCTTCTCGAATTCGCTCGAAGAATAATATTGTTCGAGCGAATATCCTGACTATACATGTAAGCCCAGTCGAGAACTATTAGAAATGAGTAAACCCACTAGGTTTAATTTTCTCTAATTTCCCATTCTTTCTTGCAAGAAAAAACCCTTTATGTATATCGCGTATTTGACCAATTCTAGAAAGCCTTGTTTCAAACGGCCATATATCCTCCAACCTATCTGCATGCTTCTCAGGTAATGTGAAAATTAATTCGAAGTCTTCGCCATCCCTCATAGCTGAATTAAAATCTATGGCATCCTTAGAAACAGGCATTGTTTTTTCATAGATCACTGCGCCTTTATCGCTTTCTTCTAATATATGCCCCAGGTCAGCTAAAAGGCCGTCGGATATATCTATCATTGAATTAATCTTAAAATTTTTTACTAAAAACCTCGCTTCTTCAAGCCTAGGAGTAAAATTAAGGTGCTTAAGCTTTATTGAACCGCCTATATTTCCGGTAACAAATATAGCGTCTTTTTCCTTAGCCTTGCTTCTTAACGTTAAATTTTTTATTTCTACTTCTCCGATAAGCGCAATATTAATAATTATCTTGTTAGAACCAACTGTATCCCCGCCTACTAAATCAACGCTAAACCTGTCTGCAACTTTTCTTATACCCCTATATATCTCATCAGCGTATTTTAAATCCAGAGACCCTGGAAAACCTATTGAAATAACTGCAAATTTAGGTATGCCTCCCATTGCTGCAATGTCGCTTATATTTGAAGAAAGGGCTTTTTTCCCCACCAATCTAGCCGAAGAACCTTTATAAAAATGTTTCCCCTCTAAGAGCATATCTGTTGTAAAAAGCAGGTATTTATCTTTTGTATATTTTAAAACAGCTGCATCATCGCCTATGCCTTTTACAACCCGGTTGGACAATCTTATTGCCTTGCTTATCCTGTTTATAAAATTAAATTCTCCTAAATCTTTTAATCTCATAAATGCCTTTTTCAGTTATTATGCCGGAGATCAAGCTGTGAGGAGTAACATCAAACGCGGGATTATAAACCTTTGAATCGATCGGCGCAGTCTGTTTTGAACCTGTATAAATAATCTCATCTCTATTCCTTTCTTCAATCGGAATATCCTTTCCTGATTTTATATCCTTATCTATAGTAGAGCTCGGGGCTGCTACATAAAAAGGGATGCCGTGGTACTTTGCAAGAACTGCAAGGCCATATGTGCCTATTTTATTAGCAGCGTCTCCGTTCCTGGCAATCCTGTCTGCGCCCACTATAATTTTTGTAACGCCTTTATTTTTTATGGCGCTGGCTGCCATATCATCGCATATGAGAGTAGCGTCTATGCGCTTCTGGATTAATTCCCACATGGTAAGGCGCGAACCCTGCATGAGAGGCCTTGTCTCATCAGCGTAAACCTTGAATCTTTTACCCTGTTTCTTAGCTTCATAGATTATTGAAAGAGCTGTGCCCTGTCCAGCTGTAGCCAGTATCCCGGCATTACAATGTGTTAATATTACATCTCCGTTTTTTATTAATTTGGCGCCGTTTTTTCCTATGGCAACGCACATCAATTTATCTTCTTTTAAAATATCCAATGCCTCTTTTAAAATAGCTTTCTTGATTTGCGCTATTGCGTTCCTATATTCTCGACTAGCTTCGTTCACTCGAACAACATGTCCCGAGTGAAGTCGAGGGATATTCTTCGAGCGAGGCCAAAGGCCAAGTCGAGAAGTATCAAACCTTTTCTCCATCCTATCCAGAGCCCAGAATAGATTTACTGCCGTAGGCCTTGTAGCTCTTAATTTCAAAGAAGCCCTGGCTAAATCTTTTTTAAAACCTCTGAATGTTTTTTCTTTTGAATTAATACCAGCTAATGCATATCCCAGGCCAACTGCCACTCCTATTAGAGGAGCGCCTCTTATCTTGAGTTTTTTTATTGCCCCGCATAATGTGTCAATATCCCTGCATTTCACATACTTAAGTTTTACAGGAAGCTGTGTCTGGTCTATAAAAACTATATTATTATCTTTCCATTTAATGGGTTCTATCATAATCCAAAAACCTTTGCTAAAAAATTACGCTTCAATTCTATTGCCTTATGCGGACAAACCTCATGACAGCACATGCACTTGATGCATTTTTTCAAATCTATGCTTGAGTTTTTAGGCTCTATAGTTATAGCTAGAACTGGACAGCTGTCTTGGCATATCATGCATTTTTTGCAGAGTCCTTTATCTATATGCGGCCCAAATTTTATAAATCTTGCTGCAAATTTAGCGCAAGGCCCAAGAATGGTTATTAATCCATTCTTTCCTGGAATCTCAAAATCTTTTATTAAATTCTCTTTTACGCTTTCTCCTAATATCTCAATATTTTTTAAATCAGCTTCTCCAAGTTTTTTTGCATAAGCTTCTCTTGTTGTAATGATACTAAGAGGTTCTATGCCTGCGAGTCTCGCAAAAACAGCATCAATGGTTACGCTGTCTTCTCCTGCTATTAAAAGTCCTGGATTCCTCAATCTCCCTGAAGAAGGGCCATCCTGATCCATGGCAACTATACCATCCATTAAAACAAGGTTAGGTTTTACTATCTTAAAAGTATCTATTAAAACCTTTACAAACTCTTCCGGGCTGGGAAATTTTTTATGAAGTTCGCTTTTATGAAGCCCTGCCACTGCGCCATACATATTCTTAATAGCTCCTGTGAGCCCCATCAGGATGTGGGTTTTCATCTTGGGTAAACTTATAATCTTATCGCATTCAAAAAAATAGTTTGCTATTGGGATACCATTAACTACTTTTATACCCTTTACATCTTTCAGCTCTACCCCAATTTCCTTTGCAAGAGACAAAATGCCGGAACCTTCATATGCTTTGGCAGGGCTAAGCGAACCGCCTGGATTATCGCCTATACAAGGCACAGCCCCGCAATCCCTGACTGATTTAACAACAGCTCTTATCACTTCGAGATGCGTGCATATCCCATCTTCAGGCAAGCGGGCTGAAAGCATATTAGGCTTAATGAGCACTTTTTCGCTTCTTTTTATAAAAGCATCCATCCCTCCTAAAAGATCGAAAGCTTTTTTTACAGCCTGCTCAACTTTAACTCTTTCATAATCCTTGCATTTTACAATCGCGATTTTTGTCTTCATCTCTTTGCCAAGTTCAAACAACTTTACAAACCAACAATGTCAAAATGTAAAGTTGTTAGCGGAGTAACTCCTTTATAAAGAATACAAAACCTACGATAATTGAATTATGCAATATATGAATAGATATAGATGCGATAAGCGAGCCTGTTATTTCGTACAAAAATGCCATTAAAACGCCCAGTATCATTATCGGGAGAAAACCTACGATATTAGTATGCAGCACGCTGAATAAAGCGCCGCTCAATAACATTCCAAGAAGCGCTCCAAAGCGCTTTTTTACAGCGTTATATAAAAATCCTCTGAAAAATATCTCCTCTATTATAGGCCCAAATATAGAAACAAATATTGTCAAAAATAAAATTACACTGCTTCTCTTTTCTTCAAAAAACATATCAAATACAGGTTGCGTTGGAGGTTTATAGCCTATTGCATCCAGAAACAGCATAGATACTATAAGAACCAAGATTAAAATAGGCATTATGAAGATATACGCGGCAATCCCGGATAAAACATTTTTATAAAAACTCTCGAACGCAATCCCAAGACTGGATAGCTTTTCTCTGTATTTTACTAAGACAAAATACAATATCACAGCCCCTGCAATTATATCTATAAAAAATGTGCCAAACATCATACGCAGGTTAACATCCATATTAAAATGAGGCGGTTTCAAAATAAAAGAGCCTACTGTGCCAAATATATATCCTGAAAATATCACTATAATAGCAACCCTGGCTATATCCATGATACCCCATGATACTGATTTTTTTTCTGGAATTTTATTAGGCAGTATTTTCCCCCTGCCAAAAAGGAAAAGAATATTCATCGCAATGCCCGCCATAAGCATAAGAAATCCCGCAAAAAGGCTATATCTGAAAAATATTGCGCTTGGTTTTTTTGATTCAAAAAATAATCTTATTTTTCCCTCTGTAACTCCCATATCCTTAAAGGTCATTAACGAAATGGTTTTTTTATCCGGGAGGTCTTTTTTGCGCATATGCCCTATGCTAAGCAAATTGATCCCAAATATAAAAATAACCATCCAGATATATATTCGTTCGCGTCTAATAAAATCGAGCATAATAATATAGCGTATAGCGGATAGCGTTTAGCGTATAGAAATTAAAATTTAAATAGCTTAATTGCATTTTCTGTAGTTATTTTTGCCACTTTTTCAAAGCTAATCCCTTTTATCCTTGCAACTTCTTCTGCAGCATATTTAACATACATAGGTTCATTACGTTTCCCCCTGAAATCCTGGGGGGCCAGAAACGGCGCATCTGTCTCAATAAGAAGCCTGCCCATAGGGACCAGTTTTACAATTTCCCTGAGCTTATCAGAATTTTTATAAGTGATATTACAGGTAAAAGATATAAAAAATCCCATATCCAAACATGTTTTTAGAAATTTTTCATCTCCTGAAAAACAGTGCATTACTCCGCTGACTGAACTGCCTATGACATCTTTTAAGATATCAATAATATCCATATGAGCATCGCGATTATGTATTATCAAGGGGAGATTTGCGGGTTTTGCAGTTTCAAGAAGCCTGATAAATAGTTTCTTCTGATTTTCGCGAGATGAAATATTTTTATAATAATCAAGCCCGATTTCACCTATTGCCACAACTTTCGGCTTATTAAGAAACTTCGCGAAAAGTTTAATATCATTTTCGGTTACGCTATCAGCTTCATGGGGATGAATGCCTATAGCCGCATAAATAAAATCATTCTCCCCAGCAATCCTTATAGACCTAACTGTCCCTTCCATGCTGGAACCAACATTTATGATAAACCTTATGCCGCTGTCTATGGAACGCTTTAAAACAGTGCCCATATCATCTTTAAAATCCTTAAAGTCCAGATGGCAATGCGTATCTATCAGCATAGAGGGGACATTTTCCTGAGTTTTTCTACTATAGGCGGGATTTCAACCAGGCAATAATCTACATCCTCTTCTTGGTTCTCGTAGCCAAAAGAAAATCTCACAGATGCCTGGGCCATATCAGGAGGAACGCCCATTGCTTGTAACACATGCGATGGTTCAAGGGACCCCGAAGTGCAGGCAGAGCCTGTTGAAGCACATATTCCTTTCATATCAAAATTCAACACCATTGATTCGCCTTCTACATACCTGAAACTAATATTCAATGTGTTTGAAAGCCGATTCTCAGGGTGTCCGTTAAGATATATCTCTTTTAAACTTTTATTTAGCCCTTCCCACATTTTTTTTGTAAGCTTTTTTAAATGAGAGTCATTCTTTTTCATATCCCTATGAGCTATCTCAACAGCTTTTGCAAAACCAACAATGCCAGGGACATTCTCTGTGCCTGCCCTTTTATTTCTTTCGTGATGGCCGCCATGTTGAAAAGGAGTTATCTTCACGCCTTTTCTAAGATACAGGGCGCCTATGCCTTTTGGCCCATAAACCTTATGGCCTGAAAAAGAACAAAGGTCAATCCCAAGCTCTTCCACATCTATCGGCAGTTTACCCAGGACCTGAACGCTATCTGTATGAAAATATATTTTATTTTCGGCCGCTATTTTAGCAATCTCTTTTATAGGCTGTATAGCGCCAGTCTCATTATTTGCAAACATAATAGATATAAGAACCGTATCCTTTCTTATGGCATCTTTTAATTTATTAAGGTCTACTATGCCCTGCTTATCTACAGGGAGATATGTGACATCAAAGCCTAATTCTTTTTCTATAAATCTGCATGGCTCTAAAATTGCCAGATGTTCTATGCTGGATGTTATTACATGCCTTCCTTTATTTAGATTCGCCATTGCAATGCCTTTTATGGCAAAATTATTTGCTTCTGTGCCGCCCGAAGTAAATATAATATCAGTGGCCTCTGTGCCTAGCGCATCCCCTATCACTTCTCTTGCCTCATCTATTGCATGCCTCGCTTTCTGGCCCATGGAATACACGCTTGAGGCATTTCCATAATCTTGTGTAAAATACGGCATCATTGCTTCTAATACTTCTTTGCGAACAGGTGTCGTGGCATTATGGTCAAGATATATTTGTTTCATATTTTGCTCCTCCTTCTATCCGATTCGAGGGAACAACGGCGTTCCCTTGTTAATCTTCGTGCCTGGTTTCAATAAACCCCATTTTAAATCGCTGAAATTCCTCTTTTCTGTATTCTCAAGGCCAAGCTGCCCTGCTATCTTAACGGATGTATCCGGCATGAACGGCATCAATGCTACTGACACCATCCTCAAGATTTCGCAAAGGTCGTACATCATATCTTTTAAATCATCCTGCTTATCTTCCTTTGATAGTTTCCACGGCGCTTTCTGCTCTATGAATTTATTTGCCATATTTATTAGGTCCCATATGCTGTTTAGGCCATAGCTGAAATCTATGCTATCCATGCCTTTTTTGATTTCAGAATCAAGGCCGCAAGCTTTATCAATAAGCGCCTTAGTAATTTCGCCGGAATACTTTAAATCCCTTCTTTTAGGCACAAACCCAGCGAAATATTTTTCTACCATTGTCAAAGTCCTGTGCAAAAGATTGCCCAGGTCATTTGCGAGATCGCTATTAATCCTAGCGATCAGCGCTTCTTCTGAAAACGACCCATCTACGCCAAACTGCGCCTCTTTTAGAAGGAAGAATCTATAAGCATCCACGCCGAACATGGAAACCATATCTCTAGGGTCTACAACATTGCCTTTTGACTTGGACATCTTGTCTCCACCCACCTTCCACCATCCATGGGCAAACACTGTCATGGGCGGCTCCAGGCCTATTGCATGAAGCATTATGGGCCAGTAAACAGTATGCGGCCTAAGAATATCTTTACCTATCATATGCATATCAGCTGGCCAGAATTTTTTAAATTTTCCAGGATTATCTTTATAACCGCAAACGCTTATATAATTTATCAGGGCGTCAAACCATACATATGTAACATGATCTTTGCTGAACGGGATATCAATGCCCCATGAAAGCCTTGAGGCCGGCCTGGATATGCACAGATCGTTCAAAGGATTTTTAAGAAAACTCAGCATCTCGTTTTTCCTTATAGCAGGTTTTATAAAATCCTCATGCGAATTTATATAATCTATAAGCCAGTTCTGGTACTTGGAAAGCCTGAAAAAGAAATTCTTTTCTTTTATCTCTTCTACCTTGCGCTTGCAATCAGGGCATAGATCATCTGCTAACTGGGCCTTTGTCCAGAAACTTTCGCATGGCGTGCAATACCAGCCGCTGTATTCGCCTCCATAAAGATCCCCCTTTTTGTAAAGTATATTAAGGATATCCTTTACTACATCTTCGTGCCTTTTTTCCGTAGTGCGGATAAAATCATCATAGGATATATCCAATCTTTTCCAGAGGTCTTTAAATATAGGCACAACGCTGTCCACAAATGCCTTGGGCTCCATGGCTTTTGATTCAGCTACATCTTTTATCTTCTGGCCATGCTCATCAGTGCCTGTAGTAAATAAAACTTCATAGCCCATAAGCCGTTTATATCTTGCAAGGGTATCGCAGGCTATGTTTGTATAAGAATGCCCTATGTGAGGCGTGCTATTTACATAATATAATGGCGTAGTAATGTAAAATTTATCCATTTCTTTGGCAAGACCAGGTCTTGGTCACAGTTTACTGTGCTCAAGACCTGGTCTTGATCTCACTTGTTGTAATCTAGTTCTATATGTTTTCCTTCTTCTAATTCAATGGTAACCTTTCGCTTCAATGCATTTACGCTTATGACCTTGCCTTTGCCTTCAGGTAAAGTTATTTTTTCGCCTTCTCTCGGCAGGCCTTTCAAATATTTCTTATAATTTTCATATTCGTAAGAGAGGCAGCACATGAGCCTGCCGCATACGCCAGAAATCTTAGTGGGGTTCAGAGACAGATTCTGTTCCTTTGCCATTCTGATGGTCACTGCGTCAAAACCTTTCAAAAAACTGGCGCAGCAGAGAGGCCTTCCGCAATGCCCGAATCCCCCAAGCATCCTTGCCTCGTCTCTCACGCCTATTTGTTTCAGCTCTATCCTGACTTTGAAGATATGCGCAAGGTCTTTTACCAGCTCCCTGAAATCAACCCTGTCCTCAGAAATGAAATAAAAAATAAGCTTTGTTCCATCAAATGAATACTCGGCGTCGATAAGTTTCATATCCAGCTTCCGTTCCTGTATTTTTTTAACGCATATCTGGAACGCGTCTTTAGTGCGCTTTTTATTTCCCATTATCTGATTTATATCTTCCTGAGTAGCGACGCGTATAATCTTTTTTAAAGGCTTCTTAAGCTCTTCATCGGGAACCTTTTCAGGCATACTTATAACCTGCGCATAGTCCTGGCCTCTTTCAGCGTCTATTATCACATAATCGCCTACCTTGGCTTCCAGGCCATTCGCAT
Source organism: Candidatus Omnitrophica bacterium CG1_02_40_15 (assembly GCA_001871815.1). GTDB lineage: Bacteria > Omnitrophota > Gorgyraeia > Gorgyraeales > Gorgyraeaceae > UBA10183. Next base: position 11,754 of record MNVP01000085.1, read on the forward strand.
CATACAAGGCTATATTGCCTGATTCCCTTATCCTCAATTCTATAATTCCATGCATATCTATTGCCTTTCTAACTGAAACCACCAATGCATTTTAACATATCGAGAGTGGTTTCAGTTACCCCGAGCAAGCGAAGCGCGTCGAGGGGTTACCCTTCGACTACGCTCAGGGTAAATGCGCCATATGTTAAAGTGCAATTGTGGGCGCATTTAACTCAAGCGCCATATTGAAAAGCGCCATCTTTGGGTTTATATTTCTCCTTACATAATTTATAGTATTCATGACACTGGAGATATCCCTCCCTAGCTTATCTGCGGAAAACCTGGCAGAATAAGAAAATATCTCCTCCATCCTGTCCACATTCAGAAAAAGGGCTTCCTCTTCTGTAAATTTTGCCACAAGTAAATCCCTGTACCAGAATAAAAGCATCTGGAGAGATTCTTCCATGTCAGAGTATTTTTTATCATCGCAAACTTCTTCCCTAAAGATGGCCCTCTTTCTGAAGAAAAAATCATTCAACATTCTGTCCCTTTCTCTGATCCTATCCTTATCTTTAAAGGCTATGGCCCTGCCATGGCTTCCAAGCGCCATATGCGAAAATAAGACAGCTTCACTTTCATTAAAACCATGCCTTTTAATGAGAAGCTCCTGAATCTGAGCCTGCCCTAAAAGATTGAATTTCACTGCCTTACACCTGGAAATAACAGTCGGCAAAATTCCGGAAACGGCCGAAGTAGTCAATATAAATACCTGGTTTTCGCGAGGCTCTTCCAGAATCTTTAAAAGGGCATTCTGGGATTCTTCATTCATGTCCTCTGCTTCAGTTATTATAAAAATCTTTTTCCTGGCTTCATACGGTTTCAGGCTCGCCTGATAAATTATATCCCTTATTCTATCTATCTTAATGAAACTGGATTCTTTTTCTTTCTGGATAACAAAGAGATCCGGATGGTTCAAAGATTTTATTTTTCTGCACGAAATACATTCTTCGCACGCATCCAACCCTTTCTTTTCGCAATTAATAGCCTTGGCAAATTCTATGCTTACAGCCTGTTTTCCAACGCCCATGGGGCCGACAAAAAGATATGAACCATTAACCTCATCTTTTCTTATCATGCCCTGCAATAATCTTATTGCCCTGTCTTGGCCTACAATATTTTTTAATGACATATTTTTAAAGCAGCTTTTCTTATTTCTTTTTGTACCTGTCCTATTTCGCCGGTTGAAGACAAAACTTTTACTCTTTTGGGCTCTTTTTTTGCAATAGAAAGATAACCGTTTCTTACCTTATTGTGATAGAGAATTGATTTGCGCTCCATCCTGTCTTTGGACCTGCCAGCCCTTAAAAGCCCTTGCTTGGCGTCTATATCAAGTAAAAAGGTTATGTCAGGCTTCAAGCCTTTTGTAACAATGCTTGTTATGTTATCTATAACCTTCAGATCCATACCTCCGGCATATCCCTGGTAAGCAAGAGTGGCGTCGGTAAATCTATCGCATATGACAATCTTCTTTTGTCCAAGGCTAGGCAAAATCTTTTGTTTTACTATCTGCGCTCTGGCTGCCATATATAAGAGCATCTCACAGCCTACATCCATGCCTTTATTCTTTGGGTCCAATAGGATATTGCGTATCTTTTCGTTGATCAGAGTGCCGCCTGGTTCGCGCGTATGTAAAACTTTAAAGCCCTTTTTACGCAAAAACCCGCACAACAGTTTAGAATGCGTTGTCTTTCCGCTTCCTTCCGGGCCTTCGAATGTTATGAATAATCCGCGTTTTAGCATAATATCTGATTTTGTGCTGGGGCCATTCGGCACAGAGATGGTTTCGCCGTGCGCTACGGTTTACGGTTCGTTTTTTATACTGTAGGTAGCCTTGACAGTATAAAAAACTTCGCCGTAACCCCTTGCGCACCTATATTTAAAGAATCCATTATGCCGAAACCTCTCAAATGTGCCTCAGGCCCCAGCGCAAAGCCTATCTCCTTCTCCATGTTGTTCCATTTTTTGTATCTTCTAAGATAATCCCTTTTTCTTCTAATTCTTTTCTGATCCTGTCAGCCTCTTTAAAATCTCTATTTTTCCTAGCCATATTTCTTGAATTAATCATATTTTCTATTTCTACTTCCTTCGACGAATCTATGCCGCTAACCTTTTGCTCAAACAAACCAAACACATTGCCCAACTCCATCAAAACATCTTTTGCATTATTTAAATCTATTTCTGTAAAATTTTTGTTAATATACGTAACTAAATCGAACAGCGCTGCAAGCGCTTCGGGCATATTAAAATTATCATCCATTGCTTCTTCAAATTTTTTGCGAAATTCTCCTATTTCTTTTTTATTTGTCTCTTTTAACTTTTCACCTTTAACCTTAAACCTTAAACCATCTATTTTCTGTAAAAGTATACTAAACCTCTCCCACGCCTTTTTTACCTCATCCATCTTTTCCCACGAAAAATCAACTGGATGCGAATAGTGCGTTTGCAAAAATAATATTTTAAGGGCATCGGCAGGATATTTTGCCAAAATATCCTCAATAGCAATAAAATTCCCCAGACTTTTGGCCATCTTTTCTTTATTAATAGTCAAAAGGCCGTTATGTATCCAATAACGGGCAAATTTCTTTCCTGCGCCTTCTGACTGGGCTACCTCATTTTCGTGATGCGGAAAAACAAGGTCTATCCCGCCTCCATGTATGTCAAATTCATCCCCTAAAATATCAGAGCTCATAACAGAACATTCTATATGCCAGCCAGGCCTGCCATTTCCCCAAGGGCTAGGCCATGAGGGTTCATCTGGTTTTACTGATTTCCATAAAGCAAAATCTAGAGGGTCAATTTTATTTTCTCCCTGGATAACCCTTGCGCCTGATCCCAGCATTTCAAAACTTTGATTGGACAATTTCCCATAACCATTGGCTTTCCGCACATTAAAATATACATCGCCGGCCGATGCATAAGCCACTCCGGCCTGTATCAATATTTTTATAAAATTTTCCATCTCCTCTATATATTCTGTGGCCTTTGGCTCTTTATCAGGCTGCATAATGCCAAGCTTTTCCATGTATTCATGATAAATTTTAAGATATTTATCTGAAATATCCTTTACTGCGATATTTAAATCTTCCCCTTTAAATTCCTCTTTTGCCTTATTGATTATTTTATCGTCAACATCTGTAACATTTCTGACAAACTTAACTTTATAATCTTTATATATAAAATAACGGCGGATAACATCGAATGCGTAAGCGCTCCTTGCATGGCCTATATGAGGCGCATCATAAACAGTAGGCCCGCATACATATATCCCAACATTGCCTTCTTTTAGAGGCTTAAATTCTTCTTTTTTTCTTGTAAGGGTATTGTATATTTTTAAGCTCATGCTGTTAAACACGCAATCGCGTATGCCGCAAGCGCTTCGCCTCTTCCGATTGCTCCAATGCCTTCCTGCGTTGTAGCCTTTACGCTTACGCTATCCATAGCTATGCCTAGCGTTGCTGATATTTCTCTTCTCATTCTGTCTTTGAAAGGCGCTATCTTCGGCTCTTCCAGTATAATCACAGAATCCACGTATTCCACCTTGAAGCCTTTTTTCTGTATCTTTTTTGAAACCTCTTTTAAAAGTTCTGCGCTGGATATATTCAGGTACCTGTCATCATTCACTGGAAATTGATGGCCTATATCATCCATGCCTCCTGCCCCTAAAATCGCATCGCATATTGCATGAAGAAGCGCATCTCCGTCAGAATGGCCTTCCAGGCCTTTTATATGAGGGATTTCAACGCCTCCCAGCATAAGAGGTTTTCCTTCTACGAACCTGTGAATGTCATAACCAATGCCAACTCGCATATGTACCTCCACTAGAACAGCATGTTATAGCGAATAGCGTATAGCGGATAGCGGATAGGTCTTTTTGCATGGAATTTTTTCTATACGCTATCCGCTCTACGCTAAACGCTATAACACTTATTTCTTCTTTTTTCAATAAGTATCTTTGCTAACTCTAAATCTTCTCTTGTCGTAATTTTTATATTGCTGTAAGAACCCATTACAATCTTTGGTTTCACCCCGATTCTTTCTACAAGGCTAGAATCATCTGTTGCAATAATTTTTTTCTTCCTGGCAATTTTATACGCCTTTTCTATCAGATCCTTTTTGAAAACCTGAGGCGTCTGAGCTTCCCAAAAATATTTCCTTAAAGGGGTATTTTTGATAAAACCATCTTTGCCTACAAATTTCAAAGTAGGCTTCACAGGAACAGCTGCTACCGCAGCCCTGAACATGGACGCCTCTCTTAATAACGTTTCGATAAGTTCATTTGTAATAAAAGGCCTTATGCCGTCATGGATTAAAACATAATCTATATTTCCTGAAACAGCCCTTAGCGCGTTGTAAACAGAATCGCTGCGTTCCTTGCCTCCGATCACAAGCCTTGCCTTTTTAATATTATACTTCTCGATTATTTCTTTCCGGGCTTTATTTAATTTATCTTTTCCTACGCTGACCCATATCTCGGCTATATCTTTGTTTTTGGAAAGCGCTATTAAGGTGCGAGCAAGTATGGGTTTATCGCCAAGAGTTATGTAAGGTTTTTGTATCCTTGATCTTAATCTGGCGCCTGTACCTGCGCTCGGGACAATAGCTGCTACTCTCATAAATTCAAAAAGCTATAAGCCGTAAGCTATAAGTTTTAAGCTTAAAACTTATAGCTTATAACTTAAAGCTAAATTTTTTGACTTTTTACTTCCTTGCGTTTTCCAAAAGTTTTGCAAAAATCATCCTGCCTGCTGCTGTCTGAAGCACGCTGCCTACAACCACATTCACGTTTTGGCCTATTAATCTCCTGCCGTTATCCACGACTATCATTGTCCCATCTTCCAGATACCCAACTCCCTGATTATACTCCTTGCCTTCTTTAATAAGCCTTGTTTCAAGCATCTCCCCTGGCAAAACCACAGGCCTCAAGGCATTGCTAAGTTCATTTATATTCAATACCCTTATGCCCTGTATCTCTGAAACCTTATTCAGATTATAATCATTGGTAAATATTTTTGCGTCAAGCACCTTGGCCAGTTTTACGAGTTTCAGGTCAACCTCTTTTATATCCGCAAAATCTTCATTGTGTATTTTAATATCGATATTTTGGCTCTTCTGAAGTTTCCCAAGTATATCTAGGCCTCTTCTCCCCCGCTCGCGTTTCAGGGAATCAGAAGAGTCGGCTATCTGCTGCAATTCCTTTAACACAAAACGCGGCACTATAAATTTTCCGTCTAAGAAACCTGTTTTACACACATCAGCAATTCTGCCGTCTATGATAACGCTTGTATCCAAAAGTATCATTTCATCCTTCTGATCCTGCCTTGAAAATTTAACATAGGGCACTATTATATTAAATTCATCCCTGCCGCGCATTGCCATGATCATGCCAAGATAACAGAATATAAGCGTAAGGATAACGCGCAGAGAATACACCAGATTCTTGTCCATAGAAATAAGCGCCATGGTATCAGATACCAGTTTCGCCATTATAAGCCCGAACAATAACCCGAAAACAGCTGACGAAAGGCCTCTTACAGACACCTTTCTCATGGTAAATTCAAAAATAATTATGAGTACAGCTGCTAAAAAACCTATCGAAGCGCCCAATACGCTGAAATCAGAAGAACCTATCTGCGCAAACGACCCTACCTGAAAGCCTATTATCATGCTAAGTATCACAAAAAATATCCGTATAAATATTAAGGTCATATACAAAGCTCCCTTCTATGGTATAACAGCTGGAAGTTTTAAGCTGTAAGCTTTAAGCTTATGGCTTATAACTTAAAGCTGATTTTTATTTCTTTTTCTTGCTCTCCCTAGGCTTCGGTGGTTTAAACAAAAGCTTCCACGGATTCTGTTTAATATCCAATATCATTTCGTCAATATGATTGTACAGCGTGTCATCAGACATAAGCCTTCCGATTGTGCCCTTACCCTGCTTGGCATAAGATAAAAAATCCCTTAGGTCTCCGCTCAACGCCTCCATATTATTAACTGTATTTTTTAAAGACACTCTTAAACTATCGTCTCCTACAATCTTATTCACGGATTCTGTAAGAGCGCCTATTTTCCCTATAAGTTCCTTAGTGGACCTGGCAATTTCTTCTGTTGATATAGGGTCACATCCTCTAAGAGTGTCTCCTTTTTGCAGAAGCCTTGCGTCCCTGGTGCCAGGGGAAATTTCCAGATATTTTTCTCCCAGAAGCCCCAGCGTATTAATAGATGCCTTTGCGTTTTCATTAATCCATGTATTCTGAGATACCCACACAGTTAGCTTAACAAAGGGCTTATTTTCCTTTTCATCAAAATAAATATTTATCTCCTGCACCTCGCCCACCTGAACCCCTGAATAACGCACAGGCGCGCCTATGCCTATGCCATTTGCAAAGCTGAAGACTACATTAAGGGTATATCCGCGCTTGACGCTGTAAAAATTTCCTATAGAAAATATTATTACGGACAATATAACTATCCCTATGAAAATAAATATACCCACTTTCAGCTCAAAATTCATGCGTGTAAACATTTTACCCCCTTTATATTACATGCTATCGCTGAACTACGCAGAACTTAACGCGGAATTACGCTGAAACTACATGCTAATTTCCGCGTTTTTCCGCGTCTGCTCCGAGTAAAACTAGGAGCAGCTTCTGCGTTATTCCGCGATTATTACGCGTCTTCTGTAATCGGCCCTTTTGCCGCTCCTGTTATAAACTGTTTTACTATCGGATCTTTTGTATTCTTAATTTCATCAGGCGTCCCAATAGTTATAATCTTCCCTTTATATAACATCGCTATCCTGTCAGCTATTTTAAAAGCGCTGACCATGTCATGAGTTACAACTATGGATGTTACGTTCAATTTATTATTCAAATCTACGATAAGGCCATTTATCGCATCAGCCATTATTGGATCTAATCCTGTAGTCGGCTCATCGTATAATATAATCTTTGGGTTATTGCAGATCGCTCGCGCAAGCCCTACCCTTTTTTTCATCCCTCCGCTTAGCTCGCTAGGCATCAGATTCTCTATGCCCTTTAAACCCACAAGCTCCAGAGCATCTGCAACTTTTTTCCGAATCTCTGAGCCTGAAATAACAGTATGCTCTCTTAATTTAAATCCTACATTCTCTCCCACTGTCATTGAATCAAATAAAGCAGCGCCCTGGAAAAGCATTCCGAAGCTAAGCCTAAGCTTATCCATCTCGTATTCTTCAAGCCTTGTCATATCGTTCCCATCTATAATAACCTGGCCCATATCAGGTTTTATAAGCCCTATTATATGCTTTAATAGCACGCTTTTCCCGCAGCCTGAACGGCCTATTATAACAATTCTCTCGCTTGAATTTATAATAAGATTCAGATTATCTAATACCTTTGAGCTAGTGAATGATTTGGAAAGATTTATGATTTCTATCATATTCTTAGCGTAGAGCGTTTAGCGTATAGCGTATAGGGATAATAGCTATTATTATCCGCTATACGCTCTACGCTATCCGCTAAAACAACTCTTTCTGCGCTTCCTTTTTATACGGCACCTTTAAATGATCGTATGCCAGTTTTGTAACTTCCCTGCCCCTTGGCGTCCGCTTAAGAAATCCTATTTTCAATAAAAACGGCTCCACGACATCTACTATGGTATCGCTCTCTTCATTCAGGGTTGCGGCAAGCGATTCTATGCCCACCGGCCCACCGTCATAAAAATCAATTATTGCTTTCATGACTTTTCTATCTATGTCATCCAGGCCCGCGTTATCTATCCTGTGCGACGCAAGGCCGGCAATAGCAATCTCCTTGTCTACCTTCTTATTGCCTTTTACTTCGCTGTAATCCCTTACTCTTCTTAAGAGCCTGTTGGCTACGCGGGGCGTGCCGCGCGAACGGCTCGCAATCTCAATAGCTGCGTCTTCATTAAGAGGTATATTTAAAAGTTCTGCGGACCGCTCTATTATTTTTACCAGGTCATCCGCCTCATAAAATTCAAGGTGGTAAAACATGCCGAACCTGCTTCTTAAAGGCGCGCTCAATAATCCTGCGCGGGTTGTAGCGCCGATAAGCGTAAATCTTTTTAAATTGAACTTTATGGTCTTTGCGTAAGGCCCTTTATCTATAAGAAAATCTATCTGAAAATTTTCCATAGCAGGGTATATAAATTCTTCTACAACCTTTGACAGCCTGTGAATCTCATCGATAAAAAGTATATCTCTCTCGCCAAGATTAGTAAGAATCCCTATAAGATCTCCTGCCCTTTCTATAGCGGGCCCTGAGGTAGCGGTAATCTTGGCTCCCATCTCGCGGCTTATGATATGGGCAAGCGTTGTCTTTCCCAACCCAGGGGGGCCTGAAAGCAGAATATGCTCAAGGCCTTCTTTTCTTTTTTTTGCCGCCTTTATTGCGATATTTACATTTTCGATTACATGCTTCTGGCCTATAAAATTCTTGAAACTGTCAGGCCTCAAGGAAATATTACATACTGCCTCTTCCTCTGCTTCCTGGCCGGTAATCAGTCGTTCGCGATCGTCTTTATTATTTTCTATCATATACCTTTATTAGCGTATAGCGTAGAGCGTTTAGCGGATAGGTCTTTTTGCATGGAATTTTTTTTATACGCTCTACGCTAAACGCTATTTTTTAGACTTCTGTTTGTACACCTCATTCAGAAGATCCTCTGCTGTCTTTATCTCCGGATTGCGTTTTAATGCTTCATCCAGCATATTTTTGGCTTCGAATTTTTTATACTGTAGCTGCAATAAAACGCCCATTGCCTCTTCTTCTATCCCATGCTTGAGCGTAAAGGCTCTAGCTCCATTTCTAGTATCCTGGATAAGCCCGAATTTTCCCACCTTACCCTGAAGTTTTGCCACAATCTCTCTTGCTCTCTGCTCTCCAATGCCGGGCAGGGACTTTAAAAAAGGCACATCGGCCGTATCGATTGCCTGGGCAATCATGGATATAGGCATCTTCAATGCCCTTACAGCAGCCTTTGGCCCGATACCTGACACTGTTATAAACTTTTCAAAAAATTCTTTTTCTATTTCATTCAGAAAACCTATCAGGCATTGGAACCCTTTGGATGGTTCCAGCTGAAAATAATGGTATGTGATAAGAGAAATAACCCCATCCGGTTGTACGCTATTTTCAAGGCATTGCATCACAGCGCCTGGAATAAATACTTCATAACACATCCCATTTACATCCAGCAATATTGACTCTTCTTTTTTTTCTAATAACTTACCTGTAATTCTGCAAATCATTTCTATGCCCCCATATATTGGCATGCGTAATTGCAAGAGCCAGAGCATCTGTAACATCAACTGGTTCAGGTGGATTCTTTAACCCCAATAAACTTGTAACAGTTCTCTGCACCTGTTCTTTTGAAGCTCTGCCGCGTCCAGTAATCGCTTTTTTTATCTTCGTAGTAGGGTAATTCACAAGCAAGACATCCTGATGCTCAACTGCAAGGCATATCGCGCCCCGCGCGTGAGCCATCAGTATGGAAGTCTTCGGATGTTTGTAATGAGAATACAGCTCTTCCAAAACCACTGCCTCAGGCAATGTATCTTTTATTAAGTTCATGACTTTTTTATAAATACTGGCCAGTCTTTTTTCCATCTTATCTTTTGCATTAGACCTTATAATGCCAGCTTCCATCAATTTGACATTATTGCCGCATGCATCTATGAGGCCGTAACCTGTAATTCCAAGACCTGGATCTATCCCCAGAATTCTCATTATGCCTTTTACGGAAATATAAAATAAAATAGCGCGGTGAAAAGACAGTCAGCCGCGATTATTAAAATAAACGAAATAACAACAGAGCGGGTTGTGGCCTTTCCTACTCCCTCGGCCCCGCCCTCTGTAATAAAACCTTCATAGCATGAAACTATGCATATAATTATTGCGAATATAAGCGACTTAAAAAGCCCTGTGAATAAATCCTTGAACGCAAGCGTATCGAATGTCATTTTCCAGTATATGGTAGAACCTATCAGAAGCTTATAAACTCCTATCATATATCCGCCTATTATACCTATAAAATCTGCGTAAACTGTAAGCAAGGGGAGCATAATACATAGCGCGAGAAACCGCGGCACAACAAGGTATTTCACGGGATTTGCGGCAAGGGTCTTCAAAGCATCTATTTGCTCGCTCACCTTCATTGTCCCGAGTTCTGCAGTGATACTGGCCCCTACCCTGCCCGCAATAACAAGCGCTGTCAAAACAGGCCCGAGTTCCCTGAGCATAGAAAGCGCCACAAGGCTTGATATATACATCTGAGCGTTCATTTTTGTCAACTGATACGCGCTCTGAAGCGCCAGCACCATTCCTGTGAATAGCGCAACCATAAAAACTATAGGAAAACTCATGACGCCTATCTTGTGCATCTGTATAATCCATTCTTTTTTTCTGAAAGGCAGGACAAATACCTGAAATATCGTGCCGACCATCAGAGTAAATGTGCCGCCTATATAAATAAAAAAATTCAGCGCTTTTTTACCCAGATTATTTATCCACTCTTTCATAATTAATGAGCGCTTGACTTATGGAGCGAGTAAAACGAGCGAACATAAGTCAATGCGCGAATTAATCCCGCCCTTTTGAATAGCAAGCTGAGAAACCTTGCTAAAAGGGCGGGATAAGTTCGGACAAATAAGTTACGTCACATACTTCTTGGAATAGGGCTCCGTAACTTATGTCCTCACTTAAAATCTCTTTTTATGCTCTATGCCAAAAAATTCTTCATTTTCTTTTAATTTCATCTGAAATACCTGGCCATTATCCAGCTTGTATTCCAGGCTCATCTCGTCCAGATTGTCCCTTTTTTTATAAGGGGGCAATTCTTCTCTAGCGAATGTCTTAAACCCAACTGATACCTTGTCGCCGATATCCTTAACCATCTTAAGGCTATCGTAGCCATCTTTACTTATATCCCAGCCGTCCCATACTATTGTTTTCATATCAGACTTCAGTTTTATGTAACTCAGGAGATCAGAGCCCACAACATTTCTCAGGTCTATATAACCTTCCATTGTAAAAGTAGCCTGAGCCTGCTTGATCCTGGAAGCCACTATGTTGATTATAGGCCCTATGCCCTGTATTCTTATATCAGCGGAATCATACCATATAGGGCCTATCTTCCCAGATCTAGAGCTTATAAAACCGCTTGATTGGAGGTTATTGAGCGGGCCTTTTATATTGAAAAGTCCGTTCATGACGCCAGTCACAACGCCTGGCCTTTTTGCCTTTGTCATTATTGCAATATCTTTTAAGTTCGCCCTGAGTATTTCAAAATATATATTTGTTTCAAACTGCTTTTTTAATCTTACAGTGCCTTTTAAACGATATGCATTTCCAAAATTCAGAGAATAGGCCTCAAACTTATCTTTTGTAAGCTTGAAGAATACCTTTAAATCCGGCAACGCGCTTGAATTTATGGTCATATTGCTGGAATAAAGTTTCCCAGTCAGGCCATTATCTTTTAACACCTTGGCCTTTAAAATAAAATTGCCGGATAGGATCGCGCCTTTAATATCCAGATTGTCTATTTTTAATTCTGAAACCAACTCTTTATTGTCAAAGAGATAAAGATTCAGAGAAACTGCTTTATCGATTCCTAAATCTATCGCTCTGGCGCTGGCTGTAACAACAAAGATTGAGCTTGCAGCCAATGCTATGATCTTTAAATTATATTTCATATATAAACATGTACTTCTCGACTCTGCTCTCTTGATATGCTATCGTGACCGCTCGAAGAATAATATTGTTCGAGCGGACGTCATTGCCATACTTGTAAGTTCAGTCGAGAACTATCTGTAATTATTTTAATACAAGCTTCCCGTTCTCTGCAGTCACCTTTACAGGTTTCCCTTTTTCAAAACGTTTTGAGATAATTTCCTCTGCCAAAGGATCTTCCAGAAATCTTTGTATAGTACGCTTCAAAGGCCTTACGCCAAAAATAGGGTCAAAACCTTTCTCTATCAAAAAGTCTTTTGCCGACTGGTCAAGGCTTATATCCACAGACTGCTCTTTCAGCCTGGCCTTAACCTCTTCCATCTCTATTTCTATAATCTTATAGAGATCCTCTTTTGTAAGCGGATGGAATACTATTATATCGTCAATCCTGTTTAAAAATTCAGGTTTAAATGTTTTTTTAACCTGATCCAGAAGCCTTTCTTTCATATCCTTGTAAGTGACTTCCTGGGATTCTGATTTAAAACCAAGGGAACCCTGTTTCCTGAATATCTCTGCTCCAACATTGGATGTCATGATAAGTATTGTATTTCTAAAGTCCACTTTTCTGCCGAAACTATCTGTAAGGCGCCCGTCTTCCAGAACCTGAAGCAGTATATTAAACACATCAGGGTGAGCCTTTTCTATTTCATCCAAAAGTACGACTGAGTAAGGCCTGCGCCTGACTTTTTCTGTAAGCTGTCCGCCTTCTTCATAGCCTACATATCCGGGAGGCGCTCCTACAAGCCTCGACACATTAAATTTTTCCATGTACTCAGACATATCAAGTTGTATGAGCGCATCTTCATTGCCGAACATGAATTCTGCAAGGACTCGCCCCAAATGGGTTTTGCCTACGCCTGTAGGCCCAAGGAATATAAAAGAGCCTATCGGCTTCTTTGGATCCTTTATGCCCGCGCGCGAACGCCTGACTGCATGGGCAATAGCGCTTATAGGCTCATCCTGGCCAATTACCCTATTGTGCAGCTCTTCTTCCATCTTCATAAGCCTTTCAGACTCTTTTTCTTCAAGCCTGAAAATGGGTATGCCTGTCCATTTTGAAACTATATTGGCGATCATTTCTTCGTCAACCTTTGGCCTGGCTTCCATCCTGGATTTTTTCCATTCCTCGCGCGTCTTGTCTAGCCTTAGCCTGGCTTTCTTCTCCTCATCCCTCAGATTAGCGGCTTTTTCAAAATCCTGGTTTTTTATCGCAGAATCTTTTTCTTTATGGATATTCTCTATCTCGCTCTCCATATCCTTTATTTCCTTAGGAGCAGTCATAATGGAAAGCCTGGCCTTTGCGCCTGCTTCATCTATCAAGTCTATAGCCTTGTCAGGTAAAAACCTTCCTGCGATATACCTGTCCGAAAATTTGGCTGCAGCATCTACCGCAGAATCCGTAATCTCAACTCTATGATGAGCTTCATACCTGTCCCTGAGGCCTTTTAGTATTTCCACTGTTTCATTGACACTGGGAGGTTCAACCATAATTGTCTGAAAACGCCTTTCAAGCGCAGCGTCTTTTTCTATGTGTTTTCTGTACTCATCCAAGGTAGTTGCTCCTATACACTGTATCTCGCCTCTTGAAAGAGCGGGTTTCAGTATATTTGAAGCGTCTATTGCGCCTTCTGCGCCTCCGGCCCCAACCAGAGTGTGTAATTCATCAATAAAAATAATCACATTTTCAGACCTCTTTATCTCATCCATTACTGCTTTTATTCTCTCTTCAAACTGGCCTCTATATTTTGTGCCAGCTACCATAAGCGCAAGATCCAGGATTATCACCTTTTTATCCTTTAATATTTCAGGCACATCGCCTTTCACTATATTTTGCGCAAGGCCCTCTACTATTGCTGTTTTCCCGACACCTGCCTCGCCTAAGAGCACTGGATTATTTTTTGTGCGCCTTGAAAGTATCTGGATAACCCTTTCTATTTCGTTCTCTCTCCCTATTACAGGGTCTAATTTATTGTCGCGCGCAAGTTGAGTCAGGTTTCTGCCAAACGCGTCAAGCGCAGGAGTTCTAGAGCCTGTTCTCTGCTGCGAAGCATGGCCTGCTACTTGAGCCTGTCCTTGCTGATGGCCTCCGAAACCAGGCTGCATGTTAGAGCCTAAAAGCTCTGCTATCTCTTCTCTAACTTTATTCAGATCAAGCCCAAGATTTACCAGCACCTGAGACGCAACGCCTTCACCCTCTCTTATAAGGCCTAATAAAATATGCTCTGTGCCTATATAGTTATGGCCGAGAGACCTTGCCTCTTCGCTTGAAAGCTCTATGACTTTTTTAGCTGTAGGAGTGAAAGGTATGTCCCCTGAGACAACTGTAGGCGGGCCTGGTTTCACAATCTTTTCTATCTCCATCCTTATCTGCTGTAGATTTAGGCCCATTTTTTGAAGCACGACTGCAGCCACGCCTTCCCCTTCTCTTAAAAGCCCAAGCAATATATGCTCAGTGCCTATATAATCGTGATTAAACCTCTTCGCCTCTTCTTTTGCTAAAAGTATGACTTTCCTCGCGCGTTCTGTGAATCTGTTGAACATGATCAAACCCTCCTTATAGCGTTTAGCGTATAGCGGATAGGAAAACTATACGCTAAACGCTATACGCTATCCGCTAATCATTTATTACTTCCCCAACTTCTCCCTGATTATCTCCGCCCTTTTAACGTCTCTTTGATTAGGGCTGAGTTTTTTCTTTTCCAGTTTTTGAAGGTGCGCAGGCTGAGTTATCACAAAAAGTTCATTAATAAGAGTCCTGTCTGCCTGTTTTATTACGCCTAAATCAACTCCCAGCCTTGCAAGCGAAAGAAGATTTATGGTCTCTGTGCTTGTTATTATATGGGCGCTTTTCAATGTCCCATATGCCCTCCATATCCTGTCTTCCAAGGCTTCTCTATTTTGCGAAAGAAGCGTTTCTCTAGCGCTTTGTTCGTGATCGACTATCTGTTTTATAATCCTATCTATGTTATCGATTATATCGTCCTCTTTAGGGCCCAGAGAAACCTGGTTTGATATCTGGAAAAAATTACCGCTCGCCTCCGTACCCTCCCCGTATAGGCCGCGCGCAGTCAGACTTAATTTTGTAATAGCCTGCAGCACTTTTCCGATCTGTTTCGTCATTACAAGCGACGGCAAATGCAGCATTACAGATGCCCTCATGCCGGTCCCTGTATTTGTAGGGCAGGCTGTGAGGTAGCCGAAATCCATGGAATACGCAAAATCCAGGGAATTCCCTAATTCAGTATCTATGTCATTTATTATCTGCCATGCATCTTTTAAATTAAAACCTGATTTCATGACCTGCATGCGCAGGTGGTCTTCTTCATTGATCATTATGCTGATGACTTCATCCTGGCCCACAGACAGGCCTTTATTTTCCGCGTCTATCATATGTTCCTTGCTCATAAGATGCCTTTCCACAAGAAATTGCTTATCTATAGAGTCCAGCTTTCCTATTTCCACAAATAATGAGTCTTTTAATTTTTTGAGCGACAAAATACTTTCTTTTGAAGTCCAAAGGACTGCCTCCTGTTCTTTCTTGCTTGCCCAGTGAGAAAAAGGATAATTCGCAAGATTTCTTGCCAGCCTTACGCGCGAAGACATCACTATATCACAGACAGGGCCTGTGCACCTGATCCACTCGCCGGTATTATTTAAAAGATCGTCTAAGGTCATGAATCCTCCTTCAATGAGCACTTGACTTACGGAACAAGCATAGCGAGTGAACGTAAGTCAATGCGCGAATTGAATCCCGCCCTTTTGAATAGCAAGTTGAGAAAAATTGCTAAAAGGGCGGGATAAATTCGGACAAATCACTTACGGAAACCATAGGTTTCCGTAAGTGATGTCCTTATTTATTATTCTTCTTCTCTAATTCTCTTATCTTATCCCGCAGTTTCGCTGCTTCTTCAAAATCCTCTTTCTGTATTGCCTTCTGAAGTTTTTCCTTCAAGGCATCGAATTCATTCTTTGCCTTGACTATCTTGACTATTTTTTTAGGGGATTTGCCATAGTGCTGCGTGGACCCGTGTATCCTTTTTAAAAGAGGGGCGAGCGCTTCTTTAAAAGCATTATAGCATTCGCCGCAGCCAAGCCTTCCCACCTTTTTAAAATCTTCATAGGTAAGCCCACACTTAGGGCATTTAAGCTTAGGCTCTGTTTTTGTTTTATTGAACTGCGTGCCAAGATCAGCGAGGCCTGCCAAAAGATCAGAAAGCCCGAAATGGCTTTCCATTTGGGCGCCTTTTTTCTGAGCGCATTCTTCGCACAGATGCAGCTCTGTTATTTGTTCATCTATTATTTCTGTAAGATGCACTGTAGCCTGGCTCTTGCCGCATATATTGCAAACCATTATTTCCTCCTTCAATGAGCACTTGACTTACGGAACAAGCATAGCGAGTGAACGTAAGTCAATGCGCGAATTGAATCCCGCCCTTTTGAATAGCAAGCTGAGAAAAATTGCTAAAAGGGCGGGATAAATTCGGACAAATCACCCAGCACCTTTTTAATATTCAGCATCTTTTCTTTAAAAACTTTAAATACATAAAAGGTGCTGGGTGATGTCCTCATTTAATATTTTATGCCATCCGTCTTTGTTAATTTTCTGAATTCCTTCATCAGATTTAATGTAATTTTCCCTGGTTTTCCGTCTCCGATAACCCTTTTGTCCACGCGCACAACAGGTATGATCTCTGCCGCAGTGCCTGTAAGAAAACACTCGCTAGCCGTAAAAATATTATGCCTTGTAATTACTTCTTCTTTTACTGCCATGCCAATCTTCTTTGCAATATCCATCACGCACGCCCTTGTAATGCCTTTAAGTATCCCGAGATAAGCAGGCGGAGTGATCAGGTTATTATCTTTTATAATAAAAATATTATCTCCTGTGCATTCTGCCACATATCCATGGGCGGTAAACATTAATGCCTCTTCATATCCGCAGTTTAATGCCTCTATTTTTGCAAGAATATTGTTAAGGTAATTCAGAGATTTAATCTGAGGATTTAATGCCTCTGGTATATTCCTTGGCGTAGGCACTGTAATAATGCTCAATCCTTCCTTGTACATCTTTTCAGGATAAAGCTTTATGTTATCTGTAATGATAATAATAGAAGCGGACTTGCACTTCCTTGGATCCAGGCCCAGATCCCCTATGCCTCTTGTAACAATAAGCCTGATATAGGCATTGTCCAGCTGATTTAATTTAAGCGTTTCCACGATTGCCTTTATCATGTCTTCTTTGGAAAGCGAAATATTTAGCATGATGCCTTGACTAGACTCGTAAAGCCTGTCTATATGCTCCTTTAATTTAAAAATAAGCCCAGCATATGAGCGGATGCCTTCAAACACTCCGTCGCCGTACAAAAGCCCGTGGTCAAAAACAGAAATCTTTGCCTCGTTTTTCTCAAAATATTCACCATTAATATAAACCTTTAATCCCATATCTCCTCCTAATGTTCTCGACTCGCTTCGTACATTCGCTTCGCTCAGTACTTCTTTCGGTCGCTCGCTCGAACAATATTAATATTCTTCGAGCGGTCACGAGAGCATATCAAGAGAGTAGAGTCGAGAAGTAAATTATATTATTCTCCCATCCTTCATTTCTACAATTCTATCCGCTCTTCGCGCTATTTCTTTATCGTGAGTAACAATCACAATCGCTGTTTTATTCTTTTTATTAAGATTAAACAATATATTCAATATCTCCAGGCCCATTTCAGAATCCAGGTTACCTGTAGGCTCATCGCACAAGAGCACCTTTGGATTATTTATCAAGCCCCTTGCTATAGCAACTCTCTGCTGCTCTCCTCCTGAAAGTTCGCTCGGCCTGTGGCGCATTCTTTTCCCAAGCCCTACATCTTCCAGTAAAACCTCAGCTCTATTTTTCGTCGTTCGTCGTTCGTCGTTCGTGTTTCGTATGCCTATCAGACTAGGCAGCATTACATTTTCCAATGCTGTAAAATCAGGGAGCAGGTAATAAAATTGAAATACAAATCCTATTTTTTGATTTCTAAACCTGGCTCTTTTAATATCATCCAGGCTGTAAAAATCAGAGTTGTCCAGAAATACTTTACCCGAGCTTGGCTTATCTATGCCGCCCAATATATGCAAAAGCGTTGACTTACCGGCTCCTGAAGGCCCTACAATTGTAATTACTTCATCTTTTCTTAATTCTAAGCTAACCCCCCTTAAAACATGCAGCTCTCTTTTGCCATCTTTATATATCTTATGTACATTATCAGCTCGTAACATAATATTAGCGGATAGCGGATAGAAAAACTATACGCTATACGCTCTACGCTAAACGCTATCTTTTACTCATATCTCAGAGCTTCCACTGGCTCCATCTTAGCTGCCTGCCATGACGGATAAAGCGTTGATAATAAACTTATCAGTATTGCCGCAGCTATTACAATTATTGAATCCGACAGCTCCAGATTAACAGGCAGCCTGTCTATGTAATAAATGTCTTTTGGCAATTTTATAAATTGATATGTCTTTAATAAGTAACATAGGCCAAAACCTCCTATGGCGCCAATAATCGTTCCTGCGAAACCTATCAGAAAACCATCCAGCATAAATATCTTTCTTATGCTTTTATTATTAGCTCCTATTGATTTAAGGATGCCTATATCTTTTGTCTTTTCCATAACCATCATGATGAGAGCGCTGGCTATATTAAAGCACGCCACAACCACAATGAGCGCAAGTATTATGAACATGGTTATTTTCTCTAGTTTCAGGGCGCTGAATAGATTTTTATTCAACTCTGACCAGCTTCTTACCCAGTAATTAAACCCTATCTGCTTCTGAACATCTTTTTTTATGCGGTCTGCGCTGTTTACATCATCCACCCGCACGCCTATGCCGCCTGCTACATTGCCGGTAGCATAAAAATTCTGGGCGCCTTCAAGATTTGTAAATATAAGGCTCATGTCATATTCAAACATGCCTGAATTAAAGACACCCGCTACTTTAAAAAGCTTTGGTTTAGGATCCGCGGCAGATATCAGGGAAATTGTATCTCCTATCCTTAAACCCAGCCTAGAAGAAAGCTCTTTTCCTATCAAGACTGTATCCTTTTTAAGATTGAGCGTTCCTGATTCCATGTATTTTTGTATATTAGTGACATCTTTTTCTCTCGCAGAGTCTATGCCTCTTAATATTACGCCAAGGACTTGTTCGTCCTGCCTTATTAGGGCCTGGCCGTTCAGAAAAGGAGAGCTTGCTTTTACGTGCTGTATCTTATTTATCTCGTTCACAAGGCCGTTATAATCAGGGATGCCGCCTTCTTTTTCAATTATTATATGCGAATTTGTGCCGACTATCTTTTCACGAAGGTCTTTGTCAAAGCCGCTCATAACAGCCAACACCACAATAAGGGCTGTTACACCCACAGCCACGCCCATTATCGAGATAAAACTTATAATGGAGATAAATTTTTCTTTGCGCTTCGAGACTAGATATCTAAAACTAATCCACAATTCGTATGGCATCTTATAGTTAGCTTCCGTGTTTAATCGCGGAACCACGCGGAAGCTGGCCTTCACTTCGTTCAGGCCAGACGCTGAACTACGCGGAAATTCGAGTTCAGTTTCCGCGTTTTTCCGCGTCAGTTGCGAGTGAAACGAGCAACTGCTTCTGCGTATTTCCGCGATTTCATGCTTCTGGTTTTAATTGCGGGAACAAAATCACATCCCGTATAGACGGCTGGTTTGCAAAAAGCATTACCATCCTGTCTATCCCTATACCAAGCCCGCCCGCGGGCGGCATTCCGTATTCCATGGCCCTTACAAAATCCTCATCTATTTTCTTTACGCCTTCCTGGCCCACTAACTGTTCTTCAAATCTTTTTTTCTGCTCTATTGGGTCATTGAGCTCTGAATAAGCGTTTGCAATCTCCATGCCTCCCATGAAAAGTTCAAATCTGTCTGTTAAAAGAGGATTGTCTTTTTTCCTTTTTGCGAGAGGGCATAACTCTGCGAATAAGTCTATTACAAAAATAGGCCTATCGCCTGTCTCAGGCTCAAGCATTTCTGTTATGATATTGGCTATCTGCGAACGTGTAATGTCCTTGGCTTTAAAATCCACGCCTTTAGCATGAAGCTTTTCGATCCATTCCTTGGAAGAGTCATCAGGGTTAATGTCAAATCTCTTTTTGATCTCTTCTGCAAATGACCATCTCGGCCATGGCGGAGTCAAGTCTATAACCACATCTGCGAATTTTATCTTATTAGTCCCCAGGACTTCGTTCGCAACAAAATTAAAAATCTCTTCTGTAAGCTGCATCATGCCCTGGCAGTCAGAATAAGCTTCATATATTTCTATCATTGTAAATTCAGGATTATGCCTTATTGAAATGCCTTCGTTCCTGAAATTCCTATTAAGCTCATAAACTTTATCAAATCCGCCAACTAATAATCTTTTTAAATATAATTCCGGCGCAAGGCGCAGAAATAAATCAATACTAAGAGCATTATGATGCGTCTTAAAAGGCTCTCCTGCTGCACCTCCTGCCATTGATTGCATCATAGGGGTTTCAACTTCCAAAAATCCCTTTTTATCTAAAAGCTCTCTTATTTTTGAGATGATGCGGCTTCGAACCTGGAAAACCTTGCGCACATCTTCATTTACTATCAAATCCACATATCTCTGCCTGTATCTTGTATCCACATCTTTCAAGCCATGCCATTTTTCAGGTAAAGGCCTTAGGCCTTTGCTTAGAATTGTAATCTTTTCTGCGTTTATAGTTATCTCGCCAGTATGTGTTTTAAAAATCTTTCCCTCAACACCTAATATATCTCCTATATCTAGTCTTTTAAATATATTAGCATATATATCCTTGCTTATAATATCTGCCTTAATATATACCTGAATCCTGGAACTTGCGTCTCTTAAATCAAAAAAACTAGATTTCCCATGTTCTCTTAATGCAGTGATGCGGCCTGCTGTCTGGACAGAATCGCCTTCTTTGGCATTCTTAAGCATTGTTTCTATACTGCAATGCTTATCAAATCTTCTCCCATACGGCTCAATGCCTATCTCTTTGAGAGCATTTAACTTATCAATGCGTTGTTTCATGAATTCATTCATCTCTTCCATAGAGATCCTTCGTCGCGGAGTTTACACTGAGCGAAGCGAATGTGCTCCTCAGGATGAGCAGCCGACATTACAAGAAAATCGCTTTCAGCGATAACCCTAATATACGATTTTCAGTGGTTAGGAAAGTGTTTTATACTTTCCTATACCATAAAAACTCCTCAACTCCTCAATTATATATTATTATGCTATATAGTGTCAATAGAAATAGGGTAAAAATAGGGCGAGATCCTTCAGATGCTCCTGTTCGTCGCATCTTCAGGATTAATTCGCACTTATCAGTTACGGATTTCAAAGAAACCCGTAACTGATGTGCTCATTAAAAAACCGCGTAGGCACCACATACATCCTATGCGGTTAGAATAATTAGAATAATGGATTTAACGATACGCCTCTTTCCTATGCTCAATTCTATATATAAAAATCTCTTTTATTTTATCATTTATTCTATACAAAACTTTATAATCCTCTATTTTAATACGATACCCTTCTTCATTGCTAAGTTTGATAGCGCCATAGGGCCTTGGATTTTTAGAGAGATTGATAATTTCGTTTTTTATCTTAGCAAAAATCCTATCTTCCAGTTGGTCTAAGTCTTTTTGAGCATGAGGAATTATTTTTATTTTATACATTAACCTGTTCTTTTCTTCAGATATGCCTCAAAACTAATAGCATTGTCTTCCTGGGAATGTAGATCCTTAAAATCAAGCAAGTCCTCCTTAAGCTCTTCTTTTTCCAATTTCTCGCGCAATGCCTTTTCTACAAAAAAACCCTGCTTCAAGCCATGCCCTATACAATATTCTTTCACTTTATTTATAAGGCGAGGATCTACTTTTACTGCATAAGATATCTTATTCATATTCTTATCCCTCCTTTTAAAATATATCACATCCTATTATTCATGTCAAGAAATAAGTTTAAAAAAGTAAACTTTTGTTTTAACCGCGTAGGTCGAGAATAGGATTTAGCATTGTTTTACTCTGCATGGGCACTGTTTGGGCACTAGAATAATGGGCTTCTAACCTGGCAAATCTAACCAGGTTAGAAGTGAAAGAAAAGGCTATTATATTTGGGTTCCAGTCTTCCTTTTGGTTCTGCGAGTATCATCTATGGGATGAGTATTTTGTATTTTTAAGACACATTCTGAAATAATAAGATAGAGAATCTGGTATGCATGTTCAGTAACCCTATTTTCAAATCTAACATATGCTTCGCGGCCTACGCCATCTGTATTTAAATTTTGGCCTTGCACAACCATCCTGACTTTCTGTCTGCCGCTATGGTCAAAAGGGAATTTATCCTGAACTGTTTTCATCTGGCCTTCTGTCATTGTTAGGATCAGGTCTGCTATTGGAATGCCCTCAGGAATCTCGTTAGGAATATGCCCTGGTATAGATACATTAACATAATCGCTGGTTGAATCCAGCCCATAACTTTCAATTTCAAAATATGATCGTAAATCTTTTGGAATATACTCTTTAATAACAGCTGCAACAATAGGGCTTCTTTCTCTATTCTCATTGCATATAACCCAGATTGTAAAAAATGGTTCTTTAAGCCTGCTTCTGGAAATCAATGTCCTAAGCTGTGAAAATTTCTCTTCTAATGCTAACGCGGAAAATCTGCGATAATGTCATAAAAGGATAAAAGGAGTTGTGTTGAAATCCTCCCTCGTTTAGAATAGAAAGGAAGGGGGAAATAAAATGGAAGGATTAGGCACAATAGATAATAATAGTATTGGGAGGCGGCGAAAAAAATTAACCGCCATGGAAAAATTCCAGCTATATCAGGAGACAAGCGCCAAGGATGCCCCTATCGGCGAAATACTGCGCAGGCATGGGCTTTATTCTTCAGAGCTTACCAAGATACGTAAACAGGTGGAAGAAGGCGCCCTTAAAGAGCTTGGGCGGAGAAGATACTCCAGGAAGCCTGAAACAGTATCGTATGAAGAGTATGCGAGGTTAAAAACAGAACTGTCCAATAAAGAAAAAGCCCTTGCTCAGATGGGCGAGGAGTATCTTATTTTAAAAAAAAAGACGGATTAGGCTTAAGAGGCGAGTTATCGTATAAAAAGATAACCGAATCCGCACAGAACGAGCTAATCAACATGATGAAGAGCTTGAAAGAATTAACAATACAAAAAGGATGCGAGGTCTTAAGGCTTAAGGTAAGGCGCTATTACCGCTGGTGTAACAAAAAGCCTGTTATGAAGAAAATAGCATGGAACAAGATAACCCCGGATGAAGAAGACGCTATTCTTAAAGCCGCCAAAGACGAATCCCTGTCTGATTTTAGGGCGGCTGAGCTTATGGTATACGGCCATGAGAGTAAGGAGTTTTACTCTAGCGTCTCAACTATCCAGCGAGTATTAAAAAGAAATGAACTACAGGCTCCTTACGATATACCCAGAAGAAAACGCCCTAAAAAGCCTGATATCAGGCATCTCATGAGTGAGCCCAAGAGAATCTTCAGCTATGACGCAACAGACTTTTACC
>MNVP01000036.1 GCA_001871815.1 Candidatus Omnitrophica bacterium CG1_02_40_15
TTTCAAGGGCATACCCGTATCCCAATTTATCGGCTATAAGAAGTGCGGTAATTTCGAGAATGAAAAGCTCTGCAGGGAGTTTCACAGGCTGGGTCTTCCAATATCAGAGCTTACGAAAAAGTTAGAGGAATTTCAGCCTGACAGGATATTTGTGGGCAATACTTTTACTTTCCTATGGCGGGCCGTTTATGAGATTGTAGCCGAGTGTAAGAGGACAATGCCGAAGGCCCCGGTGAAGATCGGAGGACTATATACCATTCTTTGCCCGGAGCACGCTGCGGCATCAGGGGCCGATGAAGTCATGACCCTGGAAGAAAAGACCGCGAGCGATAACTTTATCAAAATAGATACTGATTTATTCGGGGACAACCTGCCGGACAGGATTTTTTTAGGGACATCTGTGGGCTGCCCTAATCATTGCTCGTATTGCGCAGTTCATATTGTGGAAGGCTGCACAAAAGTAAATACCAGCCCGGATGAGGTGGTGAGCGAGCTTAAATATTATAAGTCAATGGGAATAAGGAAGGTTATCTTTCTTGACGCTAATATTCTCTATGGATACGAAAACCACTTTAAAATTATTCTCGATAAGATAATCCAGGAGAATTTAAACATCGAGCTTTATTCCTACGGAGGGGTAGAGGCACGCCTATTGACCGATGATATTGCGGAAAAAATGGTTAATGCTGGCTTTTGTTCGGTGAATATACCCATTGAGAGCGCCAGCGACATTATCATCAAGGAGTGGAAAAGGAATTGTTTTGTTGCTGACTGGGAGCGGGCGATGAATATTGCCAAAAGGCATTTTCAGCGCTTGCGTTCTTTTTTAATGATCGGCGCGCCAAACCAAACTACAGAAGATATCAGATCAACCATTGATCTGATTAAAAGTTATGGCGCAGAGGCGGTAACTCTGCCGTACACTCCAATCCCGGGCACGTCTGATCACGAGAAATATAAACACATAGATTTGGAAGATCTTAATCCGGCATTCTACCCTTGCGCTCACGAAAAAATGAAGGCCGCAGATTTAGAAAAGTTTTACGCGGAAAATCGCAACGTTAGGTTTTGTTTAAGAGATTGGGATGATGTTCAACAGAAGATACCGCCGCCTGTAAAAACGATATTTGAGAGCGGACCTGCGGTATTAAGAAATGACAAATAAAGGAGGTATGGCAATGGGAAAAGTTATGGATCACGAGGAAATAGTTGTTGAGGATATTGTTAAGGCGCTGGATCCGGTTGTTTACAATCCGGAGAGCGGCCAGTCCGCGTCATTCGCCATGGTTTGCGCTGAAGGCGGAGCGATGCGGTATTTCGTTAACGGACAGAATCCGAGCGCAACATCAGGCGTGTTGCTTGAGGAAGGCGACATAGTCGAGCTTCCGTCCATTTATCACATAAAGGATTTTAGGGTAGTCAAAACAGGAAGTGATTCAGGGAAAATAACAGCAACTTACGAAGCATAGAGGGGGTGCTAAAAATGCAGCTGCATCTTAAACACAGAAAAGCAAGCAGGATTATAAAGCGGGTTACGGAAATTAACACAGAAGGCGGACTTCCAAAGACCGGTCAGACTATGATCTATCAGCCAGGCGATGACGGGTCATATCAGATGGGGTATCCATTAGGAGGCGGCCAGAGGTTTATTGATAACGGTGACGGTACGGTTATCGATACTGTCACAGGGCTTATGTGGATAAAAGACCCCACGCAGGCGGGTTTGGGATCGCCTATGTACTGGTATGATGCAATTAATGCCTGTGAGAATCTTGATTTTGCCGGTCACGATGACTGGAGACTTCCAAACATAAATGAGCTTATGTCGATAGTGGATCATTCAAGGTATAACCCCGCATTCGATACCTTCTACTTTACGCCGTTCCCGGATACGTGGACACCTTATTGGTCGTCTACCACTAACGCTTCATGGATAGATGGCGCTTGGGCATTATATCCATACGATGGATATAAGACTACTTGGGGTAAGCCCTGGGATATGTGTTTTGTAAGGCCGGTACGTGGCGGGCAATCTTAAAACGAGGAGGGATAAAAAATGCCAAGCGATAAAGTTACAGTTGAATTTAAAGACGGAAAGAAAATAACCAAGTATCCCGGAGGCAAGGTAGAAGAGCAGACAAAAAACGACTTGGAAAGATACAAGCAATTCCTTATAAGGGAAAAGCAGCGAATTGATAGGCACATATCTTTGATTGATGATGATCTTGCGAAGATGGCGGTGTAGTTTTATGCAGAATAACGGAAGCTGGACAAAATATATCACGCCGGTCCTGATGACAATCGCTATTTTTATGCTCGGCACAATTATGGCGCAGGTGAGCCGTATTGATGAGAAGCTATTTCAGCATCTGGCGAATGACCAGATACATATGCCGCGCAGTCAATTTGTTTCAAAGGCGGAGTTTGACCTGCACTGCAAATTTTTCGAGAAAGAAAATGACCGCGTATTGAAGGCAATCGACGACTTAAGAAACGATTTAAAGGTAAGAAGCCGAGATGGAAGAAACCAGTAAAGTAAGGCTTGAATTTGATCTGCATGAGTATCGGCGGCTTGCCTTGGTTATCCGGGATCACAAGAGCTTGCTTTATAAATTAAAAATGAACGAGTTAATTAAGCAAGGCCTTATAAAAGATATGAGCATTGTTATAGGCATATTGGAAAGGGCCGAGGTTAAACCGCAAAAAGAGGAGGTGAAAACATGAAGGTACTGATAGCTTTTACGCTAGGAAATATCGTCGGGGGATTAGGGATGTTTTTCTATCTGTGGCTGAAAGGCAAGGTGCAGAATGTCGGAAAGCGAAAAGTTTAGTTTACTAAAGTTCGCCGGGAGTTTCTTTCAGTTTTTGCCCTGGGTTAAGACCCTGCGCTATGCGGCCGGTATTGCGCTTATCGGCTTTGTGGGCCTGACGATTTACCGAGCGTTCTTTATGCCAACGCAAACCACCAAGCAGATTACTCATATTATCGCTCAGCCAGGCGCCCAGGTGACTATTGATCAGAAAAAAGAAGAAAAGAAATCGGGTATTGAAATCAATCCTTTCGTCGAGGGATATGGATTCGTGGAATCCGACGAACGCAAGGGTGCAGGCGCCAGGGCCGGAGTACGCGTAGATTTTTAGAAGAAACTCCTTGCCAACTATTAGACTCTACGGTTTACTGACCCCTCGAAAGGAGGGGATTCTTATGGTTCGTGAAAACATGACGGCAAAAAAGACCCGGTATATCAGCGTTCGTAACGACGGCGAGGAAACGTATGTTGAAAATATCCCGGTAACCGGCCGGATGCGCGACTACTTGCCAGCCGCAAAGTTACGCCTGCGGGAAATTCAACGAGTCATGCCGTTAGGTAAATAGTCGATTACAATCGAACAGCAATGGAAGGGGAATGATGTTACGCGCTTCCAGATGTTGGATGTGGTAACCGGCAAATTGCAAGAGTCAGTGCTATGACGGGCAAGTATCAATGGCCAGCCTCGCGATTGGGCGATAAGGAAATGGCCTTATTGTTTCAGGAGAAACAAAAGACCAAAACGAGCATCTGCGAATTACTGCGCAGGGCAGTTATTATCGCTTATGGCGAGATTGCTGGAGAAAAAGGAGGAGCAGAATGGCTACAAAACAAAAGCAGAAAAGTAAGAAGCAGAAGGTTGTAGAAGACAAGAAGATGTCGGCGGACAATTCCCCATCCTCTAAAGAGGGAATTATTTTACACGCGGGAGCCTCACGTAATGAGCTGATGATGACAGCTAAGGAGCGCGGGGTCAAAAACTACCGCGTGCTAAACAAACAGGAGCTGAGCGATGTGTTAAAGAATATCGGGGATCAGAAAGCTGTTAATGCGATTGTGGCCGGGGCCGTTGCCAGATGGAAGTCTGGCTGGGGCAAGAAAAAGGATAAAACCAAGGCGAAAGCATAAGGCACCGATATCCCACTAAACCTCCGCTGGTTTTAATAACTGGTGGAGGTTTTTTATTTTAGGTCACCTATCCTCTATCCAGTGAAACTATTGACAAAATGATTTTATTAGATATAATATTTACATATCCGAATATTGAGAAATAAGGAAATAATATGGAAGAATTGGCCTATAA
The DNA here is from genome assembly GCA_001871815.1 of Candidatus Omnitrophica bacterium CG1_02_40_15. GTDB lineage: Bacteria > Omnitrophota > Gorgyraeia > Gorgyraeales > Gorgyraeaceae > UBA10183. The sequence continues at coordinate 4,114 of MNVP01000036.1, forward strand.
GATAAAAGCGGATTTTTTAAAGACATTAGCCCATCCTGTGCGGCTCCAGATTGTCGAATTCTTAAAGAGTGGCGAAAAGAACGTGGGAGCCATCGTTAAGACCTTAGGCATACCTCAATCGAGTCTTTCCCGGCACCTGTTGGTCTTGAGAGAAGGTGGTATTTTAAAATCAAGGCAACAGGGCACAGCTATCTATTACAATATTGAAGACCACGATATCTTCCAGGTGTTGCGTCCGATAGCGGAAATGCTGCGCAAGAAGCTTAAAAGAACAGAGGTAGTCTTAAGTAGCTTAGGCAAGGGAAAGTAGGTCTTCAAAAAGAAGGAGAGACAAAATAGGAAAAATAGCGCAAATGTCGGGTCTTGGTGTTTTTGGGAAGCAGTTTTGAATTTTTGATTAAAATAAGAGCTCAAAAGCTTTTATATAAATTTAAAAAATCCCTTTTAACAGATCTCATAGTTTTAGGTATCATTTATAGTACTTCCCACCGAGACCCATATAATCATTCTTTTCAGAATTAAAGCTAATGAATAGCCTTTATTGAAAGTTACATTTTTTTAAAAGGCGAAGTTTTTATGGGAAACAACAAATCCTTGTTTCTTGAAAATAGGATAAAAATTATTATTGCTGGCGCGCTGTGCATAGAAAAAGATAAGGTCAAAAATGATGCCCTGCTGGATAAAGATTTAGGGGCGGATTATTTAGATAAGGCTATCATCCAAATGAATTTAGAGGACGAATTCTGCATTGTCATCCCGGATAAAGACATAGCCGACAAAAATAAAGTCTCGGAGATTGTGGATTATATAAAGAAGAGGACACATGTTACAGTTTCAAGGTAGAAACATAACCAGCGAATTTGATTTGTTGAGGGTAAAGGCTCAGACAATCGATTTTATTAAACCCATCAAATTCCAGAATTCAGACCTCGAAAAATTAGCAGATTTAGTATTTGAATTAGCTAAAGAGTTAATTTTCAACCAGATTGATGCCTACATCTGCTTAAATTGCTATAAACTGGAACGGAAAAAAGGCTTAGAGGTGTATGTGTATAACAAAAATATGTCTCTAGAAAAAGCGCTAGAAGCTTTAATCAATAACTGCAATCTAAGCAAAAAGGGCATCTCTTTAGATAAAAAGTCAGGTTTCTTAGATAAATTTGAGTTAAACAAAGAAGCAAAATCAGGTATTGAAATCAATATTCTCAAATGGTCAAAATTATAACTATGACTGCTATTTTGAAAGAGAAGTCCCTAAAGACACAAGAGAAGCTTTATTGAAGGGCGGTAATAACAATGTTTAAAGTTGGTGATAAAGTAATCCATAATTCTTACGGTCTTTGCGAGATAGCGACAATTGAAAACCAGGATACTTATTACGGTAAGCAGAATTGTTATATTATTTATATGCAAAAGACTAAAATAATGATTCCTGTTGTTCATGCCGAGATGTTGCGTTATCCCATAAAGAAAGAAGAGGTCGTAAAAGTTTTAGAAGTGCTTGGTAAAACTGATGGATTGTCCGATGAAATACCTTGTAAAGAGCGCATAAAAGTATTTACCGAAAAACTGGTCAGTAATGATATTTTGAAAATTGCCGAAGTCTTAAGAAACCTAACTGGTTTAGATACCGTAGATAAATTGAAAGGACCGGAAAAGAATCTGTTTGAACGTATCAATAAGATATTATCTGATGAAATTTCTTTTGTTCAGAATATCAGTAAACAGGAGGCGCAGAGACTTATACATACTTGCCTGAAAAAGATTCGAGAGAGTGCAAAATGCCACAAGAAATAATTATAAGGATAGGCGATATAATAGAATATTCAAATGGTCAAAAGGGATTAATTGAAAAAATCAGGATAATTTCCAGCGGTAAGCTAGTTGAGGAATATGATTATGACGGTGACGGCCATGATTTAGTATTAACTTTACGTTGTAACAATAGCATAACCAATCTTTGGGTAAAAGATACTCGTATCCATAAAGTGCCGGGGGAGAAGAAAGGATAAGGCGATGTCTGCTTTTATACGGACTATTCAAGGCAAAATTTTTGGCATCGATCATAACAAAAAACATTTTTCTTTGGCCATAGATGAAATTCTAAGTGGTGTAGCCCAGAAGAAAAAGATAGATTTCTTGCTGGATCCCAATGTAAGAATTACGGATATTTCTAATCAGCCAATGAAACTTGTAGGTTTGAAAGCGGACGACAAGGTAGAAATCGGTTACACAAGAGATAAATCCCAAAGGACCGCCTTATTTATTAAGGTTATAGGCTAATACAGATGGAAATCTTTGATTTAGGAATTGCCTGGGATAATGAATCAGATAACGAATTTGTTAATGACCTCAATGCTCGTGCCTTAAAAGTTGGGGTAAGGCCGTATTTAATCCATGCCTATAATTTCTTTTCTTCTCTAAAAAATATTACTGAGGGCGAGTTAACCTTTCGTTGTTTTCTTGATCGCTCTTCAGATGACACTTCTACCTTCGGTGGGTTGGCCGATTTTCTTAAACAAAAGGATATTAATTTCATTAATCACCCCGATAATGTAAAAAATTCTATAGATAAATCTAAAATACACTCTATGTTTGTCAGCTACGGCTTGCCTATTCCGAAAACAGTTTTCATAAAGCCTCAAGAGGAAAAACAAGTCCTGGAAGCTAAGATTCAACATATTTCTGTACCTTGCGTGGTTAAGTCAGCATTTAGTTCTTGTAGTGAAGATACGGCTTTGGCTATAAATTCTTTAGTTGATGCTTTGAGATTAATGGGAGAAGAGGAGGACAAGTCTTATTTTGCACAAGAGCAGGTTGCGTCAATTAATCTGGAGAATAAGCCCGCCTGGTTTAAGGTTTTATATTGCTTTGGAGAAATAATTCTTTGCCGCTGGCATCCGATGACTGGGGAGCGCGAGATGCTTTCCTTAAGGCAGATATATCGTTTAGGATTACATGAAATTTGGCCAATAACCAAGAAAGTCAAACAGGCATGCAAATTAGATTTTTTCTCTACGGATATAGTTATGAAAGAGAAGGGAAAATTTCTGGTAGTTGACTATGTAAATGATAGGCCGGATATGCGTAAAAAGTCAAAATTCAAGGATGCTCTACCTGATGAAATAGTCGATAAAGTTATTAACAGCATTATATCTTTTATAAAAAATTAATAAAAAATGGCTTACAGGATTTTTGATGTAAAAGTAGCAAAGGTTGAAGCAAGCAGATTAGTGATAAAACGAAAAAGGGTAAAGGAAAACAAGGTCAAGTATCTTAAAACCGCTTTTGTGGTTAATAATCAGACTTTAATTACTGACAAAGATAATCATACGGTTACACTTTTGGATATAAAAGTTGGTAGTAGGGTAACTATTGATTTTATTAAAACTCAAGATAGAAAATTATTAGCTAAGGGAATTAACGCGCTAAGGTCTGTTTATAAGTAAATTAACCCCATTAAATTAAAGTGTATAAAAGACGCGAAATTAACAGAAAGATGGAAAGGATTAGTAATGTTTCAGTATTGGGCGTTGATTTAACCCAAAGTAAACTTACGGTATGGCGCAAGAAACACGATTCAGGAAGGATTATTGATGTGCTGACCACTTTTTTTGTTGTGAAAAATACCCAGATTAAGGATATGCATAGCAATACCTTATATCTCACCAGCATAAAACCAAAAGATAGAGTTACCGTTGATTTTGTTAAAGAAAAAGATGGCAGATTTATTGCTTCAAATGTTGTGATGGTAGCTAAATTACATGGAAGGAGGTGAACAAGATGGCATTGGGTAAATTTGTTAAAGTTACAACCAGCCGGGGTTTCCCAAAGGTTGATGAGGCAAAATTGCAGCCGATGATTAGGGAAATGGCTTACCACATATGGGAAAGGAAAGGTAAGCCCGCTGGTCGGGATTGGGAGAATTGGCTTCAAGCAGAAAAACAAATTCGCGCAAAATCCAAGTAAAGGAGGTGAATGAAAATGGCAAGAAAGAAAAAAGCTCCAGTTACACCTGTGGCACCACAGAAGACAGAAAACCAACCCACTCAGGCTCCCACCCAGACACCCCAAGCTCCATCTGGGGGTCAGCCTTCTACTCCTCAGGCGCCATCCACGCCCCAGAAAGCTCAATGAAGGAGCATCTTAAGTATGGGATGGCTAAAGTTCGAGACTTGTGCTGACCCATACTTTATTTATTCTAGAGAGAAAGGATAAAATTAAGTATGACAGAGGGAATCAAATACAGGGATATAAAACTGCCAGATTTACTCAAGGAAAAATACATTGAACTGGATTTGAAGGAAAAAGAAAAAACTAAATTAATTGCTGAATTAGTAGATATAGCTGCTAAGCCTAGCCGAATAAAGGACGGGAAAACTCTATTTAAAGCTATTTTAGAGCGAGAGAAATTAGGCTCAACCGCTATCGGTAATGGCGTAGCCATACCCCACGTTAAAATTAAGGGAGTTAAAAAACCATTGCTTATATTAGGCAGGTCAGCAGAAGGCGTTGATTTCGATGCTTTGGACGGAGAAAAAACATACCTATTTTTTATGCTCATTTCACCTCAAGAAGAAGTCGGCCCTCATCTTAAAATATTAGCCAAGATTGCACATCTTGTAAAAGATAAATTTATAGTAGAACGCTTAAAAAAGATAGAAGACAAGCACGAGGTTTTTGAGATAATTTCTGGTTTTGAGAAATATTTTAAATAGCAGCATAGTTGTATAGCTAAAAAACACATGAACATAATAGAACAAGCTTTGAAAATAACGAAAGAAAGAAAATTTTGTCTTATAAATGAAAAAACGCATTAAAGAGCAAAGTGTTATCTTTTATAGTGTTTTAAAATGGGTGGTCCTGTCGGTTGCGGTGGGGTGTATGGTCGGGGTATCCACCGCCGTATTTTTAAAGGCGCTCAATTGGTCATCGGGCGTAACCGCTTCACACCGGTA
>MNVP01000044.1 GCA_001871815.1 Candidatus Omnitrophica bacterium CG1_02_40_15
TAAGTTTGGTGGACCCGGTCGCAACCAATTCGAAACACCGCCGAGATCCAAGCCCATATTAAAATACTCCCCGTTAAACACCCTCATTTATACCAGAAATTATCCCAAAAAGCAACCGAATTATATTTATTGGGTATGTCATATTTAAAGATAGGCAAAATTCTAGGCATTGATCCCAAAACCGTAAAAAAGGCATGTAAACACCTACGAGGTGGGGCCGAAGGCCTCTCCTCGTAGGTGGGGAGGTAAAACCTATGTCTCTACTATTCGGCATCTATAACCTTATAAACCCGGAAAGATACATCTGGACCCAAGTCCGCATATTACACGAAACCGATAAAGCTATATTAGTCAGCAGTAACACAAAATTCTGGATTCCAAAATCGCGGATATTTGGGATAAGGTTGAGAAATAGTGTGTTTGAGATTTACGCCAAAGAAGAAACCATCGGATAATTAAGTATTATATCCCTAAAAATTTAACTCTTGAATACCATGCGTCAACCCTGAGCCTCCCAATGCCCACCTTTGTCAGGGCCCACGCGACGTATCAGTTCCTTCTTTCTCAAGGAACCTAACCGCTTCTGAACAGCTGACTCATTAATGCCCAGCTTCTCAGCAATATCTTTTCGTGAGATCGTAGAATTCTGTTTAAGCAAATCCAACAGGGCTATCTGTTTCGCGGTCAGTTTCTGACTACCTATTCTGACCACCCTTTCTGACCACCTTTTCTGACCACCCTTTTCTAGCCCCTCGCCATCTTCCCATCTCGGCCGGTAAAAAGAAACAACAAACCCCGTTTTAACACGCTTGAATTCAACCTTGATTCCAACAGTCGTGCACTCATCATAAATTCTCTTAAGACCGCTCGCCCATTTTTCAATGTCTTCAGACTTATACATTGTTTCCGCGATCAAAGGATTACGCAATATAGAATATCCATCACCTGCAACAAAATCTTGCGGATCCAATTCATCAGGAAATGTGCCTGGGTTATAGATATCGACTCGATCCTTAAAGATAGCTACTTCGTTCCCTTTAGGATTGGCATAATCTCTATGGCACAAAGAATTGCCTATCGCCTCCGAGAACGATCTCACCGGGATTTCAGGAATTTCTTTGCGGCGGCTCTCGCTCATATCTGCGCGCCACTTGATGTGCTCTTTAATATAGTTTTCGGCCTGCTCACGCAAACTAAAAATATTTCCTTTAAATTTTCTGATATCCAAAAAAGTAATTTTATCTGCGCCGGCAAAAACCGCAGCTTGAATTTCCATCAGATTGTCATCACAAAATAAAACTTCCGCCGCTTTGGTCAATTTCTCACCATGCAGTAGGCCCAACTTTTTCAAAGTTTGCTTAACATTCGTATACTTAAAATTAATGCGTTTAGCAGCATTGGCCTTACGCATATATTCTTTAACTGTTGAAGTATTAACATCCTTTAATTTTTTCTCCGAAATTTCTCTTTCCCAAAGAAGTTTTTTCTTGCTTAAAATGAGCGTTTCGATCTTTTGAGGATTTAACGCCTTATTTGATTCCCCAACGCGCATATACGCCCTGCCATAAGCGAAATACGGGCTATTGATCCCATGCGCCTCGATAACAATACAATTCTTTCCTTCAATCTGACGTATTTCGACCTTTGGATAAATTTTCGGCTCTATGTTATCCACCACCGCCTGCGTCACATCTTTGATTGTCATGCGCCCAATGTCCTGACCAACGACTTTCCCATCATCAGAGATACCGAAATATACTTCTCCTTGGCTATGCTTATTAAGCATAGCCACGATCGCAACAACCGCTTCTCTAAGTTCTGCTGTCGATTTCTTAAACTCTATTGTTTCAGATTCCTTATGCATCATCAAATTTCCTCTTCATCTATTCTTAAGCAAACATAGCTCACATCTAGGTCTGTTCATTTATAACTATAACATATATAAGCAACTATGTAAATCGGTTAATCTAGATATGACCTATGTTTGCTTTCATTTTCTATTTTCTTACTCTGCTTTTATCACTTCTGTTTCATCGGTCAAAGCCTTTAACTCAAGACTTTTTATCTCTGGCAGCGATGCGCCGATTATCCCCTGCATATCGCCGTACATCCTGGCTGTACTGGTAATCACTTTCTTAATCTGCTGCTCTCTCTTGGACCAAAGTTTCTCCATAGATATCTTCTCTTTAGCTAAATCAGTGTTCATAGTGACAAATGCCTCTACAATAGCCTCTACCTTTTGTTTGAATTCTGTTCCAGAAAGGTAATTATATATTGCCTCCATCTTTTCAGCCTTTCCAACCGCTGCCTGCTTAGCGCTTGCAACCTCTATGAGATTTGCCCTCAGAGCAGCGGCAACTGCTATGGCTAAAGGATAACTGGTAACCCATACACCTTTGAATTGAGTAAATCCATTAATCTCTTTGGGCAGTACAATACTCATCAAAACCGCTATATCAGCATTTATTTCCCTCTGATCATCCTTTAATTTATTTATCCAGTCATCATTCCAGCCTTTGGTGCGTTTTGACTCCCAAATGATAGTTCCGCAATACTGTCCCATAGGATTATGGACTTTTTGCAAGACATCCGCGCCTCTAATCCCCTTAGGAACTGGTTCTATGATGTCATAAGGAAAAGCTGACTTAAGCATCTCTTCTAATTCAATCTCTAATACCTCTCCCTGCGACTGCTGCGATCCCTGCTCTGCTTTTCTCTTAGCCTCATCTAATTGTTTTATCAAATCTGATATCTTTTTATCCTTATCCTTATCTTTAAGCTGATATTCTTCCCCTGCCTTTCTGGATGCCTCAGCAGAAATATTAGCCCGTTCAGAATCAATCCGTCTGGCAACTTCCAGATCTACGCTTCTCTCTCGCTCCTCCAGCGCAGTTTTTTGTTTTCTCAGGGTTAGCTCATTTTTCTGCGTCTCCTGAAGTTTTTTATCTTTAGACTCTAAATCTTCTTTAAGGGTCTTGATTTGCAGGGAAGCATCTGTTTCTGCCAACTTTCTTGCTTCCTTAGCTATTGTCTCCCGCTCTAAGATAAGTTTCCTGGCAACCTCTTCCTCTATTTTTTTATCTGCCTCTCGCTCCGACTTGGCTATTGCCTTTTCCTTACTAGCAAGCGTCTTTTCTAGAGCTGACAGCTCATTGTCGCGTTTATTAAAACCTTCCTCCATCTTCTTGCATAAATCCGCTTCAATTTTCTGAGTGATGGCTTGAGTTAATGGAATTTCTTTTTTGCAAAAAGGGCAAATTATATTTTGTTCGGCCATTTCTAATATCTCCTTTCTACTATATAAGACACATCTCGAAACAATTTTCTTTCAAATCAAATGTTATTATATGTATCGACTAAACATCTTCCTTCATGAAAGCGCTTTAGAAAAACACTCATAATACTTTTTCAGATACTCCTGCAATTTTCGTCTACGATATTGCATTATGTATCGAGGATGCTCCAATGCGTATATATTTTTAAAAAATCCATACTTTTTATTCAAATCGCTAAATATACTGTAATTTTTAATGCCCAATACAATCGCTGATTCTTTATTGGCTCCAAACACAAGCTGCTCATTAGTTGAATCAACAATAAATGGCTCCACGCATTTTAATAAAATTGGGCTATCATAATAATTGTAGTTACGGCCATTACGAGTGAAACCAAGCGGGCATACTGCTGTAAGATAAAAGTCCTTATAGAATTTTTTTGAGCCGCCGAACATATCTACTAATTTATATATAAATTCTGATGACAATTCTCGTTTTTGAGGAAGATTGTTTTGTATCCCGCAAAATTCTGATAGAGCCACTGGATCGGTAAATGTTATACCTGTAAGACCGGCGCCAAATCTTCCTGGATTGATCCCGAAAACGAAGACGCGCTTATTATTGTCAGAAAAGTACTTTTGGAAAAAACTTTCCACATAATTCCTAATCCCTAATGCTTTATATGGATTCATGGGCTCTATTCCGGATGGAAGCTTCTTTGAAAGCGAGAGATTACTACAAAACTCTATCGCCTTGGAACTAAAAGTATATTTTGTTTTCATAAATTATTTTGGTTAACGCTTTTTTAAGGAAATAAACTATTTATTTCCTAATTTCAACCGATGTACCTCTTTTTACTAAACTGCATAGTTTCATTATATCACTATTTCTCATTCTTATACAGCCATGAGAAGCTGGCTTGCCTATCAGCTTTTCTTCAGGTGTACCGTGAATATAAATACATCTCTGGAAAGAATCAATGCCCTTACCTCTATTAACACCTCTTTGAAGCCCCTCTAAGCGCAGAATACGAGTTGTTATAAGATCTCCGCCACCTTTATTAACCCTGGCAATCTTTCCGGCATTCCTGCGCCTTTTAAAGATTGCACCTAAACGGGCATTTCTTCCTATCTTACTCGCTATACGATGCAACCCTAAAGGTGTTTTATTGCTGCCTACCTTATTACCAATGCCATATCTTGATGTTGAAATAGGGTAAAACTTTATAATTTTTTTATCCGAATACAAATAAAGCCTTTGCTCAGCAATATTAATTCTGACGCTTAAGCACAATCCGCTGTTTTGTCTTACTCGGTAACTGGTCATAAAAATCCTTAACCTTGCTATAATTTTCTTTAGGAAGCTGCGCTCTTTTATATCGCGTTGCCTCTTTAATAGTTATCTCGTTCTTACCTTTGGTATATTCTCTTTTTACATTAAAAAAACCTATATCTAAATTTAAATTCTCCGGCATATAGCTAACCTTATATCCTTCTGGGATTATATAAGTAGTTATTTCTTCATCTAAAGAATTAGAGGGATAAAAAATCGGATTTTTCCGTTCGTTTTCCAGGAAATTCGTATCCCTATCGTAACCCATAACATCTATTATCATCATTCCATCGGTAACCTGGTAAATATCTTTCCTCTTAACCTTGCTCTTTGCCTTTAATACGCCGTACTTCTCGTCTAAGCCATCTATGCGGCATTCAATGACCTCGCCGCCAGAAGCTAAATATTGGCCGAAAGATTGATAAAATTTATCTTTATCTTCTTTATTCATAGAATTCATCTTTTGTTTTTGTCGTATTGATGAATCTAAGTCCCATATCGCCTCTGTTTCTATCAAAGCAGAGCCATCCTGGCCTATAGTTATTTTCCTTTCTATTTTTGTATATTCTCTTTTCTCGTCAAATATTGGAAACTGGATAAATCTTCCGCTGTCTTCCGTAATAACAAATGTATACGCGCCTTGATAACTTAATGGATATTGCCCTATATCGTAACCCGTCAATAAGGGATCAATAAAAAAATCGCCCTCTTTTTTATCTTCTACCAGAAGAATTACGTGGTCAAAAAGCGATGGAAACGGAAGATCGTATTTTGGGTCGCTTATTGAAAATTCATTATTAAATAGCGCCATGCGTGCCTTTATACCTACTGCCTTTAACATGGTCATGCATAAAAGCGATAGATCCTTACAATCTCCATATTTATTCTGGAATACTTCTACGGTTGAATGCGGCTCCAGCGAATTATCTCCAAATGACATCGAGACATATCTAAAATTACTTTGGATATACACTAGTATATCTCTCACCTTGTCCTTGGTATTTGCGCTCTCTTTTGTAACTTTTTGAGCAGTGTCTTTGATAGTATCGCTCAATATGGAATTTTTTTCTATAAGAGAGCTAAACCATTTCGATATATCGCCCCAGTCTTTTATGGAAGAAAACTCTATGACATTAGTAAACGAATCTGGCGTTGGAAACGGAAGATAACTTTCTGTCTCTATTTTCCCATCTATATTTTTTTCTCTCCAGGAATAAGTGATAGTATCTTCGTTCTCAGTTATCTTGGGCTCATAGGAAAGCCCGAATTCTTTATAGTTAATAGTGAGCTTTTTCGGAAAAGTAATAGTAAAGTTAAACTTTTTTATAGGGGACGGGAAATTAAAATCTAAATAATACCAAAATGCATTATTGACTGTAAAGCCTCTAGATATTATCGTAGCTTTATGCTCTACTATAGAACCGACGTTTACTTCCGGGAGAGTAATTACTTTTGCCATTGAATCTGAGTACATCGCATCGCCTTCGTATATATTAATATCCTGAGCCTTAGAATACATGTGTTCTTTGCCATCCGGCGTAATAGTATATGCCTCTATGTCAGTCACTTTTTCTCTTCCCTTTTCATAGGCAAAACTTATCTCTCCTAATGCATCTTTTGCATCTTCTTTAAGTATTTTAACTCTTTTATGTATTTTGGTCGTACAAGACCAATCTTCGTTCACTCTTACAGCCATATCGTAAAGAAGGAATAAAAAACTTTCATCTTTATATTTTTCTTCAAAATCACTGGTTTTTTCAGTCTCGGCGCTAGGAATCCCGCCAGTGGCTGAGCTGATATTTTGATTACTTATCTCTTTTATCCTGTCTTCTATTTCTTCTGATGTTTCCATGTTTTTTAACTCGTTATTAATAGCCAGGGCTTTTTTATAATACTCTATTGCCACGTCAGATTGTCTGTTTTTCAATGCTAATTCCGCTAATAAAGAGTAGTTCTCGGCAATACCCACTTTGGCTCCTAATTCTTCATAGAAACCTAAGCTTATTTTATAGCTTTTTTCCGCTTCTTCGAATTCTTTTGAAGCGTCAAAAACTTTACCTATTGCCAAGAAATTCCCAGCCAGGTTATATTTATGGTTATATATGTAAATTTTAGCGTCATTGATTGCTGCGGCTTTTAAAAAATTCTCTTTAGCGTCTTCATATAATTTCTTGTGGTAATACCAATTGCCAAGGGAGTTATAAGCCCTGGCTGTATTCATATCGTTTTTTGCCTTTAAAGATATCTCCAGGGATTTATTATAATAATAAAGTTCTTTTTCGTGATCATCTTTTAATCTATACATCCTTCCTATATTTATTAAAGCCCAGGCTAAATTTGATGGATCATTATGATCATATGCGATTTTCTCCCATAGCTTATACTGCTTTAGGGCATTATCTGAATCGCCGATCATCTCATAAGTATTGCCCAGCCTTCTGTATGCATCTAAGTGTTTTGGGTCTATCGAGAGGGTTTTTTCGCATAATTCTATCACTTCTTTATACCTGCCCTTTAAGTAAGGGTCCCAGCTTTTAGAGAAATACTCATAAGCTTCTGGATTCGGCAATATTATCTTATTGCCGGTAGCAAGGGTTATCTTGGTCTTTTGCGCGTAAAAAACAAAGAGAGATAGCCCCGCTAGAGAAATAATTAAACTAAGAATTATAAATTGTTTTTTATTTATCTTACCTGCGGAATGGAGTGTCATAACTAAATAAATCGATCTAAAAATACAAAAACCTTCACAAGAATTTCTCCTATGAAGGTTTTACTTTATTAACGTCCGGGATTTACCCCTTCTAACTCGGGACTGCTATTTAATTATGAATAGATTATAGCATACTTTTTAATTTAATCAAGTAGTGTAGCTTGTTTAGACGCTAACTAAAATCTTTCAGGTACCTTTTGATGTCTTCGTGGGTTCCGGCTAACACCATATAAAGCGCATCATCTTCATCCTTAACTATTACCCGCAGCCGTATATCAATTCTAAATTCATATATATCATGCCTAATCTTTTTAAATCCAAGCCCGGAAGAGATACGGCCGGTCACTAAAAAATCATTAAATTTCTCCAGAGTTATAATAAGTCTGTCCTTTTCAGTAGAAGTAAATCTTCTGATGGATCGCTCAAAAGATGGCAGAATAACTATCTTTTTCATCGCTATTTTGTCTTTTTTATATACCCTGCGAAATCTTTACCCGGCTTAAACTGTTTTCCCTTAGCCTTTTCAGAAGCTACTATAGTGTCAACAGCTTTTAGCTCTTCTGCGGTATAGCGCGGGCTTACCTCTACCGGTGTCAATTTGATGAAATTATCCACCACGTCCACCGCGAAAAGTTCGCGAGGCTTAAGATGCATCTTTTTCACTATCTCAGTGGGTATGGTAAGTTGATTCTTTGCCTTTAAAGTCGTGATTGTCATATAATCACCTCCACCAATAAGTATACCATAGTTAGAAAGTATGTCAAGTTAGACTTTCTAACTATCTACCTCTTTATGGAGGCCTGCCCTTTACTATATAAGACACATCCGGAGGCGATTTTCTTTCAAATATTTTTATTACGCATAAAAAACCGCGTAGGTGACCGTTAGGCCTCCTACGCGGTTGAGGTGGTTATGAATCCTATTTATAAGGACGCGTTATTTTGGGACACTCTACAAAATTGTGTCCCTTTTTAACACGTCCCTAGTTTCCCCCTAGTTTCCCCTAGTTTCCCCTAGTTTCCTAGTTTCGTACTAAATGGTTCGAACAAGCAAGGTCATTCGTAACTCTTCTGAACAGAGCCAATTACATCTATCGTGAGGGAAATTTAGAATCCCAGAAAGAATTTCTGGAAAAGATTGGTTCGAACTTTATTTTAAAAGAGCGGCGCTTGATTTTTTCGGCAGAAAACGCCATTTCCAGCTACCTCAAGCTCGCCCCGTATTCCGAGTGGTGGACCCGGTCGCAACCAATTCGTAATACGGCTGAAATCCAGGCCCATATCAAAATACTTCCTGTTAAACACCCTCATTTATACCAGAAACTAGCCCAAAAAGCAATTGAATTACACTTATTAGGCCTTTCTTATGCCAAGATAGGCAAAATCTTAGGCATTGACCCCAAAACCGTTAAAAAAGCTACTAAACAAAATCATTTACCCATGCTTTAATCTTTTTATTTCTTTAGACCCAAGTAATGACTTCATCTGCATAATGGCAATCCTGTTTAACTGTTCCAATCTCTGCGCCTGAGAAAGTCCTTGATGAATAAGCACCGCGTTGACGCTTTCAAGATTGGATAAAACTATCAGTTGTTCAATGGCCGCG
>MNVP01000018.1 GCA_001871815.1 Candidatus Omnitrophica bacterium CG1_02_40_15
TGTTCAATTATTTTGCCCTACAGTGCAGGAAGATATCATGTTCGGGCTATTACAGCTCGGCCTTCCAAAAGAAGAAACCGGAAAGCGCCTGAATGAAATCGCAGAAATCTTGAATATAGGAAGCCTGATGAATAGGTCTCCGCATCAGTTGAGCATAGGAGAGAAGCGCAAGGTGAACATCGCTTCTGTGTTAGTGATTGATCCTGAGGTTCTGATATTAGATGAACCTACGGCAGGCCTTGATCCGTTGACCACCAGACATATCATAGATCTTCTTATGAAAGCAAATATGTCAGGCAAGACAATCATTACTGCCACTCATGACCTGCATATTGTAGAAGAGATATCAGATGTTGTTTATGTATTTAGCCAGGGGAAGAAAATAATAAAATTCGGCAGGCCGGATGAAATTTTAAATAATACTCAACTGCTTCAGGATAATAATCTCATGCACATCCATAGTCACAGGCATGAAGATAAGGTCCATGTCCATCCTCATCTGCATTTAGATCATCATTTTCATTAACTCCGCCCTTTCTACTATAGAGAGATACTTCGAAGCAGAAAGGGCGGGGTTAATATCCAAGGTTTTTCAAGGCAAACGGGTCTTTGCGCCAGTTTTTGTAAACCTTGACCCATAGATCCAGAAAGACTTTTTTCCGCAGGAAATTTTCTATATCTTTTCGTGAGAACTCGCCTATTTTTTTTAGCATCTTACCGTCTTTGCCGATAATAATGCCTTTTTGGCTGTCTTTCTCGCAATATATATTAGCCCTTATGTAGACCGTCCCCTTCACCTTAATCCTCTCCCCCGTTTGGGGGAGAGGGCAGGGTGAGGGGGGTCTCTCTTTCATCTCCTCGACAACCACCGCTATGGAATGAGGCACTTCCTGATAAGTTATTTCCAGTGTTTTTTCTCTGATGAGTTCCTGAACTATAAACCGCTCATTTTTATCAGTCAGCTGGTCATCTGGAAAAAACGGAAAACCCTCAGGCAAGTATTCCAATATTTTTTTAAATACAAGGCCTGTGCCATCTTTTTTTAAGGCTGATATAGGTATTATTTCCTTGAAATTGAATTTTTGGGCTTTTTCAATGATAGGCAAGATATGGCGCCTATCAATTCCATCTATTTTATTTATGATGAGGATATTTAATTTTACTGGCATGAGATTGAATATTTCTATATCCTCTTTCGTTATACCGCTATGAGCGTCGATTAAGACTATATTTAGGTCTGTCTCCAAGAGGGAAGCCTGCGCCTTGCGCACCATTAATTTCCCGAGCAGATTTTTCGGCCTGTGTATGCCCGGCGTGTCCATAAATACAACCTGAAAGTCCTTGCCTGATAGTATGCCCTGGATATTGTCACGGGTTGTTTCCGGTTTTTCGGATACAATGCAAACTTTTTCTTTTACCATGACATTTAAAAGCGTAGACTTTCCTACGTTCGGCCTTCCAATTATTGCCACCTTACCAGCTTTGAACATAAAAATATTATACCACAATAACAACTGGAAAACCGACATTGTTGAATTGTATGAAGATATCTGGTATAGTATACTTAATATTTAAGCGAGAGGTCTCTCCCCGCCACAGAAACAATGGCGGGTCAGGATCAAATTTGCTTCGCAAATTTGGAGGGTATTATGAAAGGTTTTTATTTTGCAATACTGGCAGCGGTTGTATGGGGCATAGCGCCTATAATGGAAAAGATAGGGCTTAAGAATATAGAGCCGTTGTCCGGCGTTATAGTGCGTTCATCCGGGATTATCATAGGAGCCATTATCCTGGCAATCTTTAATAATGATATATTTAAATCAGCATTAAAAGCTGATCCAAAAACAATATTCTTTTTATTTCTCGGAGGAATTCTTGCCAGCATCCTTGGCCAGATATTTTTCTATAATGCTCTTAAACATGGAGAAGTATCTAAAATGGTGCCCATTGCTGCTACCTACCCGTTAGTTTCTTTTCTTCTGGGCCTTTTATTTTTTGGAGAGAGTTTTACTATTTTCAAGGGATTAGGGATAGGTTTTGTAATACTGGGCGTGTTTTTGCTGAGATGAGCAGCAGTTGGTTATGCATATTTGCGTATTTCTGTAACTTGTGCTAATATTAATCAAAGGTGACAATGCATCTGAGAATAGCAATAGGCCAGATAAATAGTGTAGTAGGGGGCCTGGAAGGCAATTCCAATAAGATATCATCCTGCATAAAAGAGGCAGCTTCCAAGGATATAGATTTAATCGTATTTCCAGAGCTCAGCATAACAGGTTATCCGCCTGAGGACCTGCTTTTAAAGCCACATTTCATAAAAGAGAATATAAGGTATTTAAATAAAATATCCAAGGAAATAGGCGATTTGGTTGCAATAGTAGGATTTGTGGATGAGAAAAAAGGAGATATTTATAATAGCGCCGCGGTTATGCGTAATAAAAAAATAACTTATGTATACCATAAGATGCATCTGCCTAATTACGGCGTTTTCGATGAGAAGAGATATTTTAAACCGGGCGCTATTAATAAGGTTGTTAGAAGTAAAGGATTTTTCTTTGGGGTTAATATATGCGAGGATATATGGGTAAAAGGTGAAGGGTTGAGGGTGGAGGAAAAGGTTTTTAAAAAAGCAGATTTTTTAATAAATATCTCTGCTTCGCCGTATTATATCGGTAAGATTGAAGAGCGTAAGAGAATAATTGGGGCCAAGGCAAAGAGATTTGGGGTCCCTATAGTTTATTGTAATCTTGTCGGCGGCCAGGATGAACTGGTGTTTGACGGGAGAAGCGCTTTATTTGGAAAAGACGGATCGATTATTGTGGAAGCAAAGGCTTTCGAAGAAGATTTGTTAATATTCGATTTAGGCGTGGGAAAAGAAACAAGGAAAATGGAGCCAAAGATTAACCTTGCCTCAAGAGATGAGGAGATATATTCAGCCCTTGTATTAGGCGCAAAAGATTATGCGCTTAAGAATAATTTTAGCAAAGTTGCTCTAGGCTTAAGTGGAGGAATAGATTCGGCATTGGTGGCATGTATAGCCAAAGATGCGCTTGGCAGAGGAAATGTCCTGGCGCTCAGCATGCCATCTAGATATTCTTCGGCCGAGACGCAGAAAGACGCGAGTCTAATAGCCAGGAATCTGGGTATAAAGTTTCGCAAGATATCAATAGATAATATATTCAGCTCTTATTTAGATACATTAAACCTGCATTTTAAAAGTGTAGGGCCAAATATAGCAGAAGAAAATATCCAGACCAGGATACGGGGCAATATACTCATGGCGTTTTCTAATAAATTTGGATATCTGGTGTTTAATACAGGCAATAAGAGCGAGACAAGCGCTGGCTACTGCACTCTTTACGGAGATATGGCAGGCGGGTTCAGCGTGATAAAAGATGTGCCCAAAAGGCTTGTCTATGAACTTGCAGAATATAGAAATAAAAAAGAAGGAAAAGATATCATACCGAAAAGCGTTTTAAAAAGGGTTCCTACTGCTGAGTTAAGGCCGAATCAAAAAGACGAAGATACCCTTCCTCCTTATGATTTTTTAGACAGGGTTATAAATCTTTATGTTGAGAAAAATAAAGGGTTTGGCGATATAATAAAAGAAGTGGGCCATAAAGATATTGTGAAAAAGGTGCTGAATATGATAGACTCTAGCGAATACAAGAGGCGCCAGGCTCCTCCAGGTGTAAAGATTACGCCTATGGCATTCGGAAAAGACAGGCGCATGCCTATAACAAATAAATTTACGCCTATTTGATTTTAGTATATACTATATATTATGGCGATGATAAAATTAACCAGCGAGGAAATATTTATAGGAGTAGTTGCCAGGGTGAACAGGCTGCTTATTCTTTTAGGTATATTTTTCTTCATATATTTCCTGCTTGATACAAAGGTCAATGTATATTTACTTTTACTATCGCTTTTAAACCTGGCATTCAGCTTGCTTTCCTATAAGCATTTACTTATAACTACTAGGCTTGCCGCTGAACTCGAACGCGCTAAAACGGCACTCGGAGATGTCAGCAAAGAAACCCAAGAGATGCATCAAGGTTAAATGTTCAGAAAAAGCCCGGTTTTTATATTCATCATATTTTTAAGCGCAAATCTTTTTGCAAAGGAAGTTATTCATATTACCGCATATTCCGCGGTGCTTATGAATACATGGAATAAAAAGATTATCTATTCCAAGAATCCTCATGTTAAGCTTGCGCCTGCCTCTACTACAAAGATAATGACAGCCCTTGTGGTTTTGAAAAAATCAAAGCTTAATAAAAATGTAAATGTATCAAGGTGCGCAACGCGCATGCCTCCCAGCAAAGTGGATATTAAAAAATGCGAGGTTTATTCAACGGAGGATATGCTCAAGGCGGCGCTCTTGAATTCCGGCAATGATGCCAGCGTAGCTTTAGCTGAAAGCGTGGCTGGCACAGAAAAGGATTTTGTAAAGATGATGAACGACATGGCTAGGGAAATCGGTTGCCGCAATACAAATTTCGAAACTTCTAATGGGTTGCCGGCAAAAGGGCAGTATTCTACGGCTTATGATCTGGCATTGATAATGCGTGAGGCTGTAAAAGACAAAAGGCTTCTGGATATACTTCAGATAAAGGAAACGGAGATAATAGAGTTAACCAGCCTCAGGCGTATAAAATTAAGAAATCATAATAAGAGTTTGTGGAAAGACGCATCTTATCTAATGCTTGGGAAAACAGGATACACTATAAGGGCAAAACAGTGTTTTTTGGGCTATATTAGTTACGATAAAAGGCATAATTTAATAGTGGTGATACTGAAGGGTAAAAAATTATGGCCTGACCTAAAAGAACTGGCAGAGAAAGGCAGGAGATTATTTTAATTTGCACAACCAAAAAGGGAATAAGGCATGCTTAAGATATTTTTATCTTCTGTAATAATTTTAGCTATGGCGTATTCGGAGAATTCTTATGCCGCGCCTTGTTATGGAACCCATAGGCCTAAGGAAAAGCAGTGGATATGGGGAATAGAGGGGGATTTTTTTATAGATAGGGACCTTAAGGATAATCAGGGAGGCACTAGCGGTAATAGATATTTTTTAACAGGTTCTTATGGCATATTTAATTGGATATGCCTTGATGGGAAGATAGGGATAGGAGATGTAGCCTGGCATAATCCTAATCCTGGTAATCTAAATTATAATACAGGTTTTGCTGGTGGGTATGGTTTCAGGATAAAAGGATATGAAAATAAAGGCCTTGGCATAAAGACTGTAGTTGGTTTTCAGCATATAAGCGTACATCCGCGCGCTACTTCCCCTGCGAGCGATAAACATAGAGTTATAATAGATGACTGGCAGGGATCGGTATTGATTTCAAAAGATATAGGGAATTTTGCGCCTTATCTAGGCGCGAGATATGGAACAGTAGACTTTATAAAATGGGTTAATGAACATGATAGAAAGCGCATTAAATCTGAAAAGATGTGGGGAGTTGTGATAGGCATGGATTGTCTGGTTGCGAAAGATACAAGGTTAAATATAGAGGGAGATTTTATTGACGGAGAAGAGCTTAGTATAGGCATAAACAGGGATTTTTAATAGTTTAGTATAGTAGTAAAAGCGTTTTTAAGATAATATGTATTAGGTTTTTTGAATTTTTTTCTTATATATTCATTAGCTTCCTTAGCGCTTTCAAAAAATAAAAACGGAAGGCCTTTATTTTTATAAAGGCAGGCATTTTCTGATATAAACCCTAGATTTGCTTTCTTGAGCGCTTTTGCAACCATATATGCTCGGTGTTCTCCTGCAAGGCATCCACCTTTTTTAATCTCATTTATCAATTTATCAGCATTCTCCATTTCTAACATTTTTTCCATAAAGCGTTTTTCGCCAAGGCCTTTTCCAAAACCTTCTTCTAAATTAGCTTTTACAAGTATTAGAGAGTTATTTTTAATCACAGGATTTCTTGTATTTGCCACATAATTAAATGGCCGCGAGGCCTGATATATATTTACGCCTTTTGAGCGAGGTATATCGCATATTATTATATCCAGGCATTTATTTAATTTTTTTTCAAATATTTTCCTACAATAACTGACCGCTTTTTTGAAGCATGGTTTGGGCTTTCCTTTAAACACTTTTATTATTTTTCCATTTTCATTATTTATTATATTTATAGAATATTTGACAGGCAGGATATGGGCAGTTTGTTGTATAAAATCATGGAAAGGGTTGTTTTCTATAGAACATATCCTTGTTCCTGGATGGTCAAGAAATCTTGGATGATGGGTGAAGTTTATTGTTTTTTCTCCGGCCAGGCCTATTGAGAGGACTTTTACTCCGCCGCTATAGCCGGCATAAAGATGGGGCTCTACTACGCCTATGGTTATTATGGAATCAGCGTTTTTTAGTTTTTTATTCAGGTATATAGGGACGTTTCTTTTTGACAGGCCGGCGTAAAAAACATTTTTATAATCATGGGAAGATATTTTGACTGTCTTTACGATATTGCCAAGGTTGTCTTTTATCTCTTTTTTTGTAGGATGCCTGTGGAGCCCTGTTCCGATAAGTATTTCTATGTCTTTATAAGCCATACCTTTTTTATTAAGTTTAGTCAAAAGGCCCGGCAATATCTTTTTTAAATGAGCTTCGCGCGTAAAATCAGGCACAGCTATTATAGTTTTCATTTTAAACCAGAAATTTGCATTAGACTTGATATTTTTATCATAACCTTATAGGTATTAAATAGTTGCTCTAATCAGCGCATTAGAAAAAAGTGCAAGCAAATTTTGGGTTTACCCCGACAAGCATGATTAAATCCCTAAGGGATTTAATCAGTCGGCCCTTCCCTGCAGATTTACAAAAGTAAATCTAAACGCAGGGACAAGTCGGGCAGATTTTGCTATTGCAAAATCTGGGTTAGAAGTTCCTTGGGGAATATGTTATCAAGCCCTAATATGCAGGACGGGTCCAGCGATTTTTTGAGAAGGGCCATTTGTTTTAAATTAGCCTTTCCGTACATTATTTCAAGAAATGGATGTTTTAATTTTCCTATGCCGTGCTCTGCTGAAACAGTCCCGCCTAATGCTACAGCCTTTTTTACAAATTCCATATAGGTAAGCCTGCTTTTTTTAAATTCTTCCTCTGTCTTGGGAAGCATATTTACATGCATATGGCTTTCGCCAATGTGTCCGAACACCACATAGTCTATTCCAGAGAAAGCAAGCTTTTCTTTATAGAATTTCAGCATTTCTTTAAAACATTTATCTGGTACTGCTATGTCAGTTCCGACTTTCGGCATTTTGTTCTTTTTTACAATCTCATTTACAGCGTCTGGAAGGGCGTGCCTTAATTCTTTTAGCTTTGCTCTTTCTTTGTCGGAATCCGCAAAGTACGAATCTTCCATCAGGGCGTTGTGTTTTTCGAGCAGCTTAGTCCATGAGTCTACGATCTCTGACTCAAATTCTTTTTTATAGTCCTGCTCAAAATATATAAGGCCTTTTGCGCATTTTGGTATGTTAGGGTATTTTGTTCTTAAGAGTGAAAGAGAATTAGCGTCCATGTATTCCAGGGACATCGCCTTGTAGGTTTTCGCGTCTTTTACAAAACTTATCGCATCATCTTCAGAAAGGAAGAAGCTGAAAAAACTCATTATTCCTTCCGGTTTTTTCCCCAGCGCTACGTCAGCCTCAAGTATAAGGCCCAGGGTTCCTTCATGCCCTATGAATAGATCCAGTAGATCCATATGGTTTTTTATATAATAGCCTGCAGCTGTTTTTATTTCAGGCATCGAATAATCAGGGATTTTGATTTTAATTTCTTTATCTTTTAATCTGAGCGGGAAGATTGCGCCTGTATTTATAAAATAATCTCCGCGTTTTATATTAATGGTATCTCCCGTAGACATAAGGATCTTCAATCTTTTTATATAATTACGCGTGGGGCCGTATTTAAATCCTTTTGCGCCTGAGGCGTTTGTGGATATAGTCCCTCCTAGAAATGCGTTCGGCTCTGTAGGGTCAGGGAGATATGTAAGGCCTTTTTTTGAGAGCTCATTTTCTAGCTCAGTTAGCCTTACTCCTGACTGGAGGGTAGCTGTAAGGGTTTTATCATTTATTTCTATTATTTTATTCAAGCGTTCTGTAGCAATGACCCATCCGCCGAAAGGTATCCTTGCGCCAGTCACGCCTGTCCCGCCTCCTGATATTGTTACGGGGATTTTTTTAGCGCTTGCCTCGAGCAGGATATCCCTGGCTTCTTTTTCATTTTCAGGCAATATGACCTTGTCTGCGTAACCGCCCAGAAGGCCTGAATAGTCTTCAAAATATCCCTTGATAATATCAGGGTCTGTCTTTATAATCATAAATATAATCTACCATATACGGCGAGTAAAGTAACGGAAATTTTACTGTATTAATTAATAAGATGGGTTTTAAATAAGGGTTAGGATATGAGATTTAAAGAGACAGAAACTATAGAGTTGAAGAAATCGACTTCTGAACTGAAAGAAGCGGTTATTTCAATATCAGCAATTCTCAATAAACATGGCAAAGGCACGCTTTATTTTGGGATTACAGATGATGGCAAGGTGGTTGGCCAGCAAATCGGTAAGTCTACGTTGAAAGATATAGCTAAAACAATAGCTGATCATATAGATCCTAAGATTTACCCAGATATCAAAGTCGAAACAATTAATAGTAAAGAGTGTATTGTTATTGAGTTTAGCGGTCACGAAAGCCTTTATTCAGCTTTTGGACGTTTCTATCTGAGAGCTGGAGACGAGAACAAAAAACTTTCCACTAAAGAGGTTGAGCGGCTTGTCGCAA
>MNVP01000049.1 GCA_001871815.1 Candidatus Omnitrophica bacterium CG1_02_40_15
AGGTTGAAAACATATTTCTAGAGATATTTAAAGAGGAGAAAAATAGATGACCCGTTCGACAGGTGGTTCGACAGGCTCACCACTATCTGAGTCATCCCGAGCGAAGTCGAGGGGCTCAGGGTCATCCTGTGCTTCGACTTTGCTCAGTATGGTTCGAAGCTATGGTGAGTAACGTCGAACCAAGCGACTGAAAGGAGTCGAAGGATGAGGATAGTAATCGGGGCAGACCATGGCGGATTTAAATTAAAGGAGACACTTATAAAATTTCTAAAGGCAAAAGGCCACGCAGTGAAAGATATAGGGACTTTTTCAGAGGAAGCTTGCGATTACCCTATTATAGGTTATGAGGCGGCAAAGCTTGTTGCAGCCAAAACTTACCCCAGGGGGATACTTATCTGTAAAACCGGGATAGGCATGTCAATGGTTGCGAATAAGGTAAAAGGCGTCAGGGCTGCATTATGCGACAGGTTGGATATTGCCCGTTCAAGCAAAGAGCATAATGACAGCAATATCCTTGTATTTGCGGCAAATATAGTTACACATGGCAAAGCAAAAAAGATTTTAGAGGTGTGGCTTATGGCAAAACACCTTGGCGGTAGGCACGCCAGGAGAGTGAGTCAGATCAAAAAAATAGAGGACTTTGAATATGAAGGCATTAAGAAAAGCAGACCCTGAAATTTATAATTTAATACGCAAAGAACTTAAGCGGCAGCAGAATAATATAGAGCTTATTGCAAGCGAGAATTTTACAAGCCTCGCTGTCCTGGAAGCAGCAGGGTCTGTATTGACGAATAAATACGCAGAAGGGTATTTTTCCAAAAGGTGGTATGGCGGGTGCGAATATGTGGATGGCGTTGAGAGCCTTGCTATAGAAAGGGCCAAGAATATATTCGGAGCAGAACATGTAAATGTTCAGCCGCACTCAGGAAGCCAGGCAAATATGGCTGTGTATCTTGCTCTGCTAGAGCCGGGCGACACAGTCCTGGCAATGGACCTTGCCTGCGGGGGGCATCTCACGCATGGGCTTAAGCATAATTTTTCAGGAAGATTTTTTAATGTAGTTTCGTACGGGCTTAATAAAGATACGGAGATGCTGGATTATGACGAGATAGAATCATTGGCAAAAAGACATAAACCAAGAATGATACTTGCAGGGGCGTCTAGTTATTCGCGCGTGATGGATTTCAGAAGATTCAGGAAAATAGCGGATAAAGTAGGGGCGTATCTTTTCGTGGACATGGCTCACATAGCAGGCCTTGTAGCAGCAGGGCTGCACCCTAACCCGGTTGAATATGCCCATGTAGTGAGCACTACTACTCACAAGACATTAAGAGGCCCGCGCGGCGGCATGATACTCTGTAAACAGGAATTCGCTAAAAAGATAGACATGGAAGTTTTTCCAGGCGAACAGGGAGGGCCTTTGATGCATATAATAGCCAGTAAGGCGGTTGCGCTTAAAGAGGCAGACACAAAAGAATTTAGGCAATATCAGGCGCAGATTATAAAAAATGCAAGGTCTCTTGCGGCCGCATTAAATAAATCAGGCTACAGGATAGTTTCAGGAGGGACTGATAACCATTTATTTCTGGTTGATCTCACTTCAAAAAATATCACAGGGAAAGTTGCGAGCGAAATTCTGGACAAGGTTCACATAACAGTAAATAAAAACCTTATACCTTTTGACAAGAATCCCTCTACGCTTACAAGCGGCATAAGGCTTGGCACGCCTGCGGTTACTACAAGAGGGATGAATGAAAAAGACATGGAGAAGATAGCCCAGATTATTAATAATGCCATTAAATATAGAGATTGCCATGATAAGTTAGATGAATGCAAAAAAGATGTAGCAAGTTTAATAAAAAAATTTCCGTTGTATCCTGAATTAATGTGTTAGTTCTCGACTGAACTTACATGTATGGTCAGGATGACCGCTCGAACAATATTAATATTCTTCGAGCGGTCAAGAAAACAGGCAATGAGAGCAGAGTCGAGAAGATATGTCCCTCGCAGCACAATGAAAAACAAGGGCTGCTCGGGATCAAATTTTGTTTCACAAAATTTGGGAGGCATTTATGAAATGTCCATTCTGCGGACATAATGAAGACAAGGTTATTGATTCCAGGTCCAGCGAAGAAGGCCGTTCGATAAGAAGGCGGAGAGAGTGCCTTAATTGCAAAAGGCGCTTTACAACATATGAAAACATAGAAGAAACTACTTTGATAGTTATAAAAAAAGACGGAAGGCGGGAGCCGTTTGACAGGAAAAAGATATTAAACGGGCTTACAAAGGCGTGCGAAAAAAGGCCCATAAGCACAGAACAGCTTGAAGCGTTGGCGGATAAAATTGAATACACTCTCCAGAGTAAATTTGAAAAAGAAGCGCCATCCAGAGAGGTGGGCGAATTATTAATGGAGCTTCTCTATAAGCTTGACGAGGTTGCCTATGTGAGATTTGCTTCTGTGTACCGCCAGTTTAAGGATATTAATCAATTTATGAAAGAGCTGAAAGACCTGCTCAGCCACAGTAAATAAAAATGTAGGGAAAGGTTGCGGCCGTCCCCTACTTAGAGGTATAACTTACAAAGCCAGCCTTTGTTTTCAAGTCCTGAAAATATTTGTTAAATTCTTCCTCTTTCTTATTAGCAAGAAGATTTTCTTTGAATTTATCTTTTTCTTCCATGAATTTTACCTCGTCTATAGGCTTAAATTCAAGAGGCTCTAGTATGACCCAGCCCTGAAGGGTTTTTAAAGGCTTTGAGATAGAACCTATTTTTATAGAGGAAGCTGTATCTACAAATTCCTTGGCAGGCCCTATTTCAGGTATATAGCCATCCTGGGTTATGAAATCAGTTTGCTTTACCTGAAGGCCGTATTTTTTTACAGCGCTTTCAAACGTTTCATTGGTTTTAATGCCATTGGTTATATCCAAATATATGTCCTCTGATTTTTTCTGGGATAGCTTAATAGATTCTTCTTTTATGAATTCCTTTTTAACAATGTCTTTAGCTTTCGCATAATCAGGGATATAGGGATCTTTTTTTTCTTTCAGTTGTATAATATATAAACCTTTATCTGTTTTTACCAGCATGCGGCTTATCTCATTTTTCTGCAGTTCAAAACCTCTCTTAGTGAAATCATAAGACCACCCTATATTAGGTATTTCTTCATTAGCTGAGAAGAACCCAGTTTCCTTTATTTCCAGCGAATTAGCCCTGGCAGGTTCTTCCAAATTCTTTTTTGTGTTTACCTGGTCTAAAACTTTATAGGAGAGCTCTTCCGCGCTTGGGTTAGAAAGCAGGATTTCTATATATTTTATATTGATCTGTTCGTTCTTTTCGAAAGCCTGCTTATTCTGCTTGTAGAAATTTTCCAAACTAGAATCATCATATTGCGCGTCTTTTTCAGAGTCGATAAAAGGTATAAGCGCATAAGAGGATTTTATCTTTTCAAACTTTTTCTTATATTCATTTTTAACGTCTTCGTCACTTACCTTAATGTCAGATGTGATTTTATCTTTTAATTTAGATATCAAGAGGTCGTCTCTTAATTTTTCTTCAAAGGGCCTGGCTGTATCTTGGAGCATTGATTTGTAAAGCCTTTTGTCAAAAGAACCGTTTCTCTGGAATGCAGGGAAAGAGGTTATCTTTTCTACAACCTCCTGGTCAGTCGCGCGGAGGTTTTGCCTTTCTGCTTCCTCTATTAGTATTATGCGGCTCCACGCCATCTGGTCTATAAATTCCACAGGCACGTTATTGCCGAAAGACTTCACGGCATAGTCTCTGGACACATTCCACATATCATAATAGTCATCATAGGAAACCTTTTTGCCGAAGAGTTTTCCTGCGTAGCCAGGCTTATTGCCTTTATCTTTACCAAATGAGCCGGCGCCCCAAATTACGAAAGCAGGTATTATAAGTATTGCCAGAGCCCACATAATACGCCTCATGTTTTTACGTTTGCGTAAGAATTTTAATAGCATGGTTTGCTCCTTTTAATTTTAGGATATTATATACTTTATACTGCAAAAAATCTATGGTAAAATAACTGAGGACGTTGGTTATGGAGCGCGAAGCGCGACATAACCAACTGTCCGAAGTTATCCCGCCCTTTTAGCAATTTTTCTCAGCTTACTATTCAAAAGGGCGGGATTAATTCGCCCCTACTGATTCGTTTTGCATTCGCAAAGCGAATCAAAACGGTAGGGGCTCATTTACTATGAAAAACAAACTTATTGCAGAGATTTTCAGGGACATCGCAGAGATTCTGGAGATTAAGGGTGGAAATCCTTTCAGGATTCGCGCGTATGAAAGGGCGAGCCAGAACATAGAGTCGCTTCCGGATGACATAGAGGCCTTTGTAAAGGAAGATAAATTGAAAGACATACCTGGCATAGGCAAGGACTTGGAGGAAAAAATAAAAGAGATTGTCTCTACAGGAAAACTTGAATATCTGGAGAAATTAAAAAAGGATATACCTGAAGGCCTGATTGAGATTTTAAATGTGCCTGGTATAGGGCCTAAGACAGCAAAATTATTGTATGAAAAATTAGATATACAGGATGTAATCATGCTTGAGAGGATGGCGCATGCAGGAAAAATAAGAGATATTGAAGGTATGGGCGAGAAGACAGAAGAGAATATATTGGCCGGCATAGAGCTTTTAAAAAAAACTAGGGATAGGCTTGATTTAAAAGTAGCAATGGATGCGGCTGAAGGTTTTATGGCTCAGCTTAGGAAATTAAAAGATGTAAAAAATATAAATCCTGCGGGAAGCCTGAGAAGGATGAAAGATACGGTCAGGGATATAGATATTCTTATTTCTTCAAACAATCCTCAAAAGATAATGGATGTATTTACAACATTACCAGATGTAAAAGAGATAATAGCAAAAGGCCCTACAAAGTCATCAATCCGCACAAAAGACAATATACAGGTAGACGTGAGGGTAGTGGATGAGCTATCTTACGGAGCTAGCTTAATGTATTTTACAGGCTCCAAAGAGCATAATATAAAGCTTCGCCAGCTTGCGATTAAACATGGCCTGAAACTGAATGAATACGGGGTATTTAAAGCCGAAAAAAGAATGGCAGGTAAGACAGAAGAAGAAATGTATAAGGCGCTCGGCCTTTCATATATAGAGCCTGAATTAAGAGAAGATAGAGGAGAATTCGAAGCGAGCCTTAAAGGCGCATTGCCGGATCTGGTAAAGATAGAGGATATAAAAGGCGACCTTCACATGCATTCAACATGGTCTGACGGCGGGAATTCTATGGAAGAGATGGTGATAAAGTCTATGGAGCTAGGTTATGAATATATAGCTATTACCGATCATTCTCAAGGCCTGAAGATAGCGGGCGGATTAAATGCGTATGAACTGGAGCTTAAAAGAAAAGAGATAGATAAGTTAAATAAAAAATATAAGGACATAAAGATTCTTTTTGGCTCAGAGGTTGACATTGATTCAGATGGGAATCTGGATTATCCGGATAGCGTGCTTCAGGAAATGGATATTGTAATAGCTGCAATACACGCAGGCTTTAAACAGCCTAGCTCTTTTATTACAAAGCGTATTATAAAGGCATGCCAGAATAAATATGTAAACATAATCGCCCATCCTACAGGCAGGTTATGGGGCTCAAGAGATGCATATGATATGGATTTTCAAGAGGTTTTTAAAGCGGCTAAGAATACTAATACAGCGCTTGAGATAAATAGTTTTCCCGAGAGGCTGGACCTGAATGACATAAATTCCAGGATGGCAAAAGAGGCGGGCGTAAAGATTGTTATAAATACGGATTCTCATATTGTAAAAAACCTGGGCATGATGAAATTTGGAGTGGCAGTGGCAAGGAGAGCGTGGCTGGAGAAAAAGGATGTATTGAATACAGCTAGTCTGAGCAATCTGAAGTTGACCCTTGGCATTTTGCGGGGGATTTAAACGTACTAGAGCCCAGTTAGTTTAATGTGTTACGCAAAATGCCAAGGATTAATTCGCACATTGACTTATGTCCACTCATTTCATTCGTTCCGTAAATCAAGCGCTCATTAAAAAAACTTGGGTTGACTGCGCAAGGCGGGTTTGTTATAATGTATACTTGGAAAAGAGGTAATAAATGATGAGAAAGATTTGGATTTTATCGCTAGTAGGAGCGATTCTTGTATCTCTCTGCATATTTACGTTTAATATCTTTGGCAAAGAAAATAACCAGGATCCAAAGAATGACGTGACAAAGCTTTCAGAGAGGATAGGCAGGGTTTTAAAGAATCAGGAAGATATAATCGCACGGCTCACTGGCATACGCCAGGAGCTGGATATTATAAAAGTAAGGGCTTCGCGCAGGTAAGCTGAAGGGGGAGTCATGTTTTCTGGAAGCGAAGTCTCTATTCTTATAGCGTTTTCTGCAGGCATTCTTTCATTCCTTTCTCCTTGCATCTTGCCGCTTTTCCCGTCTTATATTACTTATATTACAGGCAGGTCTTTTGAGGATATAAAATCTTCTGGGAGGTCCTCTGATATAACAAAGCTTACTGCGCTAAATTCTTTATTTTTTATTTTAGGGTTTTCAATAATTTTTGTATTACTGGGACTAACGCTGTCATATTTTGGCAGTTTTTTTGGAATAAAAAGAATATGGCTTGAAAGGATAGGAGGGGTATTAATAATTTTATTCGGCCTTAATATAATGGGCGTAATAAAAACAAGATTTTTAAGCCGGGGGAAGGGGATTGGTTTAAAGAAAAAGAATTTTGGTTATCTGGGGTCTTTATTAGTGGGCATGGCATTTGCATTTGGATGGACGCCATGCGTGGGGCCGATTCTTTCAAGCATTCTTATATATGCCTCTACGCTTGAAAGCTTGCCTAAAGCCACAACCCTCTTATTAGCCTATTCTATGGGCCTGGGCCTGCCGTTTTTTATAGCAGGCCTTGCGATAAACCAATTTCTGTTTCTTTTCGCAAAGTTCAAGAACTTTATGCGTTTCGCGCCTTTAGTTTCAGGCATATTTCTGATATTGATGGGCGCGATGTTATTTTCCGGGCAGTTTTCCAGGCTTAGCAGCCTATTTGTAAAAGGGTAAGTGAGGCTATGACTTACGGAGTTCGCCATTGTTTCTGTGGTGGACGACGTAAGTCATAAAGCCGAACTTATCCCGCCCTTTTGGATAGCAGGCTGAAAAAAATTGCTAAAAGGGCGGAATTAATTCGCGCATTGACTTACGTTCACTCACTTCGTTCGTTCCGTAAGTCAAGCGCTCATTAAAAATGAATAATAAGACTTTTACTATCGTCCTGGCAGTGATCGGAGCTATAATTATTTTTGGAATAGTAAAGATTAATACTGCTCCAAAAATATTGCCTATAAAAGAAATCCCGCAGGAAATCAGCGTGAAAAAGAAGCCGCATTTAAAACCAGCTCCTGAATTTTCGCTTAAGGATGTAAGCGGGATAGAAAAAAAGCTTTCTGATTTTAAAGGCAAAGTTGTTATTATTGATTTCTGGGCTACCTGGTGTCCGCCCTGCAAGGAAGAGATCCCGCATTTTATTGACCTTTATAATCAATACAAAGAACAAGGCTTGGAGGTAATAGGCATTGCGCTGGATATGCGAGGAGAAAAGGTAGTGCCTGGATTTGCATTAAAAAACAAGATAAATTACACTATTTTACTTGGCAATGAAGAAGTTAGTGATTTATACGGAGGCATAAGAGCAATCCCAACTACTTTTATTGTGGATAAAGATGGCAATATCAGAAAAAAATATATAGGGTATAATGATAAAGAGGTATTTGAAAAAGATATAAAGGAGCTTCTGTAAGTGAGGACACAACTTACGGAGCCCTTGACGAATAAAAGGCGACATAAGTTATATGTCCGAACTTACCCCGCCCTTTTGAATAGCAAGCTGAAAAAAATTGCTAAAAGGGCGGGATTAATTCGCACAAACTAAAGTAGCTACTCAAAGAAGATGTAGTTACGAAAATCAGAGATTTTCGTAACTACAGTGCTCATTAAATGATAGTCACTAAGAAAAAATCAATTGAAGAGATATTAAAGGCGCTTGGCCCTGCGTCTAAAATTTTTATAGTAGGATGCGGAGAGTGCGCTACTACGTGCAAGACAGGCGGAGAAAAAGAAATTATAGAGATGAAGGCTATGCTAGAGGCAAATGGAAAGACTATTGCAGGATGGGCAATACCTAAAGCGCCTTGCATAGCAAGCCAGACAAAGCTTCATTTTGCCAAGAATAAGAAGGCAGTGGACGAAGCAGAAGTTTTTCTAGTGCTTGCCTGTGGTTTAGGCGGCCAGTCAGTGCTTGAAAATGACAGGAACAAAAGGCCTGTTTATATAGGCTGCGATACCATGTTCGGGTCTATATTGGATGCGACAGGTTATGGATTTTTTGAAAGATGCGCCATGTGCGGGGAGTGTGTTCTGAATGCGACAGCAGGTATATGCCCTGTAACAAGATGCGCAAAAGGCCTTTTGAACGGGCCATGCGGAGGTTCCAATAAAGGCAAGTGCGAGGTTGATAAGAATAAGGACTGCGCGTGGGTATTAATTTACAACAGGCTGAAAGATTTAAACAAGCTGGATAGTTTGAAAAATGTAAAGCCAGCAAAGGATTATTCCAAGGTTAATAGGCCGAGGGAAGTTATCCTTGGGAATAAGTCATAACAAAGGAGATACAATGATAATATAGCGCGCTCGGTACACTATGGTAATATATAACCAAAAAGGGGTGCGCTATGCAGTATTATATAGGTGTGGATAACCACAAAAAGTTCAGCTATATGTCAGTAATGGACGCAAAGGGCATTGTGGTGAAAGAGGGCAGAGTGGTAAATACGAAAGAAGCGGTAAATAAGTTTTTAGGCACAGAATATACTCAAAATACCTCTGCGGTATTAGAGTCAGGAAGGAA
>MNVP01000073.1 GCA_001871815.1 Candidatus Omnitrophica bacterium CG1_02_40_15
CAAACTCCATTCCAATTTACCTTTCGGGCCTTCTACAAAAACCTTTCCAGAATCTATCTTTATTTTTACCTTATCCGGAATTTGTATTGGTTTTTTGCCGATTAATGACATTTTAATGAGCCCCTACCGTTTTGATTCGCTTTGCGAATGCAAAACGAATCAGTAGGGGCGAATTAATCCCCCCTTCTTTCATTCTGAAAGAATGAAGAGGGGATAAGTTCGGGCTTATGATTTACGTCGTCTTTCGGACTCCCTGCCTGACGGCAGGCAGGCGTAAATCATGTCCTCACTTACCAAACGTAACAGAGAACTTCTCCGCCTGCTTGCATTTCAGTCGCCTGCGTATCTGTCACAATGCCTCTGGACGTAGATAAAATAGCTATGCCCAGCCCTCCGAAAACTTTAGGAAGCCTGTCCTTTTTCACATAAACCCTGAGGCTCGGCTTAGATATTCTCGCAAGGCCTTTTATAACAGGTTCTTCGTTACTTGTAAACTTTAAATAAACCCTCAATGCGCCTTGCTTTTTATCATCTATAAATTTAAAGTCTTTTATAAATTTCTCTCTCTTTAATATATTTAATATATCTTCGGATATCTTAGAAAATGGTATATCAACCTTTATTTTCCTTGCCCTGCTTCCGTTTCTGATTACTGTCAATGCGTTACTTATCGGGTCTGTTAAATTCATGTATTACTCCCTCTTTGAATGAGCACTTAACTTACGGAACGAACACAGTGAGTGAACGTAAGTTAATGTGCGAATTAATCCCGCCCTTTTAGCGATTTTCTCAGCTTGCTATTCAAAAGGGCGGGATAAGTTCGGACTTATCGTTTACGGAAACTACAAGTTTCCGTAAACGATGTCCTCACTTACCAACTAGCCTTTGTCACGCCCGGTATGTCTCCGGCCGACGCCATTTCTCTGAAGCATAAACGGCAAATCTGGAATTTTCTAGAATATGCGCGCGGCCTACCGCACAATTTGCATCTATTGTATTTTCTTACCTTGAACTTAGGTTCCTTTTTTTGTTTTGCTATCAAACATTCTTTTGCCATTAATGAGCACTTGTCCCGCCCTTTTGATACGGTGTCTAAACCTATATCCAAAAGGGCGGGACAACCTCCTTTTAGTTACTTCTATTTTTGTGCGAATTAACCCCCCTTTCTTTCATTCTGAAAGAATGAAAGGGGGATAAGTCCGGACTTATAATTTACGTCGTCTTTCGGACTCCCTGCCTGACGGCAGGCAGGCGTAAATCATGTCCTCACTTATTTCTCCTTGTTCGCAAACGGCATGCCAAACAACTTCAGCAATTCATGCGATTCTTCTTTAGACCTTGATTTTATATTCATTATAATATCCATGCCCTGTATCTTCTGAACCTTATCAACGTCTATCTCAGGAAATATTGACACTTCCTTTATCCCGATAGAATAATTGCCTTTCTCGTCAAAAGAATCAGGAGATGTGCCTCTGAAATCCCTGATTCTCGGCAAAGCCATATTTAAAAACCTGTCCAGGAACTCATACAGCCTGTTTCCTCTTAATGTAACCTTGCAGCCTATAGGAAGGCCTTTTCTTATTTTAAAGTTTGCTATCGCCTTCTTT
Organism: Candidatus Omnitrophica bacterium CG1_02_40_15; assembly: GCA_001871815.1. Classification (GTDB taxonomy): domain Bacteria; phylum Omnitrophota; class Gorgyraeia; order Gorgyraeales; family Gorgyraeaceae; genus UBA10183. The sequence continues at coordinate 1,611 of MNVP01000073.1, forward strand.
GCCCTTGTTATAACAGGTTTTTGTCCAGCGATAGCCGCCATATCTGCCATTCCTTGTTCAACAAACTTTATATCCTGGCTGCCTGATCCTATCCCCATATTTAGAACTATCTTCTGAAACATGGGGGCCTGCATAGCGTTCTTATAACCAAACTTTTTGGATAATGCTGGAACTATTGTTTTTCTGTATTGTTCTAATAATCTAGGGGTCATATTTCAGTTTTAAGCTGTAAGTTATAAACTTTAAGCTTAAAACTTACAGCTTACGGCTTATAGCTCTTTATATAATTTCTTTACATTTCTTACAAATTCTTACTTTTGTCCCGTCTGAAAGTTTGTTAAAGCCAATCCTCGTAGGCCTGGAACATTTCTGGCATATGATCATTAAATTCGAAACGTTTATAGGGCTTTCTTTATGCACAATGCCGCCTTGCTGCTGGTCACTAGCTTGCCTGCGGCTGTGTTTCTTGACCATATTAATACCTTGAACGAGCGCTTTCATTTTTTTTGGGAAAACAGTGAGCACTTTTCCGGTTTTACCATTATCCCGGCCTACTAATATTTTCACTATGTCGTTCTTCTTTATATTTGCCATGTTAACACCTATATTACCTCAGGAGCTAAAGATATTATTTTCATAAAATTTTTATCTCTCAGCTCCCTTGCAACAGGCCCAAAAATCCTGGTACCTCTAGGGTTAAGCTGCGCGTCTATTATAACTATTGCATTAGAATCAAATCTTAGATATGAACCGTCAGGCCTCCTGAGAGAATTAACGCTTCTCACTATAACCGCCCTAACAACCTCGCCTGCTTTTACTATTCCATCAGGAGATGCTTCCTTTATATTAGCCGTTATTATGTCTCCTACTTCTGCAAGCATTCTACCTTGCCTGCCTATTACACCGATACATGAAGCTTTTTTTGCCCCTGTATTATCCACTACATCCAATATTGTCCGCATCCGAATCATTTTAATACCTCAATCAGCCGCCATCTCTTATTCTTCGACAGCGGCCTTGTCTCTTCAATGCTTACCTTATCCCCAACCTTTGCTTCTTTTTTTTCATCGTGCGCCATAACCTTGGTGGATTTAGCCATAATGCGGTTGTAAACAGGGTGTTTCGCGGATCTGTCTATTCTGACCACTATAGTTTTCTCCATAGAATCGCTCACAACTATCCCAACCTTATGTTTGCGCTTTGATCTAGCTTCCATAATCAATGGCCTCTCATTATGTAGGGACAGGGCATTGTCTTGTCCCTACTTCATTTCACGCAACACCGTCATTATCCTTGCAATATCACGCCTTGCCTTTTTTATATTGCTTGGTTTTTCTATACGGCCGGTCTCTTTTTGCGAAATCATTTCAAAAAGAGATTTCTTAAGAGCTGCTATTTTATCTTCCAATTCCTGCCTTGATAAACTTCTTAAGTCAGATACATTTAACATTGTTTATCTTTTTGTAGGGAACGGCCGCGGCCGTTCCCTACTCTATGTATGTTTTTTTCTTGTAACAAACCTTGTCCTGAGCGGTATCTTAGACGCTGCAAACCTCATTGATTCCTTCGCTATTTCTTCAGCAACGCCGCCCAGTTCAAAAATCATTCTTCCTCTTTTAACCAGGCTAACCCAATGTAAAGGCATTCCCTTGCCTTTTCCCATTCTTGTTTCAGCTGGTTTCTTAGTAACTGATTTATCCGGGAAAGCCCTTATCCAGAGCTTTCCTGCGCCCTTTAAGCTTCTCATCACGCAAACTCTGCACGCTTCTATCTGAATATTTGTAAGCCATCCATTATCCAGCGCCTGTAAACCATATTCACCGAAAGAAATATCAGAACCTTTAAAAGAAATTCCCTTGCGCCTTCCTCTCTGATATTTTCTAAATTTTACCCTTTTGGGCATTAACATATGTATTGTCACCTCTGAATTTTGTCCGCCACAGAACTTTGGCGGGCAAAATTGGCTAAGGAATTAATGTTTCGCTGCTGCTAGCTGCTTCTTTTGCCCCGGGAGGGGCTAAAAATGCCTTTTGCTTTTTCTTTACAAGCACCTCGCCAAGACATATCCACACTTTAACGCCTATCAAGCCATATACGGTATGCGCTTCGCTGAATCCATAATCTATATCTGCCTTTATGGTCTGTAAAGGCACTTTGCCTTCCATGTATTTTTCTGCCCTTGCTATTTCAGCTCCGTCCAGCCTGCCTGCGCAACGGATCTTTATTCCCTGAGCTCCTGTTGTCATAGCCTGCTGCATAGCTTTTTTCATCGCTCTCCTGAATCCTATCCTTTTTTCCAACTGGAACGCAATATTTTCCGCTACAAGCTGAGCGCAGATAGCAGGTTCTTTTACTTCCTTTATGTCGATTTGCAATTCCTTATCAACTATCTCCTTAAGATCATCCCTGAGCCTGTCTATCTCAGCGCCTTTTCTTCCTATTATTACGCCAGGCCTACCGCTATGTATTATTATCCTGACTCTGTTAGAAGTTCTTTCTATCTCTATCTTAGAAACAGCTGCCTGCATTAAATTCTTTTTTATATGTTTTCTTATCTTAGCGTCCTCTACAAGAAGCCTGCCAAAATCCTTGTTCTTCGCAAACCACCTGGAATTCCAATCTCTTATATAACCTAATCTAAAACTATATGGATGTACTTTCTGTCCCAAGGTTAATTCTCCTTCTTTTTGTTTTCTTTTTTCGCCTTATGGTCTTTAGTCTGCGCTTTTTGGTCTGCGGTTTTTGATTCGCGATCTTCGACCTTTACTTTTTTAATCTTTCCTGCTTTCTCCGTCTCTATGGCAGCCTTTTTTTCATGAACCTTAATCTTATCCAGTTCAAGTATAATATGCGTTGTCCTGTGCAAAATTTCTGTAGCGCGGCCCATTGAAGCAGCCCTGAATCTTTTAATCAAAGGCCCCTGGTCTGCCTTAATAAGAGAAATATACAGGCTTGACGCGGGTACATGAAAACGTTTATCTGCGCTATCCACAGCTGATTTTAATACCCTTTTTATATAGAGGCATGGCCTTTTGCTGAGATTATTTAAAAGCGCATCTGCTTTTACCGCGGGCATACCCCTTATCAGGTCCATAACCTTTCTCACTTTCCTTGTAGATATTCTTATGTATTTTGCGCTTGCCTTTGTTATCATTAATGAGCGCATCACTTATGGCATCTTTCAGATGCCATAAGTGATCCTCCTCTTAGTTGTTTCTATGTTGCGCGAATTAATCCCGCCCTTTTAGCAATTTTTCTCAGCTTGCTATTCAAAAGGGCGGGATAAGTTCGGCCAAATGACTTACGTCGTCCTTCGGACTCCGTAAGTCATGGCCTCACTTACGTCTTATCCATCGACTGCTCTGTATGAGCGCCGTGCCTTTTAAATATCCTTGTAGGAGAAAATTCTCCAAGCTTATGGCCAACCATGTTCTCTGTTATAAAAACAGGTATAAATTTCCTGCCGTTATAGATTGATATAGTAGCCCCTACAAAATCAGGCGTTATGGTTGAACGGCGAGACCATGTCTTTATAGGTTTTCTGTCGCCTTTTGCCTGCAGCTCCTTTACAACATTTAATAATTTTTCGTCTACAAACGGGCCCTTTTTTAAAGATCTACTCATTACTCTCCTTTTTAATCGCTGAACTACGCGGAAGCTGTTCTTCGCTTCGTCCCGCCCTTTCGTAGAAAGAGCGGGGCTTCGCTCAGAACAGACCCAGTACCACAAGGGTACTGGGCACGCGCGGAAAAAACGCTGAAACTGACGTTTAATTTCCGCGTGGTTCCGCGTCACTTGCGAATGAAATGAGCAATTGCTTCTGCGTATTTCCGCGATTTCTATGCTGTTACTATTTGGCTCTTACACCTCTTTACAATATATTTATCCGACTGTTTCCTTTTTCTGGTCTTAAAGCCCTTTGATAGCATTCCCCACGGAGAACACGGGTGCCTGCCGCCCGAAGACTTGCCCTCTCCTCCGCCCATTGGATGGTCAACAGGGTTCATTGCCACTCCTCTTACTCTGGGCATATGGCCAAGCCATCTTGACCTTCCTGCCTTACCTAGAGAAATAGCATCGTGATCTATATTGCCTAACTGCCCTATTGTAGCCATGCAATCCAAACTGACAAGCCTCACTTCTCCTGAAGGCAATTTGACATGCGCGTATAAATTTTCCTTTGCTAGTATCTGCGCATAAGAACCTGCGGATCTCACAATCTTTCCGCCTGTGCCTTTTTTTAATTCCAGATTATGCATAGGAATGCCGGGCGGTATATGTACGAGCGCCATGGCGTTTCCTGGTTTTATTTCTACTTCAGACATGCTTGAGATAACAGTGTCGCCGACATTCAATCCGTTCGGCCATAGTATATAGCTTTTGTCATTATCTTCATATTTAATTAACGCTATTCTTGAAGATCTGTTAGGATCGTATTCAATAGATATGACCTTTCCTGGTTTATCAAACTTGTTTCTTTTAAAGTCTATAATTCTATATCTTTTCTTATGGCCTCCGCCTATCCATCTGGACGTAACCCTGCCTTGAAAATTTCTGCCACCAGTTCTCTTTATAGATTCTGTTAAAGATTTTTCAGGCTTATGCCTGGTGATCTCTTTGAAATCAGAAAGAGCTGTCCATCGTAATCCCGGCGATCTTGGCTTATATTGTTTTATGCCCATTTTCTCTTTCAAGACCAGGTCTTGAGCACAGTAAACTGTGCGCAAGACCTGGTCTTGATCATGTAGTTGCTATATCAATCTTATCTCCCTGTTTAAGCGTAACTATTGCCTTTTTCCAATCAGGGGTCTTGCCTTCTTTGTATCTTACGCGTTTCCACTTGCCTTGCACCTTAAGGGTGTTTACTTTCTTAACCGTAACATTATAGATCTCTTCCACTGCCTGTCTTATCTGAATTTTGTTTGCATCATTAGCTACATGAAAAATATACTTATTTTCAGCCAGCATTCCAGAACCTTTTTCAGTCCTCGCTATGTGTTTTATTATATCGTATGAGGTATTCAATGTATAGTCACCGCTGAATTTTGTCCGCCAAAGTTCTGTGGCGGACAAAATTGGTTAAGGAATCATTAATTATATCACCATAAACTTTACTTTTTTAATCTCCTTACAATAGCATCGTGCGTTTCCTTTGAAAACAGGATCTTCGAATTTGACAGCACATCATATGTATTAAAATCTATAGAACGTTTTATTGTTACATTCTCTATGTTTCTACAGCTCTTTACAATATTCTCATTGGCATCCCGGTATAAAAATAACACCCTATCCCCGTATGTCTTTAGCGATACGAGGAGCTTTGCGATCTCGCTTGTCTTTGGCTGTTTCAATTCAGGGTCTTTTTCAAGGACAAATATTTCATTATCTTTTAATTTCGCGCTGAGGCTTGATATAAGAGCGATCCTTTTTGTCTTCTTAGGCATATCGTAACCAAAATCCCTTGGAACTGGGCCAAATATGGTGCCGCCATGCCTCCATAGAGGCGATCTTATAGAGCCTGACCTTGCCCTTCCTGTTCCTTTCTGCCTCCATGGTTTTTTGCCCCCGCCCCTGACAAGCCCTTTTGTCTTTGTGCTAGCATTACCCTGCCTGCTATTAGCCCTGTACATAAGTATAATTTCATTAAGAAGCGGCTTATTGACCTTTGCGTTAAACACATCAGGGTCAAGCTTGAATTTATCAATCTTTTTTCCCAAAAGGCTGTAAACATCAACTTCTAGGGCTTCATTGCTATCAGTTTTTATTTCTTTTTTTTCTTTCGGCATTTTCAGCTATAAGCCATAAGCTGTAAGCTATAAGCTGGAAAATCCTTGTTACAGCTTACGGCTTAAAACTTACAGCTTACTATTTCTTTTTAGCGCTCTTTATTTCAAGATACCCGTTGCGGCAACCAGGCACAGGCCCTTTTACAAGCAATATATTTTTTTCTTTTAACACCTTTATCACCTGGAGGCTTTGTATAGTTATTCTTTCATTGCCCATATGGCCTGGAAATCTCTTTCCTCTAGGGACATCTTTACGGCATCCTCTTCCACCTGCCTGAGAGCCTATGCCTCCTGGGGCGCGGTGAAACATGGATCCATGGCCTCCCGGACCGCCTTTAAAATGATGGCGCTTTACAACTCCTTGAAATCCTCTTCCTATAGAAGTCCCTGCTATATCTACAAAATCTTTTTCTTTAAAGATATCTGCTGTTAGCTGCTGCCCGACGATTACCTTATCCTTGGCGTCAAAAGATATTTCTCTTACAAATACGCTGGGCTTCTGGTTTATCTTCTTATAAAAACCTAATTGAGGTTTTGGGATATTTTTTTCTTTCTTTTCTCCAAAACCCAATCTTACCTTCTTCTCACAAACATTCAGCACAGTGCAAGGCCCAGCTTCAATAACAGTGACCGGTATAGACGCGCCTTCATCGCTGAAAATCTGAGTCATGCCCAACTTCTTACCTAATATCCCAATTCTCATTATCAGCTCACTATGCTGGTGAACGGTTAAAAGTGTAAGGTGTAATTTAAACTGTAAACCTTTAACCTAAAACCGTTAACCGTAAACCAACTTATAATCTTACTTTATCTCCACATCCACACCCGCAGGAAGATCTAATTTACGCAATGCGTCTATTGTCTTTGCGGTAGGGCTTACGATATCTATCAGCCTTTTGTGAGTCTTCATTTGAAACTGTTCTCTGGATTTTTTATCTACATGAGGAGATCTTAATACTGTAAAGATCTCTCTTTTTGTAGGCAGCGGGATTGGGCCTGACACCATTGCGCCTGTCCGCTTTGCAGTATCTACTATTTCCAGAGCAGACTGATCTATAAGCTTATGGTCATATCCCTGTAACTTGATTCGTATACGTTGTTCAGCCATCTTACTCCTGATCAGCTCACTATGTTGGTGAACGGTTTAAGGTGAACAGTTTAAAATGAACGGTTAAAAGTGAAAGGTGTAAAACGTGAATTTGAACTGTCAACTTTTAACCTGACACCTGAAACCTTACACCAACACGTTGTTTTACTATGCTATTATCTCCGACACCACTCCCGCTCCAACTGTGTGCCCGCCTTCACGAATCGCAAAGCGGAGCTCTTTTTCCATGGCGATAGGGATTAT